>CALBSG010000093.1 GCA_937927675.1 uncultured Paracoccaceae bacterium | reverse complement strand
GTTTTAGTGTTTCATATTGACGAAACGCGAGTAGCCGCCCTGGAATATGAGGGTGACCGTGCCGGTTGGGCCCGAACGCTGCTTGGCCAAGATGACGTCGGCTTCGCCGGCGCGAGGGTGATCGGGTTGGCCGATGTCTTCGCGGTGAAGCAAGATGACCACGTCGGCGTCTTGCTCAAGCGATCCAGACTCGCGAAGGTGCGAGATTTCTGGCTTTTTGTCTTTGGTTTCTTCGGCGCGACGGTTTAGCTGCGAAAGCGCAATAACCGGCACACCGAGTTCTTTGGCAAGCAGCTTGAGGGCACGAGAGAACTCCGAGACCTCTTGCTGGCGAGATTCAACCTTTTTGCCAGAACTCATCAGCTGGATGTAGTCGATGACAATCATCTTTAGGCCAACGCGCTGGTGCAAACGGCGGCACTTTGCGCGAATCTCGACCAGGGTCATGTTTGGGCTGTCATCGATGTAAAGCGGGGCATCGTTGATTTGGCCGCGAACCGCTGCCAAACGGGCCCAGTCTTTGTCTTCTAGGGAGCCCTTGCGCATGGCCTGCAGTGGAATTTGTGATTCGGCCGAGAGCATTCGCATTGCGATTTCGGCGCGGCCCATTTCGAGTGAGAAGAAGATGGTGGCCTTGTTTGCTTTTAGAGCCGCGTGGCGGGCTAGATCTAGGGCAAAGGTTGACTTACCAACGGCAGGGCGGGCGGCAAGGATGATTAGCTGGCCAGGGTGTAGGCCGTGGGTTAGGTCGTCTAGTTCGGCAAAGCCGGTTGGAACACCGACCATTTCGCCGCCGCGGCTCTGGGCTAGCTCCATCTCATGGATTGCGGCCTCGATTGAGTCGCTGAGGGCAACGTAGTCTTCGCTGGCTGCGCCGCGGGTTACCGAGTAGACATCGGCCTGGGCCTGGTTTACGAGGTCTTCTACTTCACCCTCGTTGGCGTAGCCCATCTGGGCAATTCGGGTGCCAACCTCAACCAATCGGCGCAAAGTGGCCTTCTCGGAGACGATCTTGGCGTAGAACGAGGCGTTGGCCGCGGTTGGAACGATGGAGGTAAGTGTGTGCAGGTAATCGGCGCCGCCGGCCTTGATGATGTTGCCGGCTTTGGTTAGTTCGTCGGTAACCGTGATGACATCGGTTGGTTCACCCTTTGAAAACAGGGTTAGAACGGCATCGAAGATGATTTCGTGCTTGGGCGCATAGAAATCGGCGCCCTTGACTACCTCTTGAACCTCGGCAACTGCCTCGGCCGAAAGCAACATGCCACCGATGGCGCTTTGCTCGGCAAGTAGGTCGTTAGGCAACATGCGCTGACTGCCACCGTTGTAGTCAACTGGTGGTGGAGCTGCATCGAACGCCATGATTGCCTCTGTTTCTAAAGGGGAGCGACCCCCAGTTTCATCGAGGGAGCGACCCTCAAGAATACTCGCGATTACAACAAGTAATGTCTAGCAAACACCACCGACAATCCGGCGCGAAATCGCCCTGTGGATAACTTTGTGGATAAAGAAACAGACACGCCCTAATAACTGTGCATAAACTGTGGAAAACCTTGTGCGGCGCGCCGCACCACCTCTGCGGCACACCCCCGAAACAGACATTGCGGCGCGATGCGACGAAATCAGCGGCGCGCTCGGCGCGGTCGCCTGCCTCATGCACCAGCCCTTCCTGCTGGCGATCGTCGGCGGGGTCTTCGTGCTCGAGGCGGTTTCGGTCCTGCTGCAGGTCGCCTACTTCAAGCGGACGGGTGGCCGGCGCCTGTTCCTGATGACGCCGATCCACCACCACTTCCAGAAGAAGGGCTGGGCCTCGACCAAGGTCGTCGCCCGCTTCTGGATCCTCTCCTTCCTGTTCGGGCTCCTCGGCCTGCTGTCCCTGAAGCTGCGATGAGCGACTTCCCCGAGAGCCTCAAGCGTCGCCTCGCGCGGCCGGCCGCCATCCTCGGCGCGGGCTTGGGCCATGAAGGCGGCCGCCTCGGGGCGTTTGGCGATGCGGTCAAGGGTGGTCTCGGACCAATCGGCATAGGTCTTGCCGATCAGGGCAAGGTCCAAAAGCCATTCGCCGGGGTAATCCACGATATCGACATGCAGGGTGCGGGGGCCAGAGACACCGGCCAGCAGCCCATAGGGTGACAGGCGGAACGACAGCCGCAGTTCCGACACCGCGCGGGTGGAGGCGGGCCAGCGCGGATTGTCCCCCGTCATTGCGGCAAGGTGATCTTCATAGCCAAAGCGCGGCAGGGTGACATCGGGCTGGGGTTGTAGATGCACCGCCTCGATCCGGGGTGCGGGTTTCAGTTGGGGCATGCGCCCACGGTCCAGCAGGTTGGCGACCAATCCGGTGATGAACACCGTCTTGCCCGACCGCGACAGGCCCGTCACGCCAAGCCGCAGAACGGGTTCAAAGAAGGCCCCCGAGACGGTGGCCATGGCCCCTTCGATTTGCCGGGTAATTCCGTCGGTGATGGCAGAGAAAACCAAACTGTGCCTCATGCTTGCGCGGTTAAGATAGGCATCACGGGACGGAATGGGTAGGGGGAATGGACAGGTGCGTGGCATCACGCTATTGGCTGGCCATGCCGCGTTATGCCCTGAAAGTCGAATATAACGGTGCGCCCTTTGCCGGATGGCAAAGGCAGGCGCAGGGCATGCCCTCTGTTCAGGCCGCGATTGAAGCGGCGTTGGAACGGCTGGAGCCCGGCCCGCACACCATTGCCGCCGCAGGCCGCACCGACGCGGGCGTGCATGGCACGGGGCAGGTGGCGACGGTCGATCTGGCCCGCGACTGGCAGCCCTTTCGGCTGGGCGAGGCGTTGAATTTCCATTTGCGCCCCGCGCCGGTGGCAATTCTGGCGGTGGCGCAGGTAGCTGATGATTTTCACGCCCGGTTTTCAGCGCTGGAGCGGCGCTATCTGTTCCGTCTGATCGAACGCCGCGCGCCTTTGACCCATGATGCCGGGCTGGCATGGCGGGTGCAAAACCGGCTGGACGTTGCGGCAATGCGGAGGGGCGCGGCGCATCTGATCGGCCTGCATGACTTCACCACCTTCCGGTCTACGATGTGTCAGGCGAAAAGCCCGGTGAAGACGATTGACGAGATCGGGATCGAAGAGATGCCCTATCCCGGAGGGCGCGAAATCCGTTTTACCCTGCGGGCGCGAAGCTTTCTGCACAATCAGGTGCGGTCGATTGTCGGCACGCTGGAGCGGGTCGGCGCGGGAGGCTGGACACCCGAGGATGTGAAAACCGCGCTGGAGGCGAAAAACCGCGCCGCCTGCGGGCCGGTCTGCCCGCCGGATGGGCTGTATCTGACCGGGGTGGGGTATCCGGTAGAGGTATTTTGAGACGCATGCTGCCGCCGTTTGTCGCGCCATGCAGACATTCGCATGGGCAGGACCGGGGCCAGAGCGTTATCGCTTGCGGGCCCTGATTGCCAAGACAACGATCAGTATGCGCAACGCGATTGTGGCCGGTATCGCCAGTGTCCCACTGACGGCAAAGCCAAGATTCAGCAGTGCAAAGGCTTTGCCAAGGGTTGTCTGACCTCCTTCAAGGTAAAGGAAGGCGAGCGGACCGCACGATGCCACCGAAAGCATGACCGTCGCACAGGTCCATCTGGGCAGCACCAGTATCCAGGCAGTCAAGGCGGCGATCAGCCAAAAGAACGGCGCGCCATGGAGCAGGGGAACGAACAGAAAAACGCCTGCGCCTGCTCCCGCTCCTCCCATCTTGCTTACCCCTTAAGAAAAGTCGTTTCACGCGTCGATCATACCACGAGGTTCTTTGCATCCCTCGTTGGATTGAGCCCTCACACCGCCCCATCGGTAAACTGCAGCCGCGCCAGGCGTGCGTAAAGCCCGTCTTCGGCCACCAGATCTTCATGGCTGCCGATGGCGACAATGCGGCCCTCGTCGAAGACGACAATCCGGTTGGCCTTTTTCACCGTGGCAAGGCGGTGGGCGACGACCAGCATGGTGCGGCCTTGCGCCAGACGATCCACGGCCTCTTGCACCGCGCGTTCGCTTTCGGCGTCAAGGGCGCTGGTGGCCTCGTCCAACAAAAGCACCTTTGCGTCGCGCAGGATGGCGCGGGCGATGGCGATGCGCTGTTTTTGCCCGCCCGACAACATCACGCCACGCTCGCCAAGGAAGGTGTCATAGCCTTGCGGCAGGGCGGTGATGAAGTCATGCGCGGCGGCGGAGCGGGCGGCTTCCATCACCTCGGCATCCGTGGCACCGGGGCGACCAAAGCGGATGTTTTCCATGGCGCTGGTGGCAAAGATCACCGGGTCTTGCGGCACAAGCGCCATATGGGCGCGGAAGGTTTCGCGGCCCATCGCGCGCAGGTCGATGCCGTCAAGGCGGATGGTGCCCGACTGCGGGTCATAAAACCGCATCAAGAGTTGCAGCACGGTCGACTTGCCCGCGCCCGAAGGGCCGACAAGCGCCACGGTTTCGCCCGGCGCCACGGTCAGCGTGACGCCATTCAGCGCGCGGTAATCGGGGCGCGAGGGGTAGTGGAAGGCGACATTGTCCAAGGTGATTTCGCCGCGCACCGGGGTGGGCAGGGCGGTGGGATGGGCTGGGTCATGCACCGGATCGTCGGCTTGCAGGATTTCCACAAGGCGTTCGGTTGCCCCGGCGGCGCGCTGCAGTTCGCCCCAGATTTCCGACAGGCTGCCGACGGCCCCGGCCACAAGCACGGCGTAGATGACGAATTGCACGAGTTCCCCCGCCGTCATCACCCCGTTTCGCACATCGCGCGCGCCCAGCCACAGCACACCGACAACGCCTGCGAACACAAGGAAGATCACGATGACCGTCAGTACGGCACGGGTGGCGATGCGGGTCTTGGCGGAAAGGAAAGAGTGTTCGGTCACCGCGCCAAATTCGGCGCGGGTTGCGGCCTCGTGCGTGAAGCTTTGCACGGTTTGCACGGCCCCCAGCGCTTCGGTCGCCTTGCCCGAGGAATTGGCGATCCAATCTTGGTTTTCACGGCTGAGACGGCGCAGGCGGCGGCCCAGAACGATGATCGGCACGACAATGGCCGGCACCAGAAGGAGGACGATCCCGGCAAGCTTGGCCGAGGTGAGCGCGAGCAGCACAAGGCCACCGGCCAGCGTCAGGAAATGCCGCAGCGCGACGGAGACGGAGGAGCCGATCACCGACAGGATCAGCGTGGTGTCGGTGGTGATCCGCGACACAATTTCGCCCGTCATGATGCGTTCGAACCATGCGGGCGACATGCCCAGCACCTTGTCAAAAATGGCGCGGCGGATGTCGGCCACCACACGTTCACCCAGACGGGTGACGAAGTAATAGCGCACCCCGGTTCCCAGCGCCAAAAGTGCTGCGATCAGCAGAAAGGCGGTGAAATAGGTGTCCAGAATGGCAAGATTGCCCGCACCAAAGCTGTCGACCACGCGGCGCACGGCCATCGGCAGCACAAGGCTGACCGTCGAGGTCAGGATCAGCGCCAAGCCTGCGATGAGAACCATCAGGCGATAGGGGCGCACGAAGGGCCAAAGCGCTGCCAGCGCCCCGACCTTTTTCGACTTTGCGCGCTCTTCGGTTGGCTCGGCCATGAAACACCTCTTTTGCTGTCTGCCCCTTACTCCTTGCGCTTGCGGCAGGCAAGCGAGGCCCCCTTTTCGTCGGTCCTTGCGCATGCAACTCTGCACCGCGAAGGAGACCGCCATGCCCCAATTCTTTACCACCTCGGACGGCGCCCGGCTTGCCTATCGTGACGAAGGGCAGGGGTTGCCACTTTTGTGTCTTGCGGGGCTGACGCGGACGATGGCGGATTTTGACTATATGATCCCGCATCTGCCCCCCGTGCGGTTGATCCGGATGGACTACCGCGGGCGCGGGGCAAGTGCATGGACGGGGGCGCAAAGTTACACCGTGCCGCAAGAGGGCAAGGATGCGCTGGAGCTTTTGGACCATCTGGGGGTGGGCAAGGCGGCGGTCTTGGGCACGTCGCGCGGGGGGCTGATCGGGATGATGTTGGCCGCCGTGGCAAAGGATCGGCTTTTGGGGCTGTGCCTGAACGACATCGGGCCGGAAATTCACCGTCCGGGGTTGGAGCGGATTTTCGACTATGTCGGGCGCAACCCTTCGGCGCGAACGCTGGCCGAGATTGCCGAGAAAATGCCGCGCTACAGTCCGGGCTTTGCCAATGTGCCCAGCCGCCGTTGGCTGGAGGAGGTCACGAAGTTTTATGAAGAAACCCCGACAGGGTTGAAAATCACCTATGATCCGGCCCTGCGTGAGGCGTTTATCGCGGGCTTCAACGGCCCGGCTGTGGATCTGTGGCCCCTGTGGGAGGCGACCTCTGGCCTGCCCGTCGCACTGATCCGGGGGGCCAATTCAGATCTGCTGACGACCGAAACCATGGCCGAGATGAAGCGGCGCCGGCCTGACATGATGTGCGCCGAGGTGCCGGACCGGGCGCATATTCCTTTCCTTGATGAGCCCGAGGCGGTGGCGGTTTTGACAGCATTCATCGGGGCCTGCACATGACATCCGTGGCCCTGATTGAAGCGGCGGCAGGGCGGCTTGCCGGGCAGGCGCGGGTGACGCCCCTGCTGAATGCACCTTTGCTGGACCGGCTGGCCGGGCGGCGCATTTTCGTCAAGGCTGAATGTCTACAGTGGACCGGCAGTTTCAAGTTTCGCGGTGGTTGGGCGGCGCTGACTGCCCTGCCCGCAGAGGCACGGGCCAAAGGTGTTCTGGCCTATTCGTCAGGCAATCATGCGCAGGGGGTGGCTTATGCCGCCAGCCGTTTGGGCGCGCCCTGTGTCATCGTGATGCCTTCGGATGCGCCTGCCGTCAAAATTGCCAATACCCGTGCCTATGGGGCCGAAGTGGTGCTGTATGATCGCGCATACGAGGACCGCGATGCGATTGGGGCGGAACTGGCGGCCAAGCGCAGCTTGTCCTTGGTCAGGCCCTTTGACGACGCGCAGGTGATTGCGGGCCAAGGCACGGTGGGGTTGGAGATCGCCGCGCAGGCGGCAGAGGCGGGGATAGCCACGGCTGATGTCATCACCTGTTGCGGTGGGGGTGGGCTGACCGCTGGGGTCGCGTTGGCCCTGGAGGCCCGCGCGCCGGGGTTGCGGGTGCGCCCGGCAGAGCCTGCGGGCTTTGACGATACCGCGCGATCATTGGCGAGCGGCCAGCGGGAACGCAATGCAGCGGCGACCGGATCGATTTGTGATGCCATCGTAACGCCAAGCCCCGGTGAGATCACCTTTCCCATTCTGCAGCGCCTTTGCGGTCCGGGTCTTGTGGTGACGGATGATGAGGCGTTGCGGGCCATGGTGCTGGCCTTCCAACATCTGCGGATCGTGGTTGAGCCGGGCGGCGCAGTGGCTTTGGCGGCGGCGCTCTTTCGGCAGGATTTGCCAGAGACGGTGATCTGCACGGCCTCTGGTGGCAATGTTGATGCGGGGTTATTTCGCGAAACCCTTTACCGCTTCGGAGATACCCCATGGCCCTGATTTGGCGACAAGACCTGCGGCTGAACGCCGAGATTGCCGGGCCAGAAGGTGCGCCAGCGATTGTGTTTCTGCATGCCTTGGGCACTGATCTGCATCTTTGGGATGCATGCGTGGCCGCGTTGTCGCTGCGCTTTCGCTGCCTGCGGTTTGATGGGCGCGGGCATGGGCGGTCGGATGTGCCGCCGCCGCCCTATTCGATGGGGGCGCTGATCCGCGACGCCGAAAGCCTGATGGAGCATTTCGGTTTGGCCGACGCTGTCGTGGTTGGGTCTTCGATGGGGGGGCTGGTGGCGCAGGGGCTTGCGACCAAGCGGCTTGATCTGGTGCGGGCCATTGTGCTGGCCAATACGGCGGCCAAAATCGGTGGGCCGGGCCTGTGGCAGCAACGTGCCGCTGAAGTTGAGGCGCAGGGGCTTGCCGCCTATGCCCCCGGCGCGATGGAGCGGATTTTTGGCCGCAAATGGCAAGATGCGTCCGCCATGCCGCAGGTGCGCGCGACGCTGGAGGCGATGAACCCGGCTGGCTGGATTGGCTGTGCCCATGCAATTTCGGGGGCGGATTTCTACACCACCACGGCCGCGCTGGGCCTTCCGACGCTGGTTGTTGCGGGGGCCAATGACGGCACCACGCCGCCCGATCTGGTGCGTGAAACCGCCGACCTGATCCGTGGGCATCGCTGGGAGTTGATGCGCAGCACCGGGCATTTGCCGATGGTGGAGCGGCCAGCGGAGTTTGTGGCGCTGCTGGACGATTTCCTGCGCAGCATTGGCCATGGCTGAGATTTTGCTGATCCATGGTTCGGGCTTTGGGGCCTGGGCTTGGGAACGGCTGATCCCGGCTCTTGCCGCTTTGGGGCATACGGCGCGGGCGATTGATTTGCCGGGGCGTGATGGGGCGGAGGTCACGCTGGACGAGTTGGCCTACGCAATTCTGGCCGCGACCCCTGCGCCAACCCTTCTGGTTGGCCATTCGGCGGCGGGATTGCCCATCACAAGAGCCGCGGCGCTGGCCCCTGACCGGGTGATCGGCCTGATTTATCTTGCCGCCTATATCCCGCAACCCGGAAGGTCGTTGGCTGATCTGCGCCGGATGGGGCCATCCCAGCCGATGCGCGGGGCGTTCCACATCAGCCCGAACCGTCAAAGCTATCGTTTCGATCCCGCACGTTGCCGCGCGCTGTTTTTTCACGACACCGACGATATGACCGATCGCATGGGGCCAGAGCCGATCGGCCCGCAGGAAACGCCCTTTCCCGGCCCGCTGCCCAAACTGCCCCGCGCGGCCATCATCGCCCGCGACGACCGCGCCATTCCCCCCGATTGGCAACGGGCCATGGCGGCAGGCATGGCGCAGGAGGAGCTTGACTCGGGTCATTGCCCGCATCTGTCGATGCCAGAGCCGCTGGCTGCTGTGATTGATCGCCTTATCGCGACGAGTTTTGTCGCGAACTGACATGATCCTGCCCGCGCCTCGCGTCAGCCTCGCGGCAAGTGCGGAGGATGTGGCTATGAAACTCAAAGATCTTGAAATCTTCGTCGTCGCGCCCCCGGCGCCGGGTTGGGGTGGGCGCTATTGGATCTTTCCGAAGATCACCACCGACACCGGCCTTGTAGGCTACGGTGAATGTTATGCCTCGACCGTTGGTCCAAAGGCGATGCGTGCGGTGATCGAAGATGTGTTCGAGCGCCATATGCAAGGCGAGAACCCCGAAAACATCGAGTTGATGTATCGCCGGGTCTACTCGTCGGGCTTCACCCAGCGCCCCGACCCTACGGTGATGGGGGCCTTTGCGGGCCTTGAAATTGCGTGCTGGGACATCTTGGGCAAGGCGCGCAACCGCCCGGTCTGGGCGCTGTTGGGCGGCAAAATGAATGAGCGCATCCGCAGCTATACCTATCTTTACCCGCAGCCGGGCGACGACGCGTCAGAGTTTTGGGTCAATGCCGACATGACGGCGCAGGCGGCGGCGCGTTATGTGGAGATGGGCTTTACGGCGGTAAAGTTTGATCCGGCTGGCCCCTATACCATTCGGGGCGGGCATGAGCCTGCGATGTCGGACATCACCCGTTCTGTCGAGTTTTGCCGCAAGATCCGCGAGGCAGTCGGCGACAAGGCTGACCTCCTGTTTGGCACGCATGGTCAGTTCACCACGCCGGGCGCGATCCGAATGGGCCGCGAGTTGGAGCCTTACAACCCGCTGTGGTATGAAGAGCCCATTCCGCCGGATAACCTTTTGGAGTTCGCCGAGGTCGCCCGGCAGGTACGTATTCCGCTGGCGACGGGCGAGCGGCTGACCACCAAGGCCGAGTTTGGCACGCTGCTTCGTGCGGGCGGGGTAAAGATCTTGCAGCCTGCGCTGGGCCGGTTGGGCGGCATCATGGAGGCCAAAAAGCTGTCGGCCATTGCCGAGATTTTCAACGCCGAAATGGCGCCGCATCTCTATTGCGGGCCGGTGGAATGGGCAGCGAACGTGCATCTTTCGACCAGCATTCCGAACCTGTTGATCGCCGAAACCATTGAAACGGGCGGCGATTTCCACCTGAAGCTCATCAAGAATTCGATCAAGTGGGAAGATGGTTACATCATCCCGCCCGAGGCCCCCGGTTTGGGCATCGAGTTCGACGAAGACCTTGCCCGCGCACATCCCTTCACCGGGACGGGGCTGCATTTGCAGATGCAAGAAGCACCCTGTGATTATCGCCGTGGCAACCGGTTCGAAGGTGGGGCACCGGCGGCGAACCCGACCTGAGGCGGATACGTCCAGTTTGATCAAATGATCGGGCCATGGTTGCATGCGCCCGCGCCGCGTGGTGATCTGCGCGGTGAGGGCGCCATTCGGGACGAGGGCAGACGATGAAGGTATTCGTGAACGGCTTTGGCCGGATCGGGCGGTCGGTGTTGCGCGCATGGGCGCAAGGTGCCGCCCCGGGGATCGAGATTGTCGGCATCAATGACATCGCCGCACCCGAGATGTGCGCCTACCTTTTTGAATTCGACAGTGTTTTCGGGCCGTGGCGCGGCAGCGTTGCGCTGACCGGCGGGGCTTTGGTTGTGGATGGCCGGGCCATTCCCTTGCACCGGACAGCGGATATTTCCGGGCTGGACCTGTCGGGTGTCGATCTGGTGATGGAATGCACCGGGCGCGCTGATGCGCGGGATGTGGCAGAGCGCGGCCTGCGGGCAGGTGCGGCGCGTGTGTTGATCTCCGGCCCGTCAAAGGCCGCCGATCTGACGGTGGTTCTGGGGGCCAATGACCATGAACTTGGCGGGCAGGCGATTGTCTCGAACGCCTCTTGCACGACCAATGCGCTGGCCCCCTTGGCGCGGCTGATCCATGAACATTGGGGCGTTGTGACGGGGTCGATGACCACGATCCATTGCTATACCGGCAGCCAGCCGACGGTGGACGCCCCGGCGGCGGATTTTTCGCGCTCGCGCGCGGCGGCCCTGTCGATGGTGCCGACGACGACCAGCGCGCAGCGGCTGTTGGATACAGTTTTGCCGCAGATCGCCGGTCGGATTGAGGGGTCGGCGGTGCGGGTGCCGACGGCCAGCGTCTCAGCGGTTGATTTGGCGGTCATGACTGAACGGCCCTGCACGGCGACCGAGGTGAACGCTGTGCTGGCCGCGGCGGGCGGGGTGATCGGTGCTACCGAAAAGGCGCTGGTTTCGACCGACCTGCGGGCAAGGGCGGAAAGCATCATCATGGCCCTGCCGGAAACGCGGGTCACCAAGGGGGGCATGCTGCGGGTTTTTGGCTGGTATGACAACGAATGGGGCTTTTCCAACCGCATGCTGGATGTCGCGCGTCTGATGGGACCAAGGCCATGACGTTGCAGGGGTTCTTTACTGCTGGACCCTATGATGACGGCAGCCCGGTGACGGGCCATTATTATGAAATGGCCTCGGATGATCCGACGCGCGCGCAAGTTTGGGGCTATACCGCAGGGCTATCCTATAGGCCGGGCGAGACGTTTGTGCTGCATGCCATGTCTTCGGCCCCTTCGGCGCGGCTGGTGATCGCCCGCGACGGGGGCAACCCGGAAACCGTGCTGGACCGCGAGATTGCCACCACCTTTGCAACGACATCTGCCGATTACTCGTTCACGGGCTGCGGCTGGCCAGAGGTTTTGCGATTTGAGATTCCGGGCGATTGGCAGAGCGGGGTTTACACGATCACGTTCAGCATTCCGGGCCATCAGTCGCAGCATATGTTCGTGCTGCGAGCCGCCCAGCCCAAGGCGCGGATTGCCATGATCCTCGCGACGGGAACGTGGTGCGCTTACAATGACTGGGGCGGGTCGAACCATTATCAGGGGCTGACAGGGGAAAGCGGCAGCGAATTTGCGCCGCATGTCAGCCTGCTGCGCCCATGGGCCAAGGGGTTTGTATCGTGGCCCGAGGATGCCCCGCGTATCCCGCATGCCTCGCCGCTGCTGTCGCGCCCGCGCTATCCGCATATGGATTACGCCCGCGCCAACGGGATTTCGAAGAAATATGCCTCATCCGGGTGGGCGGCCTTTGAGCGGCCCTTTGCCCTGTGGTGCGAAGGGCAGGGCATCGGACTGGATTATCTGACCCAGCACGACCTGCACCGCGACCCTGACGCGCTGGCAGGTTATATGCGCGCCCTGATTGTCGGCCATGACGAATATTGGACATGGGAGATGCGCGACCATCTGGAGGCTTGGGTGGATGCGGGCGGCGAACTCGCGCGGTTCGGCGGGAATTTCTTTTGGCAAACCCGGCTGTCGGGCGACCTTCTGACCCAGACCTGTTTCAAAGCCACGGCCGAGCAGGCGGATCCGCTTGCGGCCAGCAACCGTCTGACCAGCTATTGGGACAACCCGCGCGTTGCCCGCCCTGCCGTGGCAACCATGGGGCTGACCGGCAGCATGGGCGTCTATGCCGGATGGAGCCGCTGCGCCGCCCATGGCTCGGGCGGGTTTGCGATCTATCGGCCCGAACATTGGGCGATGGCGGGCACCGGGCTTGGCTATGGCGATGTGCTGGGGGCGGCGTCAAAGATCTTTGGCTATGAGGTGGACGGGATTGACTATGGCATGACCCATGGCTTGCCGCACGCGGCCGAAGGCACCGGGTTGCAAGGCGCTTTGACCATTGTGGGGTTGTCACCCGCCACGACGCTGGCCCATTCCACCGGGCCGCATGATGTGGACTATTTTATCGGTACACTGGATGCCGAAGAGGTGGCGGCGCAGGTCTATGGCCGGGTGGATGCCGAAACCTTGGGGCGGGCCAGCAGGGGCAACGGCTGTATGGTGGAATACCGCCGGGGCAAGGGGGCGGTGTTCAATGCCGGATCTTGTGAATGGGTGGCGGGCCTGATCGCTCATGAGCGTCCCGTTGAACAAGTCACGCGTAATATTTTGACGGGGGTCTGGGGCTAAGTCTTTTGGCCCGACGTGGGCGCTTAAAAAGAAACGGACCGGACAAAAGAAAAGAGCGGTAGGAAAACCTACCGCCCCTATCTTGATCTAATCCGGAAAGGATTAGTTCGACGCGACCGCAGCGGCAACAGCCACCAGCAGGAT
>CALBSG010000092.1 GCA_937927675.1 uncultured Paracoccaceae bacterium | reverse complement strand
AGTGACTGGGAAGCGATCTGCGCCACCCATGGGGCTGACATCGAGGCCATGCATCGCAGCATCGAAACTTCACGGGTGAACCGCTTTGCTATTGGACATGTGTCGTCCGACTTGCAGCAGGCTTGATCCACGATTGCGCCGGTGCCGCCCAAGCGCCTGCGCCCAACCTACACAGACGACCTAACTCCGGAGTCCGGAATGTGGAATGCCCCCGATATGCAACGCGCTCCCGAACGGGCGCCGCTTACTGACTTCCAGACGGCGCTCTGGGCTAGCCATCGACTCGACGGCGAAAACACCGGCCACAATGCGCCCCTCTTGGTGCAGTGGAATTGCGAAATCGATGCTGACCGGTTCGAGCGTGCCTTTTCCGAAGTCGTCCGGACGACCGACAGCCTGAGAACTGTCTTCGAACAAACCGCCGGTGAGGTTTTCCAAACAGCGCCTGACCGCGTCAGCTATCATCTGTTGCGGCGCGACTTCTCAAGCCAGGCGGATCCCCGGCAGGCGGCACTTGCATGGATCAATGAAATCGCGGCGCAACCGCACTCTTTGGCCACAACACCGTTGCGCACCGCCTTGGCCCGTCTGGACGACCAAAGCTGGATCTGGCTTCTGGATCAGCATCATATTGTCACGGACTATTCCAGCAAGAGCCTGATCCTTTCGCGTCTCGACCATTTCTACAAGGTCGGCCCGCAGGATGCTGACCCCGCAGGCGAATACCCGAGTTTCGTGAAACTGGCCCCGCGAATCCGCGAAGACGACGATAAGGCCCCCCTTCGGATGGATGGTGAAACATCTGATATCTTCGGCGAACGCATCGTCACGACAACCGATCAACCAGACCCTGAGATGCTGGTGCATCAATTCTGTCTGGCCTGCCCGGACAGCACATCGCTGAAAGCGCGGAAAGATATCTTCGACCATCTCGGTGCGGCGTTGGTCGGGCTCGTGGCCTCGATCTCGTCCAAAAGCCAGTTCCAAGTCGGCCTTGTCATAAACCGCCGGAAACGGCTGCAAGCAGCCGAATACTGCGGGCCTATCCTGCGGACCGACTCGCTGAGAATATCTCTTCCAGAAAACCCTACGAGCGCAGAAATTGGGCAAGAATGGCGACGCGCAGTTCAAGAAATGAAGCGCAACCCAGGTTCCCCAGCGGACCAGTTGCACCATGATCGCGTCATATTCAACTTCACCCTCGATCCACTTGCCGAATTCAACGGATCAAGGACCGTTGAAATATCCCATGAAATATCGACCCGTGACACCAGCGACGGCATCCGGTTGACGGCCCGCCCTGGTTCCGAGCGGGGAACGATACGGCTAATTCTTTCGCTCAGTGCCCAGATGGCGCGGGCGACCGGAGGTGCAAAGGCGGTTGCGCAACACTTTGTGACAAACCACGATTTCATCGTCGGAGAGCCATCTGTCAGGATTTCAGAAGTAGACTTCCTTGACGGCAAGGCCGGGGAACAAGAACAGCACTTGGCCGAAACCGCCTTTCGCGTTGACCCCGAAATACCGCACACCATCGTGGACGCCTTTCTTCGCACAAAGACCAATCATCCGGATGCGACTGCCGTCAGCGAAGGCGACAGGCATCTCACCTACCGCGATCTGGACGACTTGTCGCGAAAGATGGCAGCGGCTCTTTGGAATAGATCGGTCAAACCGGGCGATGTGGTCATCGTCGCCCTGCCACGGTCCATCGAATGGATCGTTACTGCTCTGGCCGTCTTTCGACTCGGCGCGATATTTTGCCCAATGGACGCGGCCGCCAGCCAAGAGCGCGTGCTGTCCATCGTTGCGCAGACGCGGGCCGCCTTGCGCATCGCCAGTTCGACAGAATGGGCACCTGAACTCTCCGTCACCTTTCAAGACCTGATAAGCCATGACGGGCCGGGCCAGCCGGATCAGGTTCCGTCGGACGACGACCGCGCCTATCTGATCTTCACCTCTGGTTCGACAGGGACGCCGAAAGGGGTCATCGTTCGCCATCGTTCACTCGTCCGCTTCCTTGAATGGTACAAAAACAACGTCAAACTGGATGCCTCCTCTGTCTTCGGATTAACCTCGGCACCCATCTTCGACATGACGCTCCGCGCGTTCGCAATGTTTCTTGTCGGTGGTGAAATCCGCGTATACCCCGAGGAGGCGGGGCGCCTTGCGGCCATCTCCTGCGTGATCGAGGACCGCTCAACATTCCTAGCCTGCACCCCGTCGATTGCCACCGCGATGCTGCAATTCCCCAATCTGCAGCGCCCCACCCGGCTGCGGACCTTTTCAGTCGGCGGCGAAGGCTTTTCCAGTCTGCTGTATGCCAAGCTCCGAGCCTTCCTCGGGCCGGACATCAGGATCTTAAACAACTATGGTCCGACAGAAACCACCGTCGCGGTTTCGACCCAGGAACTTGCGGGCGATCATTCCAGAAGCTTGGTCGGCAAGCCTTTCATCCTGCCCGTCGGCAAGGCGATGCCCAACAGTTACTTCCTGATCATGAACAAGGATCTGCGCCCCCTTCCGCCCGGATTTGTCGGTGAGATCTGCATCGGCGGCCCTCAGCTTGCAGAGGGGTATTTCGAACGACCGGCCGAGACACAAAAGGCCTTCATTCAGTCGCCTAACAATGCCGACCGCAGGCTTTACAGGACAGGCGATGTCGGCCGACTGACACCAGACGGAACGCTCGTCCTATTGGGGCGCGCCGACAGCCAACTGAAGTTCAACGGCATTCGCATCGAACCCATGCAGGTCGAACTGGCGCTGATAAAGCATCCGGATGTTGTCGATGCTGCGGTCGCGCTGCGCGGCAATCCGGCCAATCTTTGGGCCTGGTATGTGTCCGACCGCGAAGTGCCGCCCGCCGAGCTGCGGCAAATCGCCCTGAAGTCCATCCAGCCGGGCATGTTTCCGACAAAACTTCTGCGCGTTGGGCAGATCCCCCGATCCCCCAGCGGCAAGCGGGAATACGGATCCTTGCCCGACCATGATGCTGCGCCACCCCTGCCCGCCCTATCCTCGGGCGCTGCACCCAGCGCGCCGGATCCCGGTGAAATTGATATTATTGCCCAAACCGTCATTGCGATCTGGGGTGACGTACTGCAACGCAAGGCAGCATGGGATCCTGACCTCGGGTTCGACGATCTGGGCGGCGACTCCCTTGCCTCCATGCGCATGATCTTCCAAGTCGAACATGTGTTCGGCATCGAACTCGATCAGGTCAGCTTTGCAGAGATCAACTCTGTCCGGACGCTTACCGCTAAAATCAAGTCGATCAAGTCAGGCGACAACCAACGCCGGGAGCGCGAAGCCCGTGCGGAGGGGGCGCCAGAAAGTGACGCGACCGTCCAAAACTTCCTACCGGAGGCGCGCCGGATACTTGACTTGTGGCCGGGGGAGCCCGTGGGCGACAGCGGGTTGATCCGCGTCCTCAACAAGGCGGGCAGAAAACCTCCGCTGGTGTGGTGCTTCAACGACTCTTCGGAGCCTGAGTCCTTGGCGGCCGCCCTGGGGTCGGACCGGCCACTGTACATCCTCCGTTCTGCCCACGGTCTGATAGATCGTGAATTCAAGGAGTGGTACGAGGCCCAAATCGCCGCGATCTACGCCCGCGCGATCTTTACAGCTATCGGACCTCAAAGGGTTGCGGTCGGAGGCAATTGCCAGGGCTCTCGTATTGCGCTCATGCTCGCGAATACCCTGCTGCAACTCAAGATGGATGTAGCCTCCGCTTTGCTCGTGGAACCGGCATTTCTCATTCCCTATCCGCGTCGCGTGATGCTGATGCCGGGCTCAAATTACAGCAGGATCAACCCCATTTTCAGATACGCAAATCCCCATTTGGGCTGGAACCGCTACTTCCGGGATTATCGCGTCGCAGTGATCCGAGGTGGCCATGGTGAGTATTTCCGACCCGAGAATGTCGGTTCTCTCGCGGGGTTGATTGAGGGCGAGATGGATGCAGCGCTTCAACTGCCAAGTCTTCGTGTTGCCAATACCGAAAAAACATTCGAGCTGGCAATTTCCGCAGTGCCGCAGCAATGGCGTGCCGGAACTCCGGGTGTTGTCGAGGTGCGGCTTGCCGCAGGAGGCGGCAGCAACCTCGTCCTGAACGAGGAGTCCGGCATTACCGTCAGTTTTCGATGGGAGTGCGAGGTGCCGTCGCAAGAACTGCCCCGCCCCGCGAGTGGTTTTCCGTCGCAACGCGTCCTGCATGACGGAAACCCTGCCGTTGAGCGATTTTCCATTCAGCCACTCAAGGACAAAGGCCGCTACGTGTTGGTTGTCCAGCTATGCGAGGATGGGGCGGAGTATTTCGGCGATCAAGTGCGGGTGTCGATCGACCTTTGCGATTGATGTCGTGCTTGGAACGCTGAGGTCCAACGAGAGAAGGCCAACGGTATTTCGCCCCGCTATCGGCGCAAAGGACATCAACTTTGCCCGAACCGATCAGCGCGCCGCGCCTTCTTTCACCGCCAGAAGGATCTTCTCCGTTACAACGGGCGGCAGATCCTCCAGCTCGAGCGGTGAGGTGCAGACGTCTCGATCAGGGGTGTCGGGGAACAGACAGCCTTGGGTCGGGTTGACCACAAACGGGGCAACCAAGGCCTCTAACCTCGCCGCGATCGGCAGGAAGTCAGCTGCACGAAGCACAGTCGGCTCTGCCTGAGAAAGACGCTCAACAATCTCGGGAAAGGACCGAT
>CALBSG010000091.1 GCA_937927675.1 uncultured Paracoccaceae bacterium | reverse complement strand
ATCCCTGCTGCGCTCACTACCTTCACCATATTGCCTGCCGCCGCTTCGGCGATCGCGTCGTTGGTGGTGAAGTCTGCCTTCGTCTCGGTGAAATGGACACGGTCGTTATGAGTTGGGTCGGCCTCGACCGCGGTAGCGATCCGGTTCATCATTCCGACGGCCTCCAGCGGGAATTGGCCGCTGGCACTTTCCGCCGACAACATGATCGCGTCGGCGCCCTCATAAATGGCGGTTGCGACGTCTGACACCTCGGCACGGGTCGGCACCGGGCTTTCGATCATCGATTCCAGCATCTGGGTTGCCACGATCACCGGCTTTGCTGCCGCCCGCGCACCGCGCACAAGGCGTTTCTGGATCGGCGGCACCGAGGTGACGGGCAGTTCAACGCCCAGATCGCCGCGCGCCACCATGATCCCGTCCGAGACCTGCAAAATGGCGTCATAGGCTTTTACGGCAGCGGGCTTTTCGATTTTGGCCAGAATGGCAGCACGGCCTTTGGCAAGACCGCGCGCTTCAATCACATCTTCGGGGCGCTGCACAAAGGACAGCGCCAACCAGTCCACGCCCAAAGAGCAGGCAAACTCCAGATCGCCACGGTCCTTTTCCGACAGTGCCGCCAAGGGCAGCACAACGTCCGGCACGTTCACGCCCTTGCGGTTGGAAATCGTGCCGCCCACCGTCACGGTGCAATCGGCAAAATCCTTGCCACAGGCATCGACCCGCAGGCGGATCTTGCCATCATTGACCAAGAGCGACGCACCGGGCTCCAGTGCGGCAAAGATTTCGGGGTGCGGAAGCTGCACACGGGCGGCATCGCCCGGGACCGAAGAGAGATCCATGCGGAACTTGGCGCCATCTTCCAACTCTTCCGAGCCATTGGCAAAGACGCCAACCCGCAGTTTCGGGCCCTGCAAATCGGCCAGAATCCCGATCGGGCGGCCAAGATCGGCCTCGACCTTGCGGATGATCTTGTGGCGCGCCTCGATATCGGCATGCACCCCATGGCTCATGTTCAGGCGGAACACATCGGCCCCTGCCTCGAACAGTGCGCGAATGGTGTCGTAATCGCTGGATGCAGGACCAAGCGTGGCGACGATCTTAACACTGCGCAGGCGTCTCATGGCGGCCTTGTCCTTTGTTCTTTCTTGTTGCCGAGTTTATGACCGAAATTGCCCAAAGGGGCAACGGGCCAGACCTGTTAGCGCTAACTTTTTCTGCCTGCCTGTTGCAAAACCCCGGCTTTTCCGGTCGAACACTGGCGGCAAAGGGTAACAAAAGGGTGACACCAGTGTCTGACGCGTTCCAGATCCTTGGCGAAAGCCGCCCCGGCCGCTGGCTGGTGACCTGTGATCACGCGTCAAATCGGGTGCCAAACTGGGTTTCTGGCGGCAATCTTGGCATCGCAGCCGAAGATATGGCCCGACACATCGCCTGGGATGTCGGGGCGGCAGGGTTGACGCGCGCACTGGCAGAGGCACTGGACAGCCCCGCGATCCTGTCCAACTTCTCGCGGCTGGTGATCGATCCCAACCGGGGCGAAGATGACCCGACGCTGGTGATGCGGCTTTATGACGGCACGATCATTCCGGCCAATCGCCACATCGACAGCACAGGGGTCGAGGAACGACTCGACCGACTTTATCGCCCCTACCACACCGCCTATGCCGGTTTGGCCGCCCGCAGGCCCGACACCGTGATTGTGGCGATCCACTCTTTCACCCCCTGCCTGAAAGGCCGCAGCCCTCGGCCGTGGCAGGTGGGCGTCCTGCATTCGCATCTCGACAGCCGGTTTTCCCTGCCGTTGATTGCCCGGCTGCGGCAAGAGCCGGATCTTTGCGTCGGTGACAACGAACCCTACTCGGGCCATTTGCCCGGCGATGCGATTGACCGCCACGCCCTGACACCGGGGCGGCACAATACCCTGATCGAAATCAGGAACGACCTGATCGGCACAGAGGCAGAGCAGCGCGCTTGGGCGGCGCGGCTGGCCCCCATTCTCACGCAGGTTCTGGCAGGGCTTTAGGCGGCCTTAGATCGCCGCCTTGCGCATCTCATCAAGATAAATCTCGCGCAGCCGTGCCACCACGGCACCCGGCTTGCCGGTGCCAACGGCTTTGCCGTCAACTTCCACCACCGGCATAACGAAGGCGGATGCAGAGGTGATAAAGGCCTCATCCGCGCTTTGGGCTTCCGCAATGGTAAAGGCGCGCTC
Source organism: uncultured Paracoccaceae bacterium (assembly GCA_937927675.1). Lineage (GTDB taxonomy): Bacteria > Pseudomonadota > Alphaproteobacteria > Rhodobacterales > Rhodobacteraceae > Tabrizicola_A. The sequence goes on along the minus strand of CALBSG010000091.1, from coordinate 3,020 downwards.
CTCGACGTCCATCTGCGCCTCGACTGCGAAACGCAGAACGGCAGCGCGGGTGATGCCGTGCAGGATGTCATGCGACAAGGCCCGCGTGATGATCTTGTTGCCCTTGACGATATAGGCGTTGTTCGAGGTGCCTTCGGTCACCACGCCGTCTTCGACAAACCAGCTATCATCGACCCCGGCCTTTTTGGCCGCCATCTTGCCCATCGACGGATAAAGCAGCTGCACCGTCTTGATGTCCCGGCGGCCCCAGCGGATGTCCGGGATCGAGATAACCTTCCAGCCGGTTTTCGCGGCGGGGTTTTCAGCAAGGCCCGGCTTCGACTGGGTGAACAGCACCACGGTCGGCTCGGTTTCCGGCCCCGGATAGGCAAAATCGCGGTCGCCCGGATTGCCACGCGTCACCTGCAGATAGATCATGCCGTCGACGATACCGTTCCGTGCCACCAACTCGCGATGAATGGCCAGCCATTCCGCCTCGGTATGGGGGTTCTTCATCTCCAGTTCCGACAGGCTGCGCGCCAGACGCACGCAATGGCCGGCAAAGTCGATCAACTTGCCGCCCAGAACGGAGGTCACCTCATAGACCCCATCGGCCATCAGAAACCCACGGTCAAAGACCGACACTTTGGCCTCGGTCTCGGGCAGATAATCGCCATTCAGGAAAACGGTGCGGGTCATGGTCTATCCCCAAAGCTGCGGATCGGAAGGATGTACGCCATGCTCGTCATAGCGCAACGGATGCGGGCGGTCTTCCCGCAGAAGAAGTGGCCCGTCAAGGTCTGTTTCCAAAGCCGTCTGCGCCACAAGCACCGCGGGGGCCATAGCAAGGGATGACCCCACCATACACCCTACCATCAACCCAAAGCCCAGCAGTGCCGCCGTCTCGCGTGTCCGCAAGGCTTCGGTCAGACCGCCGGTCTTATCAAGCTTGAGGTTGATCATGTCATACCGCCCCTTCAGCGCGGGCAGGCTGGCGGCATCAAAGCAAGACTCATCGGCACAAACCGGCAGCGGGCGGGCGATTTCGGCCAACATCTCATCGCGCCCCGCAGGCAGAGGTTGCTCAACCAAAGCTACGCCCAGCCGCACCAGATGCGGCGCGAGATCGGAATAGACCTCGGGCGTCCAGCCCTCATTGGCGTCGATGATGATACGGGCCTTCGGCGCGCCGGCCCGCACGGCCTCCAGCCGGGGCATATCGTCGGGCGTGCCAAGTTTGATTTTCAACACCGGGCGATGGGCATGTTGTGCCGCCATGTTCCGCATCGCCTCTGGCGTATCCAGCGACAGGGTATAGGTCACCACCTTTGGCCCCGGCATGTGCAGCCCGGCCATTTGCCAAACCCGCTTGCCGGCCGCCTTCGCCTCCCAGTCCCACAGGGCGCAATCCACCGCGTTGCGCGCCGCGCCGGGCGGCAAGGCATCTTGCAGCGCCATCCGCGTGATCCCTTCGGGCAACGAACGTATCTGCGCCGTGACCGACTCCAGCGTCTCGCCATAACGGGCATAGGGCACACATTCGCCCCAGCCCGTCACCCCGCCCCGCGTCACCCGCACCGTCAACACATGGGCATGGGTCTTTGACCCACGCGAAATGGTGAACGTCTGGGCAAGCGCGAAAGTTTCAGGCGTAACGGTCAGCATCAGCGGCCCCTCGTTGCGGTTTAGGCAGTCTTTGCGCGCCCGGCAGCCAAGGGCAAGCACAGAGCGTCACAGATGATGCGGCGCAATTGCTGCACCTGCAATTCGCACTTGCAGCAAGACGCGCAACAATATACCCAAACGACAAGCCAAAACGAAACTTCATTGCCGAGAGAATTCCGATGAGCTTCCGCCTCCAGCCTCTGCCCCCTGCCCGCCCGAACCGTTGCCAACTTTTCGGCCCCGGCTCGCGCCCGGCGCTCTTTGAAAAAATGGCGGCCAGTGCTGCGGATGTCATCAACCTTGATCTCGAAGATTCGGTGGCACCGTCAGACAAGGACGCCGCCCGCGCTAATATCATCACCGCAATAAACACACTCGATTGGGGCAAGAAGACCCTGTCGGTGCGGATCAACGGCCTTGATACGCCCTATTGGTATCGCGACGTTGTGGACCTGCTCGAACAGGCCGGGCCGCGGCTTGACCAGATTATGATCCCGAAAGTCGGCTGCGCGGCAGATGTCTATGCGGTGGATGCGCTGGTGACAGCCATTGAACGCGCCAAAGGCCGCACGAAACCCATCTCTTTCGAAGTCATCATCGAATCCGCCGCGGGCATCGCCCATGTCGAGGAAATCGCAGCCTCCAGCCCCCGCTTGCAGGCCATGAGCCTTGGCGCGGCCGATTTCGCGGCCTCGATGGGGATGCAGACCACTGGCATCGGCGGCACGCAAGAAAACTATTACATGCTGCGCGAGGGGGCAAAACACTGGTCCGACCCGTGGCATTGGGCGCAAGCCGCCATCGTCGCCGCCTGCCGCACCCATGGCGTGTTGCCCGTCGACGGCCCCTTTGGCGATTTTTCCGACGATGAGGGCTTCCGCGCGCAGGCGCTGCGGTCCGCCACCCTTGGCATGGTCGGCAAATGGGCGATCCATCCCAAGCAGGTGGCGCTGGCCAATGACGTGTTCTCGCCGCCCGAGGTTGAAGTCACTCGCGCCCGCCGCATCGTTGAAGAACTGCGCAAGGCCGAAGCGCAGGGCAAAGGTGCCGCCTCGCTTGACGGTCGCATGATTGACGCCGCGTCTGAACGCATGGCGATGAACGTGCTGGTGCTGGCCGACGCCATTTCGGCACGCTGATCGCAGCCTTTCAAGCCCTGCGCGGCTTGAACACCCAAAGCAATTTCACGGAGGATAGCATGGACATCCACGAATATCAGGCCAAGGAAATTCTTGCCCGTTTCGGCGTGCCGGTGCCGCGCGGCGGTTTGGCCTATAGCCCCGAACAGGCGGGCTATCGTGCCCGCGAACTGGGCGGCAAGGCTTGGGTCGTCAAGGCGCAGGTGCATTCGGGTGGTCGCGGTGCCGCGGGCGGCG
>CALBSG010000090.1 GCA_937927675.1 uncultured Paracoccaceae bacterium | reverse complement strand
CACCGCTTCCGCCATATATCCCTGAAGTAGTTGTTTTGCTGTGCCCATCTTTGGACACGTTCTAGAGCGGGCGACGCTGCTCTTATCGTTTCGATCAGCGCGCCCGGGCAGGGGGCGACGTGCTCTTTCCTTTCAAAATAGCGCGTCCGGCAGGGCTTGAACCTGCGGCGCCTCGGCGAGACGTCGCAGGCTGTCTCCGATTGAGCACAGGAAGCTACGGTTCGCCCCGCCCTGGTCTGTTGGACGATCGGAGCGTGGCGTGGCTGTCTTTGGTTCCGGTGGAAACAGGCGGTCGCGTTCGGGGGTGGGATGGCAAGGGGCTTGTCTTGTGGGGCGACGCGGCAGAGTTCGCAGCAAGAGGCACATCTTGGCATTTGTGACCAGTTTTGCATGACCCCAAGGAAATCTGCTCCGCCCCTTGGTCTTTCTCCATTGCCAACTTAGGTTCAGCCAAACGGAGGCCGTATGCTGCACTATTCGCTTCTTGATCTTTCCCCCATCCCCGAGGGCAAGACCGCCGCCGATGCGCTGGCCGCCTCGGTTGATCTGGCGCGTGCCGCCGAACGTTGGGGCTATCACCGCTACTGGCTGGCCGAGCATCACAACATGCCGGGCATCGCCAGTGCGGCAACTGCGGTGGTGATTGGTCATATCGCGGCGGCAACCCACACCATCCGGGTTGGCGCGGGGGGCATCATGCTGCCCAACCACGCGCCCTTGATGGTGGCCGAGGCCTTTGGCACGCTGGCCACGCTGTACCCTGGGCGCATTGATCTGGGTCTGGGGCGCGCGCCCGGCACCGACATGGCGACGGCCCGCGCCCTGCGCCGCCACATGGCGCCCGACGACAGCTTTCCCGCCGATGTGCAGGAGTTGATCGGCTATCTCGCCGACGGGACCGAGGCCGCGCGGGTGCGCGCCATTCCGGGCGGTGGCACCAAAGTGCCGGTCTGGATCCTTGGCTCCAGCCTTTACGGCGCACAGTTGGCGGCCTTCCTTGGCCTGCCCTTCGCCTTTGCCTCGCATTTTGCCCCCGCAATGTTGGAAGAGGCGCTGGAGATCTACCGCCACAGCTTCCGCCCCTCGGCCCATCTCGATCAGCCCCATGCGATGATGGCCGCAGGGGTTTGCGCGGCGGATACCGACGCCGACGCCGCTTACTTGCGCTCCTCGCACCTTCTCGGCTTTGCCCGGCTGCGCACAGGACGGCCCGGGAAACTGCCTGCCGCGACGGATGATCTGTCCGAAATCCCACCGCAGGTGCGGGCCGAGGTCGAGGCGTCACTAGGCTGTTCGGCGACCGGGTCAGAGGCGACGGTCAAGGCCCAGTTGCACGAGCTTCTGACCGCTTTCCGCCCCGACGAGCTGATCGTCACCGGCATGATCCACGAGCACAGCGCCCGCCTGCGCTCGTTCGAAATCGCTGCCAAGGTGCTGGCAGAGTTGCGCAGCGAGGGGGCGAACCTGTGAGGTTATCGCCGCGCTGCGTTCGGTGCTAATCTGCCATTAGGGTCAGGATTTGCGGAACCCCGAGGACTGGCGGCCCACTGGCGCGATTGCCACCCCACGCGTCTAGGAATAATCTGGCAGCATGAAGCCAGAAAGCCCATTCCTTTCGCCAGAGCGACAGGCGCTGATTGATTGCTATGATCGCGCCGATCGCAGTGCGGTGGGCTTTGCCATGGACTATCCGCATGGGCTTTCCTCGGGGATGCACAGCCATCCCAAAGCGCAACTTGTCTACGCGATCTCGGGGCTCATGCGCGTAGAAACTGCAAACGCCTTGTTCCTGCTGCCGCCGACCAAGGCCTTGTTCCTGCCTGCGGACGAAACGCATTCCATTTCCATGGAGGGCGATGTCGCGATGCGCGAAGTGTTCATTGACCGAAGCGTTGCGGTGGCGCTCGCCTCGGAGCCGCGGGTGTTGACGGTCAATCCGTTGCTGCGAGAGCTGGTCGTTGCGATCTGTGCTGAACCGGTGAACTGGCCCCCTGACGGGCGATGCCCGCATCTCATCGCCCTCATCATCGATGAAATCGGACGGGCCAAGACGCTGATGACTCGGCTTCCGCAACTGCAGGAAGCGCGTTTGTCCAAGATCGGGCAGGCGCTCATCGAGAATCCTGCCGATCCCCGAACGCTTGATGATTGGGCTGAAATCTGCGGCGCATCGGCCCGGACGCTGGCGCGGCTGTTCCTTCACGATACCGGGATGACCTTTGGCCAGTGGCGGTTGCAGGCGCGCCTGAACGCGGCATTCGTGTTGCTGATGACAGATGGAGAAATTGCCCGCATCGCCCAGAAGGTCGGCTTCAGCAGCCAATCTGCACTTGGTGTCGCGTTCCGGCGGACCTTTGGTTTGACACCGGCGCAGGCGCGGACGCTGCACCTTGATGAGCCAGAGTGATTGTCCGTTTCGCGACAAGACTTGTCCTCCTGTTTTTCGATGAACTGTTGATAGTGCGGGGCAGATCATCACTGCCGCGAGAGGAAAGCCCGTGGGCACGCAACTGTTTTCTGAAATTGGCGTCATCCGCGCCGGAGAGCTTGAAGAAGGCCCGATCACGCCGGGCCAGATCCGGCGCAAGGCGCTGGAAGTCGGGGACCTTTGGGTCGGGGAATGCCATGTTACCGCGCTGGATCAACCCAGCCAGTGGCACCACCACAAGGATTTCGACAGCGTCATGTATATGCTGTCGGGCCGTATCCGCGTCGATCACGGCCCGGGCGGCACAGAGTCTTTCGAACTCGGTGCGGGCGATTACGCCTATTTCCCCCGCCGCGTGATCCACCGCGCCCAGATCCTGCAGGGCGGGGATGACGTGCGGTATATCTTTCTCCGCGTTGGTCAGGGCGAGACGCTGGAAAACGTGGATGGACCCGAGGTCTGAAGGACCCGGATCTGTAAATCGAACATTCAACAAGGAGCCTGAAATGGCCGAAGACCTGTCCGTATGGACCCCACGCCCCAGACCCGGAACCGAAGCGTTAGAGGGGCGGTTCGTCCGACTGGAAAAACTTGACCCCGCCCGCCATACGGATGGCTTGTTTGACGCCTCTGCCCAACCGGACGGGGACGAGCGGTTCCGCTGGTTGCCCAATCTCCCACCAACTGACCGCGAGGTCTTTCGCGCTTGGGTGGAGCAATCGGCAGCAAGCGAGGATCCGCTGTTCTTTGCGGTGATCGACAAGGCATCGGGCAAGGTTGCGGGGCGGCAAACCTTCATGCGGATTGATGCGGCAAACGGTGTGGCAGAGATCGGCCATATCTACTGGGGGCCATTGGTGTCGCGAAAACCAGCGGCAACCGAGGCGCTGTTTCTCTTTGCCCGCCACATCTTTGATGACCTTGGCTACCGCCGCTTCGAGTGGAAATGCGACAATTCGAACCTGCCGTCCAAACGGGCTGCGCAACGCTTCGGTTTTCGGCACGAAGGTGTGTTCCACCAGCATCTGATCGTGAAGGGCCGGAACCGCGACACCGCATGGTTCGCCATGCTCAACACCGATTGGCCAAAGCTACGGCCTGCCTATGAGGCATGGCTCTCGCCGGAGAATTTCGATGCCGAGGGTGGGCAAATAAAGACGCTTGAGGCGTGTCGCGCGGAATTTTGTTTGGCGTGACGGACACGGGCAGCGTGTTGCCTCTGCGCAAGGCCAAAGCCAGCACAGCACGCTGTCCAAGATTCCGAGAGGGGGTTCTGTCCCCTCTATGCGTATGGTGCCTTTCCTGTAAGCTGAGAAAAAATAGCAACAGGGACCGCCACGATGACGACATCCTCGAACAACATGCTGGTCAATGATTTTGGCATTGAACATGCGCATTGGCGCAACTGGGTTGGCAACCAATCCTGTGTGCGGGCGGCACGCGGGGCGCCACGCAGCGAGGACGAGCTTTGCGCGCTGATCGCCGAGGCCAGCGCAAAGGGCATGAACGTGCGGGTTGCGGGGTCTGGTCACAGCTTTACCCCCGTGGCTTTGACCAATGGGCTGCACCTCACCCTGTCGCAAATGAAGGGGGTCAAAAGTGTCGATCGTGCCAAGCGGCGGGTGACCGCCTCGGCCGGCACCACGATCAACGAATTGGTCAAGGTGCTGAAATCCGAAGGCCTGTCGCTTCTCAATCAGGGGGATATCGACAGTCAGGCCATTGCTGGGGCGTTCACCACCGGCACCCATGGAACCGGGGCCGGGCTGCCGATCCTGGCCGATTGCATCGTCGGGATGAAGCTTGTTCAACCAGATGGCTCCATCCTTGTCGTGGATGAAACGACCCCTGATCTTCTTTTGGCGGGGCGGGTGTCGCTGGGCACCCTTGGTGCGATTTCAGAGATGACCTTGCAGGCCACCGACAGCTATCGGCTGAAAGAGCGGATCTGGCGTGAAGACTTTGAGGCGGCCATGGAAATGCATGATGATCTGGCGGCAAATCACCGCCACTTCAGCTTTTTCTGGTGCCCCTATGAGGAAAGCCGTCACCTCTATTGCCTGCCCGACACTGCGGCGACGTCAAAAAGCGGCCGCACGGCAGATGTCTGCGAGATGAAGGTGATGGACATCACCGAAGACGCCCCCTTTGAAAGCACCTTTGAAAAGGTCGCCTACAGTTCTGACGTCTACCCCATTGAATATATTCCGAACTTTCACGAGCTGGAATATGCTGTGCCGCGCCAGCATGGCAAGGACGCGGTCCGTGCGGTGCGCAAGATCATGCTCGAAGACTTTCCGGAGGCGCGCTTTCCCATCGAATACCGCTTTACCGCCGGGGATGAGGCGTGGATGAGCCCGTGTCACAAGCAAGACAGCGTGACCGTCTCGGTGTCCGGAGAGCCGGGCACGGATTACTGGGCCTATCTGCGCGCCGTGGACAAGATCCTGCGCGGCTATGGCGCACGCCCGCATTGGGGTAAGATGCATTTCCTGACCGGCGAAGATGTGGCCGCGATCTATCCCCGCGCCCATGATTTCCGGGCCTTGCGGCGCAAACTGGACCCGCAGGGCATCTATCTCAATGATCACCTGAGCCAGCTTTTCCGCTAAGGGCGGCACAGCCGGGGGCAGGGGCAACGCCGGGCGGACCCCAGCGCTTGCCCGCGCCATGGTGCAACCGGCAGATTGACAAGCGCCACGCTGCCCGGTTACCTACCCGGCGATGGTTCCCAAAACCAAGGGATGAAAAGGGAACACGGTGAGGATTACCCATCAGGGGCCGAAGCCGTGGCTGCCCCCGCAACTGTGAGCGGCGAGTCCCCGGTCAAATGCCACTGGCCGCCCCCATTCCACGGGGGGCACTGGCCGGGAAGGCGACCGGGGTGCAACGACCCGCGAGTCAGGAGACCTGCCATCGCTCTTGTGCTGCAAGCCGTCCGGGGCGGGGTGTCCTTCGGATCATTCGATAGCAGTGCGTCCGATGTGGAAGGATAAGACATGCATATCATGGAAGGCTTTTTGCCGGCGTCTCATGCGCTGGGATGGTATGCCGTTTCGGCTCCCTTTGTTCTGGCCGGGGCCGCAAGAATTCGCACAATCGTCCGCGAGCAACCCGAAGCCCGCTTGACGCTGGCCGCTTCGGGCGCTTTCGCCTTCGTGCTGTCTGCGCTGAAAATTCCCTCTGTCACCGGCTCTTGCTCGCATCCGACGGGTACAGGGCTGGGGGCCATCGTCTTTGGCCCGTCGGTCATGGCGGTTCTGGGGGTGATTGTGTTGCTGTTTCAGGCGCTTTTGCTGGCGCATGGCGGGCTGACGACGCTGGGGGCCAATGCCTTTTCGATGGCGATTGTCGGGCCTTGGGTGGCCTATGGGGTTTGGAAACTGGCCGGGGTTGCGGGGCTGCCCTTTGCGGTTTCGGTGTTTCTGGCTGCGGCTTTGGGCGATTTGGCGACCTATGTTTTCACCTCGCTGCAACTGGCGCTGGCCTATCCTGATCCCGTGTCGGGCTTTGTTGGAGCGGCGCTGAAGTTCGGCGGGATCTTCGCGATCACCCAAATTCCGTTGGCGATTGCCGAGGGGCTTTTGACCGTCGTGGTGATCGAGGCGCTGTCCGGCAAGATCCGCGACGAAGACCGGATTTCCGCCCTGTCCGGGGGGAACAAGTGATGTCGATGCGCTCCGTTTGGATGCTTGTGGTGGTTGTGCTGATCGCCGTCATTCCCCTGCTGATGGGCGGCGAATTCGGGGGGGCCGACAACGAGGCGGCGGCGATCGTCCAAGGGACCGAAGGGTTTTCTCCATGGTTCAGCCCGATCTGGGAACCGCCAAGCGGTGAAGTCGCCAGCATGCTGTTTTCCTTGCAGGCGGCCCTTGGCGCTTTGGTCTTGGGATATGCGATTGGCCGGGCGCATGGCCGCCGGCGCCCCGACGGGGACCGCGACACCACAAAGGACGGCGCTTTGCCGCCGCGGGCCTGATATGTCGGTTGGAACCCTTGATCGCGCGGCCAGTCTGAATCACTGGCGGCACCGGGCCTTGGCAGAAAAGGCGTTGATCGGCTTTGGCTTTCTGACGCTGGCCTTGGTCTTGCCGCCTTGGCCGGGGGCGGTGCTGGTCAGTCTTGCGATTCTGGCCTTTACCTTTCTGGGCGCGCGGGTGCCCCTGCGCCTTTGGCTCGCCACGGCCGCGCTGCCTTTGGGGTTTCTGGCCACCGGGGCCTTGATGCTGGTGGTCGAAGTCGGGGCAGGGGGGCTTGCTTGGGCGCCGGGTGGGTTGACACAGGCGGCTGAACTGGTGGCGCGGGCGATGGCCGCGACCTTCTGTTTGATGTTTCTGGTCATGACCACGCCGATGGCGGATCTTTTCGGCGGGCTGCGGCGTTTGGCGGTCCCGGCTGAGTTGGTGGAACTGGCGCTTTTGACCTATCGGTTTGTCTTTCTGATCGCGGATGAGGCGGCGGCGATGACGGCGGCGCAACGGGCGCGGCTTGGCCATTCCAGCCGTCGGCGTTGGCTGCGCTCGACCGCGCGGGTGATTGCCAATCTGTTGCCGCGCGCCTTGGCGCGGGCGCGGCGGATGGAAACCGGGCTGGCCGCGCGCGGCTGGCAGGGCGAGATGCGGGTCTTGTCACCCCATGTTCCGGCCTGTGGACGCATGTTGGCGCTGGTTCTGACGGTGCAGGCGGCGGTGCTGTTGGCTGCCGTGGCAATGGTGGTGATGTGGTGACCGCAGTCCTGTCGGCCAACGATCTGCACTATGCCTACCCCGGCGAGGTTCCGGCGCTGTGCAACCTGTCCTTGCAGGTAGAGGCAGGGCGCAAACTGGCTATTCTGGGACCAAATGGGGCGGGCAAATCCACCCTGCTTTTGCATCTGAACGGCTCGCTGCGCCCGCAAAAAGGGGCGGTTTTTCTGGGCGATCAGCCCGGCGCGTATTCCCGCCGTGGCCTGATCCAATGGCGCAGTCGCGTGGCCTTGGTGTTGCAAGACGCCGACGATCAGATCTTTGCCGCGACCGTGGCCGAGGATGTGTCGTTTGGTCCGCTCAATCAAGGCTTGGGCGAGGCGGTGGTGCGCGCCCGGGTGCAGTCCGCGCTTGAGGCTTTGGGGATCGCCGATCTGGCGGGGCGCCCTCCGCATATGCTGTCGGGCGGGCAGAAAAAGCGGGTGGCGATTGCGGGGGCCGTGGCGATGGAGCCCGAGATCCTTTTACTGGACGAACCCACCGCGGGGCTTGACCGCGAAGGGGCAGATCAGCTGATCGCCGTTTTGCGGCAGTTGGGCCAGCGCGGCATGACGCTGGTGTTTTCCACCCATGACATCGAATTGGCGCAGACCTTGGCCGATGATGTGGCGCTGTTTCAAGGCGGTACGGTTTTGGCGCAGGGCGCGGCCGAGGCCCTGTTGACCGATGCCGATCTCTTGGCCCGCGCGGGCTTGCGCCCGCCGATGCTGGTCGATCTGTGGTTGACGGCGCGCGCACGCGGGCTGTGCCCCGTGGCAGGCCCCATGCCCCGCACGACCGAGGCCCTGCTGGGCCTGCTGTTTCCCGACATGCCATCGGCGCTTCGCGCCGTCAAATGACCGCTGCCGCGCGAGGCAAACCCGTTGCCCGCCGCACGGCCTTGGGGTATCGGGCCTTTGTCTGGTGCCGCGCGCAAGCGCGGAGAATCGGGAATGTGGTGCAACTCCACAACGTGCCCAACGCTGTAAGGTGGAGGGGGTCGCAGATGCCACTGGCCGCAAGGCTTGGGAAGGCGTGGCCCCTTGCGAAGCCAAGTCAGAAGACCGGCCAGACGAAACCGGGGCTGCCGAAGGCCGGCGGCGGTTCCGTTTTTCGCCAAGGGGAATACCATGTCTGACGTCCTAAGTGCCGAAAGCTCTCTCCTGCCCGCCGGGCCTTTTGCGCCCGCCGAGCGGGAGGCGGTCTACCGCGCCATCCAGTCGCGCCGTGATGTGCGCAGCCAATTCACCTCCCGCCCGATCGACGAAGACACCCTGCGCCGCCTGTTGACCGCGGCCCATCACGCGCCGTCGGTTGGCCTGTCGCAGCCGTGGAATTTCATCGTCATTCGATCAGATCAGGTGAAAGCCAAGGCCCAAGCCGCCTTTGCCCGCGCCAATGCCGAGGCCTGCGCGATGTTTCCCGGCGCCCAACGCCCGCTCTATTCCGCGCTGAAGCTGGAGGGCATTTGCCAAGCGCCGGTCAACCTGTGCATCACCTGTGATCATACGCGCGGCGGGCCGGTGGTCTTGGGCCGCACGCACCAGCCCGAGATGGATATGTTCTCGACCGTCTGCGCCGTGCAGAACCTTTGGCTGGCGGCACGGGCCGAAGGTATTGGCGTTGGCTGGGTCAGCATTTTTCACCGCGAAGACCTGCGCGATATTCTGGGTCTGCCAGAGCATGTCAGCCCGGTTGCATGGCTTTGCCTTGGCCATGTCGATGAGCTGTATTCAGAACCTGAATTGCAGGCCAAAGGCTGGGCGCGGCGGCTGCCGTTGGACGATCTGATCTATCACGATGGTTGGGGCCAGTATGCGACGGGGCAGCATGCAGGCTGAAGGCCCGATCTCCTTGCCCTGCCATTTCGGAGAATGGTTGCAGGGCAGGTTGGGGCCGGACGGTCCCTTGGCGCTGGTGACACTGGTGCCGCAAGGGGTTGCCCTTGTCGCATGGCGCCGCCCCGCACGAGGGCTATTCAGCCATGCCATGGGCTATGGCGCGCTGTCGCCCGCTGTTTTGGCCCGCTTTGGTCGGGAACTTGGCGGCAGGCCACAGGGGCGCGTCCTGCTGCGCCTGCCCTATCCGCCGGGGATGGGCACCGGCATGTCCACGGCCGGACTTTTGGCGGTGGCGGGCGCGGGATACAGGCCCGAGGTCTTGGCGCGCGCCTGCATCGCTGCCGAAGGGGCAAGCGACCCCCTGATGTTCGCGGCGCCTGCACAGCGTCTTTGGGCGCCGCGTGAAGGCCAGCTGCTGGGCGGGCTTTTGCCACCGCAACCGCGCGCGCAGCTGCTCGCCGGGTTCTGGGGGCCAGCACGCCCGACCCGCGCCGGCGATCAGGATTACGACGATATCTCCGAGCTGGTCACCGCGTGGCGGTCCGGCAGCGATCTGGCGCGCCGTGCTGCGCTTGCCAGCGAAAGCGCGCGGGCCTGCATTGCCCGGCGCGGCCCTGTGAGCGATCCGACCGAGGCGTTGGCGCGGGATCTTGGCGCGCTTGGCTGGGCGATCTCACATTCCGGTGCAGCCCGCGCCCTGATCTTTGCGCCGGGGCAGGTTCCAGCGCATGGCGTGGCAGCCCTGCGCGAAGCGGGCTTGCGCGGGGTTCACAGGCTGTCTACCTGCGGCGGGTAAATCTGGGGCGGGAAATTCAGGGGGGGGGGCGCATGCGCGATCACGGTGGCAATCTCGATCAGGCAATGGCGTGTTACGGGGCGGGCGATTGGATCGACCTGTCCACAGGCATCAACCGTCGCCCTTGGCCCGTGCCGGCGCTTTCTGCCGCGGCATGGCGTAACCTGCCGACCAAGGCGGCCCAAACGGCTTTGGTTGCACAGGCCGCGGTCAGTTGGGGCGCTGCCGCCGGGGTCGCAGGTGTTGCGCTGGGCGGCGCGCAGGCCGCGATCCAACTGGTGCCGCGTCTGCGCCCCAAGGGCCGCGCGGCGGTGCTTGGCCCGACCTATAACGAACACGCCGCCTGTCTGAGTGCCGAGGGCTGGCAGGTCAGCGCCGTCACCGATCTGGCCGATTTGGTCGGGGCCGATCTTGCGATCATCGTCAACCCCAACAACCCGGATGGCCGGCACTTTGCCCCCGACACGCTTTTGGCGCTGGTCGGTCGCGTTGGCCTCTTGGTGGTTGATGAAAGCTTTGGCGATGTGACGCCCGATCTGTCGCTTTTACCCCATGCCGGGCGCGCAGGGCTTTTGGTGCTGCGCTCCTTCGGCAAGTTCTACGGGCTGGCCGGGGTGCGCTTGGGCTTTGCTTTCGGCACCGAGGGTGACATTGCCGCCCTGTCGCGGATGAGCGGGCCTTGGCCTGTTTCTGGCCCCGCCATTGAAATTGGCACCCACGCGCTGGCCGATGCGGCTTGGGCTGCGGCGATGCGCGCCCAACTGGCCGCCGACGCCGCCCGCGCCGACGCGCTGGCGCAGCGCGCGGGCTGGCAGCTTGTCGGTGGATCGGATCTGTTCCGGCTCTACGACACCGGTTCGGCCAAGACCGCGCAAGACAAGCTTGCCCGGCACCAGATCTGGAGCCGGATTTTCCCGTGGTCGGAAACGCTGTTGCGGCTGGGCCTGCCGGGGCCAGAGCCGGAATGGCAGCGGCTGGAAGCTGCTCTTACACCAAACGTCTAACGCGCCAGCTCCAGCAATCCCGGCACATCAAGATGTGCCTCCAGATGATCGGCAAGCGCGTCCAGAACCGCCTCGATCCCGGCCGCATGCTGGCGCGGGTCGGCCTGAATTCCAAGGCCCGCCAGATAGGCCGCGCGGAAGCCGTCCATGTGGAAAAGCCCGTGCAAATAGCTGCCCACCACCCGGCCATCGGCACGGATCGCGCCCTCGGGCCTGCCGTCCACCATGGCAAAGGGACGCGCGCAATCGGCACCTTGGCTGCGGCCGATGTGGATCTCATAGCCCTCAACCGGCAGACCGCTGGCAACATGGGTCGCCCGCACCCGCGAAAGCCGCTTGTCCGGTGTCATCACGGTTTCGATGTCAAGATGCCCAAGCCCCGCGGTCTCTCCGGCCGGGCCTTCAATCCCCTCCGGGTCCGAGACGCGCTGCCCAAGCATCTGATACCCACCGCAAATGCCCAAGACATGTCCACCGCGCCGCAAATGGGCGGCAAGGTCAATGTCCCAGCCTTGGGCGCGCAGAAACGCCAGATCGCCGCGGGTCGATTTCGATCCCGGCAGAATGACCAGCCGAGCATCGCCCGGAATGGGCTCGCCCGCGCGCACCATCACAAGATTGACGCCCGGCTCGGCCTTCAAGGGATCCAGATCATCAAAATTGGCGATGCGCGAAAAGGTCAGGCAGGCGATGGTAATGCCATTGCCGCGCGGGCCTGAGGCGATGTCCAAGGCATCCTCGGCCGGCAAAAGATGTGCCTGCGGGAACCACGGCAACACACCAAAGCCGCGCCAGCCGGTATGGGTCTCGATCAGCCGATAGCCGTCGTCAAACAACCGAGGGTCGCCGCGAAATTTGTTGACGAGGAAACCCGCCACCATGGCGGCGTCGTCCGGATCAATCACCGCCTTGGTCCCGACGACCTGCGCAATCACCCCGCCGCGGTCAATGTCACCGGCCAGCACGACCGGCACATCCGCAGCCCGGGCAAACCCCATATTGGCAATGTCGCCGGCGCGCAGGTTGACCTCGGCCGGACTGCCTGCCCCTTCCACGATCACCAGATCATGGGCCGCCTTCAGCCGCTGAAAACTCTCCAGCACGGCACCCATCAACTGCGGCTTCAAGGCCGCATAATCCCGCGCGCGCGCCGTGGTCAGCCGCTTGCCCTGTACGATGACTTGCGCGCCGGTGTCAGATTCCGGCTTCAAAAGCACCGGGTTCATGTCGGTCATCGGCTCCAACCCGCACGCCAAAGCCTGCAAGGCCTGCGCCCGCCCGATCTCACCGCCATCGGCGGTGACGGCGGCATTGTTCGACATGTTTTGTGGCTTGAACGGTGCCACCGACAACCCCCGCCGCCGCGCGGCTCTACAAAGCCCCGCCACTAGCATCGACTTGCCAACGTTCGACCCACAGCCTTGGATCATCAGCGCCTTCATGACCACCCCTCGGATCGGTGGATAGGGCAGGAGCCTCCGGCGGGGATATTTGTCGCCAAGATAAAGGCAATACGCAAGGTCGGCAGCCGCGCCTCGGGCCGTTCGCACGGGGGAGACGCGGCGCCTTTACCTTGGACGGTCATCGGGATCCCTCCCTGTACCGTGGAATCAGGCTGACAGGAAAAGGTTAAGAAACCCTTGCCTTTATCTTGGGGGAAATATCCCCGCCGGAGGCTTCGACGGGTGCCGCCGCTTTGCCGCATCAGAACTCCACCCCCGGCTGCCCCTTGATGCCCGAACGGAAGGGATGTTTCAAAAGGGTCATCTCGGTGGCGAGATCCGCCGCCTCGATCAGTGCCTCTTTGGCGTTGCGGCCGGTCAGGCAGACATGGGTCAACGGCGGTTTTTCCTCGTGCAGGAAGGTCAGCACCTCGTCGATATCCAGATAGTCATAGCGCAGCGCGATGTTGATCTCATCCAGAAGGACAAAGCGGATGGACGGGTCGCGGATCAGCTCTTTGGCCTTTTCCCAGCCCGCGCGGGCGGCGGCGATGTCGCGGGTCTTGTCCTGGGTTTCCCAGGTGAAGCCTTCGCCCATGGCGTGGAACTGGCACAGGTCGCCGAAATGCCCCTCGATCAGGCGGCGTTCGCCGGTGTCCCAAGCGCCTTTGATGAATTGCACCACGGCGCAGGGCATTTCATGCGCGATGCAGCGCAGGATCATGCCGAAGCCGGAGGAGGATTTGCCCTTGCCCGCGCCGGTATGGACGATGATCAGCCCCTTTTCGCCCGACTTGCCAGCCATGATCTTGTCGCGCGCCGCTTTCTTCTTGGCCATCTTGGCGGCGTGGCGGGCGAGATCCTCCTCGGGGGTGCCGAGCGGCGTCACGTCCGGCGACTCTGGGGCCGTGTCGTTTGTTGTGACCATCGGGGCGTTTCCTTCTCCTTGACAGCGCCTGCTTTGTGCCACAGGAGAGGGGCATAGGCGCTGGTGTCTGTCTTAGGGCAGGCCAAGAGGGAATGCGACCGGAATTGCGACGTGTTTCGTCGTGGCTCCGAAGTGCAGCCGCCCCCGCGACCGTGACCGGAAAGGTCTGCTCAATGCCACTGGCCGCAAGGTTCGGGAAGGCGGGCAGAGCGCCGGGGTCGGGCTTCGCCCGTTGCCCCGATATCCGCAAGCCGGGAGACCTGCCAGAGCCGGAACTGAAACGTGCGGACGGGGTGTTCCGTGACCTTCGGATATTGGGTCCAATCTGCCCAAGCCGTCGGCCATTCCCCTGCGTATCATCTGGAGGGGCCATGGCCACCGTTTTGCATGTCTGCACCACCTGCCGCGCCGGTCAACCGGTGCCCGAGGGGGAGGTTTGCCCCGGCAAGCGTCTGCATGACAGCCTAGTGACCGCAGGCGCGCCCGAAGGTGTCACCATCCGCGCCGCGGAATGTTTGTCGGCTTGTGACCATGGCTGTTCCGTTGCCTTGTCCAAGCCCGGCAGTTGGTCTTACGTCTATGGGCGAATGACCGAGGCTGACGCCCCTGAAATTCTGCGCGGGGCCGGGCTATATGCTGCGACCGCCGATGGTCTTGTGCCATGGCGCGACCGCCCTGTGATCTTCCGCAAGCAAAGTCTTGCCCGAATTCCCCCGATGGAGATTTGAATGACCGATCTGACCAAGATCCCCGTGACCGTCATCACCGGCTTTCTGGGCGCGGGGAAAACCACGCTCATCCGGCACCTGATGCAGAACCCGCAAGGCAAGCGGTTGGCCATTTTGGTCAATGAGTTCGGCACGGTGGGCGTCGATGGCGATATCCTGAAATCCTGCGCTGATGCCAATTGCCCGGTGGAGAACATCGTCGAGCTGGCCAATGGTTGCATCTGCTGCACGGTGGCCGACGATTTCATCCCAACGATCGAGGCGCTGATGGCAATGCCGGAACGCCCCGATCACATCCTGATCGAAACCTCGGGTCTGGCGCTGCCGAAGCCCTTGCTCAAGGCCTTTGACTGGCCCGCCATCCGGTCGCGCATCACGGTCGACGGAGTGATTGCACTGGCGGATGCCGAGGCCGTGGCCGCGGGCCGTTTCGCCCCCGATGTGGCGGCGGTTGATGCACAGCGTGCTGCGGATGACAGTCTGGACCATGAGACGCCCCTGTCCGAGGTGTTCGAAGACCAGATTGCTTGCGCCGATATCATCCTTTTGACCAAGGCCGATCTTGCGGGCGATGCCGGTCTGGCCGCTGCCCGTTCGGTGATCGAGGCCGAATTGTCGCGCAAGCTGCCGATCCTGCCTGTCACCGATGGCACCATTGATCCGCGCGTCATTCTGGGCCTGAACGCCGCTGCCGAAGATGATCTTGCCGCGCGTCCCAGCCACCATGATGGCCATGACGACCACGAGCATGACGATTTTGAAAGCGTTGTGATCGACCTGCCCGAGGTGGGCGACGTCGAGGATCTTGTCACCCGCATCCAGCGCCTTGCGCGTGAGCAGCATATCCTGCGCGTCAAAGGCTATATTGCGGTTCAGGGCAAGCCGATGCGCCTTTTGGTGCAGGCCGTGGGCGAGCGGGTGCGCCATCAGTTTGACCGTCCTTGGGGGGCATCACCCCGGCAGTCGCAACTGGTCGTGATTGCCGAGCATCACGACATCGACGAAGCCGCAATTCGCGCGGTTCTGGGGGCATAAGACGACCCCATGCACGTTGTCTTTCGCGAAACCCAAGGCCTAGAGGCCGCCGAGGCGCCCTATGATCCCGCGCAGGATCCGGGTGATTTGGTGGTCTTGTCCCTTTCGGACAGTGATCTTGGGGCTTTCGCGGCGGGCTGGCATCGGAGTGCGGGAAAATTGCCCTCGCTTCGGCTGCAAAACATTGTGGCGCTGAAACATCCGATTTCGGTCGATACCTATGTCGAGCGGACGCTTTGCGGGGCAAAGGCCATCCTGATCCGCCTGATCGGCGGCGAGGCCTATTGGCCCTATGGCATTGCCTCAATTCAGGATCTGGCGCGGCGTAAGGGTATTGCGCTGGCGGTTCTACCCGCCGATGGGCGGCCTGATCCGGGGCTGGATGCGGTGTCAACGCTGCCCGTTTCAACCCTGCGGCGGTTGCAGGCGCTTTGTGATACCGGCGGCGCGGTGGCGGCGCAGGCCGCTTTGGCGCAGCTTGCGCTGGCGGCGGGGCTTTATGCCGGGCCGGTGCCGGGCGACAAGCGCCTGCCTGACATGGGGTTTTACGATCCTGATCTGGGGGTGATCGCGGCCCCACCCGCGGGGCCGCATGTTCTGGTCAGCTTTTACCGCAGCTATCTGACGGCTGCCGATACCGACCCGGTTGACGCCTTGATCCGCGCGTTCCGCGCCGAGGGCATCGCCGCCTGCGGTGTCTTTGCGGCCTCCTTGAAAGCGCCCGGTTTTGCCGATTGGCTGCAGCCTCATTTGGCTGCCACCCCGCCCCTTGCCGTCGTCAATGCCACTGCCTTTTCGGCGCGGGGCGAGGATGGGGCAACCCCCTTTGATACCGCTGAATGCCCGGTCTTTCAGGTGGCGCTTTCGACCGCCCGGCGCCGCGATTGGGCCTCATCCGATCGGG
Organism: uncultured Paracoccaceae bacterium; assembly: GCA_937927675.1. Classification (GTDB taxonomy): domain Bacteria; phylum Pseudomonadota; class Alphaproteobacteria; order Rhodobacterales; family Rhodobacteraceae; genus Tabrizicola_A. The sequence goes on along the minus strand of CALBSG010000090.1, from coordinate 1,472 downwards.
GGTTGTCGCCTGCGGATCTGGCGATGCATGTCGTACTGCCCGAGGTGGATGGGCGGCTCTTTACGGGGCTTGTGTCGTTCAAATCCCCCGGCATGCGGGACGAGGCGCTGCAATTTTCGCGCTTTGCCCATCGGGCTGATCCGGCCCATGTGGTGGCGGTTGTCGCGCGGGTGAAAGGCTGGCTGCGGCTGGCTGACACGCCGCGTGAGGCGCGGCGGCTGGCGGTCGTTTTGTCCACCTACCCGGGGCGCGACTGGCAGATGGCCCATGCCGTCGGTCTTGATGCGTTGGCCTCGACCGAGGCGCTTTTGGGCGATCTGGCAGCGGCGGGCTACCTTGCAGAGCATGCGTCGCTTGCCTCGGCGCTGGGCGTGGAAAAGCTGGTCTGGCCTGTGACGGCCTATCGCGCGGCCCTTGGTGGTTTGCCCGAAAAACTGCGCCAAGATCTGCATGCGGCTTGGGGCGCGCCCGAGGCCGATCCCGCCTGCGACGGCGATATGTTCCGATTTGTCGCCCTGTGGTGTGGCAACGTTCTGGTCGCGTTGCAGCCCGAACGCGGCGAGGTTGTCGCCCGCGACGGGGAGTATCACGATCTCGCCCGCGTGCCGCGCCATGGCTATGTGGCGTTTTACCTGATGTTGCAGGCGCTTGGGCTTCAGGCGCTGGTGCATATGGGCGCGCATGGCACCTTGGAATGGCTGCCGGGCAAATCCGTTGCCCTGTCTGGCACATGCTGGCCCGAGGCTTTGGCCCGCGATCTGCCGGTGATCTATCCCTTTATCGTCAATGACCCCGGTGAGGCGGCCCAGGCCAAACGGCGCATCGGGGCGCTGACGCTGGGCCATTTGCCACCGCCCTTGCGCGCCGCAGCCCTGCCCGAAGGGTTGCACCGGCTGGAGCGGCTGTTGGACGAATATTCCACCGCCGACGGGCTGGACCCGGCCCGGCGTGACCGGCTGATCGCGGCGATCCGCACCGAGGCGCAAAGTGCTGGCGTCGAGGAGGATCTTGGCCTGCCACCCGGCGCCAGTGCCGCCGAGGCAATCACCCGGATTGACCGTTTCGTGTGTGATATCAAGGAAAGCCAATACGGCGAAGGGCTGCATGTCTTTGGCAGCGGCGCCTGCGGGGCCGAAGAGCGCGCGGGGCTGCTGGCCGCACTGGACGGCAAGCGCGTCGCGGCGGGGCCGTCGGGCAGCCCGGCGCGTGGGCGGGCTGATGTGCTGCCGACGGGGCGGAACCTTTACGCAGTTGACCCCCGCGCGGTGCCAAGCCGGGCCGCCCATACCCAAGGCGTGAAGCTGGCCGAGGAATTGCTGCGCAAAGCCCTGCAAGATCAGGGCGACTGGCCGCAGGGCTTGGTGGTGGATCTTTGGGGCAGCGCCACCATGCGCACGGCGGGCGAAGAATTTGCCATGGCGCTGCATCTTGCGGGCCTTGCGCCGGTCTGGGATGCCGGTTCGAGCCGGGTT
>CALBSG010000089.1 GCA_937927675.1 uncultured Paracoccaceae bacterium | reverse complement strand
ATTACACCGATCTTCTGCTGTCCTCGGTGCCGGAAATGCAATTGGGCTGGCTGGAGCAGGTGCTGGACCGCCGCAAGATGGAAAGTGCGGGGAACTGACAGCTTCATCTTGGCATAAATATCCCCGCCGGAGGCAGCGCGCTTTCAACGGGACCGGAGTCATCAATGCGTAAACTGCTTTTGATCATCATCGACGGTGTGCCGTATCGAAATTGGCGGCGGCTGTTTGGCAATCTGGAAGGCTGGGTTGCCAATGGCGATGCGCGGGTGTGGCGGATGCGGGCGACGCTGCCGTCAACTTCGGCGTCCTGCTATGCCTCGATCCATACCGGCGTGCCGCCGCAGGTGCACAGGGTTTGGGGCAACGAGGCGGTGTATCGGTTGCAACAGCCGGACGTGTTTTCCGAACTCAGCAAAGCTGGCCGCAAGACCGGGGCGGTGGCGCATAGTTTCTGGTCGGAACTGTTCAACCGCAGCACCTTCGATCTGGTGCGCGATATCGAATATGATGAACCGGAAGGGCCGATCAGCCATGGCCGGTTTCACACCATGACCGGTTATGGCAACATCAACCAGATGACGCCGTCGGACGTTGATCTGTTCGCCACCCTGACCCGTTTGGCAGAGGTGAAGGGCATTGACTATGGCATGCTGCATACCTGCACGTTGGACAGCATGGGGCATCGGTTTTACCACGACTGCGAAGAGATGGATAACGCGTGCTATGTGATGGATGCGATGCTGGCGCCGTTTGTGCAGCGATGGCGCGACAGCGGATATGAGGTGATCGTGACCGCCGACCATGGCCAAGATGCGCGCGGCCATCACGGTGGTGCGGGTGACTTGCAGCAAGACTTCGCGTTCTATTACTTTGGCGATGCCGAAATGCCGGCCCGCGATGTGGTGTTGGACCAGTTGGCGCTGGCGCCGTCGATCCTGACCCGGATGGGCGTGGCGGTGCCGGATACGATGAAGGCCGCGCCTTTCATGGTCTGACGGGGCGAAGCCTAGGTCACATCAGGTGGCGTAGGACGATCCGTCCTCATCCAACATCGCGCGGATTTCGTTCAGGAAATGATCGGCCGCGTTGGGATAGGCCTCCCATTCCTGCGCTGTCTTTTCGGCGATCTCTTCTGACAGGTAGCGCAATGGTTTGCCGGTTTGCAGGGCTCGG
>CALBSG010000088.1 GCA_937927675.1 uncultured Paracoccaceae bacterium | reverse complement strand
TCCACACGCAGGCCAATCACTGCGTCGACCAGCTTGTAAAGGATGAACGACACCACACCCGACCACACCAGCGTGATCGCCACGGCTTCGATCTGGATCCAGACTTGCGCCGCGATGTCATAATCATCGCCCTTGATGCCGCCCAGCCAACCGGCCGAGAACACACCCGTCAGAACTGCGCCGATGATCCCGCCAACGCCGTGGATGCCAAAGACATCAAGGCTGTCGTCATATTTCAGCTTGTTCTTCACCACGGTGACGAAGAAATAGCAGACCGCCGCCGCAATCGCGCCAAGGGCAATGCCGCCCATCGGGCCGACTGTGCCACAAGCCGGGGTGATGGCGACCAGACCCGCCACCATGCCCGACGCTGCACCCAGCATCGATGCCTTGCCGCGCTGGATGCCTTCCAGCAGCGACCAGACCAGAGTTGCTGCCGCCGTCGCGATAAAGGTGTTCATCATTGCCAGCGTCGCGCCGCCATTGGCCTCAAGGTTAGAGCCAACGTTGAAACCAAACCAGCCGACCCACAGCATGGAGGCGCCGATCATGGTCATTACCATCGAATGCGGCGCCATGTTTTCGCGGCCATAGCCCACACGCTTGCCGATCACGATACAGCCGACCAGCGCCGCGATCCCGGCGTTGATATGCACCACGGTGCCGCCGGCAAAGTCGATCGCGCCCTTGGCAAACAGGTAGCCCGAGACGTCCCAGACCATATGTGCGATCGGGAAGTAAGAGAACGTCACCCACAGCAGCGAGAACACCAGAACTGCGCTGAATTTTACCCGCTCGGCAAAGGCGCCGATGATGAGGGCGGGGGTGATGGCCGCAAAGGTCATCTGGAACACGATGAACAGATATTCCGGGATGACATAGCCCGCGCTGAAGGTCGCCGACATGCTGTCCGCCGTGACCCCGGCAAGGAACAGCTTGGCTGTGCCGCCCCAGATCGCGCTGGTGGACCCGCCGAAGGTGACGGAATAGCCATAAACCACCCAGACGACCATCATCAGGCACGCGATGATCGTGGTTTGCATCAGGATCGACAGCATGTTCTTGCTGCGCACCAAACCGCCATAGAACAGCGCCAGACCCGGCAGGGTCATGAAAAGCACCAACACGGATGAAATCATCATCCAGCTCACATCGCCCTTGTCCATGACGGGGGCGGCGGCTTCGGTGGCGACCTCTTGTGCCAGTGCGGGCAGCGCGGCAAGCAATGAGGCTGTGGAAAGCATCAGTTTCTTCATCTCGCGTCCCCCCTTAAAGCGCGTCGTCGTCGATGTCGCCGGTGCGCACGCGCAGGGCTTTCTCGACATCCATGACAAAAATCTTGCCGTCACCGATCTTCCCGGTCCGGGCGGTTTTGGTGATCGTGTCGACCACGGTTTCGGCCATGCCGTCGGCCACCACGATTTCAAGCCGCATCTTCGGCACGAAATTCACGGCATATTCGGCGCCGCGATAAATCTCGGTATGGCCCGACTGTGTGCCAAACCCTTTGATTTCGGTAACCATCATTCCCCGAACGCCGATCGCGGTCAGCGCTTCGCGCACCTCGTCCAGCTTGTAAGGCTTGATGGCGGCAATGATCATCTTCATGTCGCACCCCTTTTCATCTTAGGGCCCATAGGCGGACCGCACCGGGAAATCAGGCGGCCTTCGCAGGTGCAGCACAAGTTTGAGGCGGGGCAGAGGGTGGCTGCAGCGCCGATTTCATGCCAACTGCTGCATAAATTTGCGGCAGTGCCTGAAAATTGAGCGACCAGCGTAGGCGAATCATCGCCCACGACCCTTCGCAATCCGTGCCAAAGTCGTTAAGGTGACGCACAACAAGATCACGCAAAGACGGATCGGGCAGAGGCATGGCAGTAAAAGGTAATGGGCAACGCCCGATGGTGGCGGACCGGCGCTATGGTGCGCCGAAAACCACGCGCAAGGCCGCTGCACCGCCGCCGCCCCGCAAGCCGCGCAAAACCACGAAAAAGCCGCAGGCTGGGTTGATCGCCCGCTTTTTCGGCTTCTTGTGGCGCTTGTTCTTTGGCATCGTTTGGCGGATCACCGTTGTCACCGCGCTGATCTTTGGCGGGATTGTGTTCTACTTCTACGCCCAGCTTCCCCCCGTGACCGATCTTCTGGACGGGCGTGCGCGCGGTTCAGTCACGCTTTTGGATCGCAATGACCGGGTTTTCGCGTGGCGCGGCGAAACCTTTGGGGGGCAGAGCACTGCCGAAAACGTATCGCCCTATCTGCATGATGCGGTGGTGGCGACCGAGGACAAGCGGTTTTACTGGCATTACGGCGTAAGCCCGCGCGGCATTGCCAGCGCCGTGCGCATCAACCTGTCCGAAGGTCGTGGGCCGCTGTCTGGAAACGGGGGGTCGACCATCACCCAGCAGGTGGCCAAGCTTTTGTGTCTTGGCGTGGTCTACGATCAGGCCAAATGGAAATCAGAGGCCGATTACGAAGAAGATTGCCGGTCCGGCGGGGTGATGCGCAAGCTGAAAGAACTTCCCTTCGCCGTGGCGATGGAGGTGAAATACTCCAAGGAAGAGATCCTGACGATCTATTTCAACCGCGCCTATCTGGGCGCAGGGGCGCGGGGGTTCGAGGCGGCCGCGCAACGTTATTTCGGCATTTCTGCCCATGATGTCAGCCCGGCTCAGGCCGCGATGTTGGCGGGGCTTTTGAAGGCGCCGTCAAAATATGCGCCGACCACCAATCTGCAGCGCGCACAAGATCGGGCGAACATCATCGTCGGGCTGATGGAGGAACAGGGTTATCTGACCACAGCCGAGGCTGACGAGGCGCGGGCGCATCCTGCGCAGTTGTCGCAGGCGGCCCAGACCAAATCCGGCGGTTTCTTTGCCGATTGGGTGATGGAATCCGCGCCTTCTTTCCTGACGAAGGAGACGATGGAAGATGTGGTGATCCGCACGACGTTGGACACCGATTTGCAAAAGAAGGCCGAGGAGGGGCTGGCGGCGGTCTTTGAAAACAAGATCAAGGACGGGTCCAACGCCCAAGCCGCCATTGTGGTGATGAGCGCGGATGGCGCCGTGCGCGCCATGGTCGGCGGGCGCAAGACGGAAGCCGCGGGCAGTTTCAACCGCGCGACACAAGCGTTGCGGCAGACCGGCTCCGCCTTCAAACCCTTTGTCTATGCCGCGGCTTTGGATCAGGGCTGGTCGCCGATGGATTTCGTCGAGGATACGCCGCTGACCATAAACATTCCCGGCTCTGGACCGTGGACTCCAAAGAACTATGACGATGAGTTCAAAGGACTTATCACGCTGACGCAAGCCCTTGAGGAAAGTCGCAACATTCCGGCAGTTCGCGTGTCTGAGGCTGCCGGGCGCGAGAATGTTCGCAAAATTGCTGCCGACTTTGGCATTGGATCAGATATGGCTGCCGGTCCGGCCTTGGCGCTGGGCGCCAGCGAGGCGACGCTGATTGATATGACGGGGGCCTATGCGGGCATCCTGAATGGCGGCTCGTCGGTGCAGCCTTATGGCATTCGTATTCTGGAAGTGCCGGGCAACGAAGAGCTGAACATGTTCACCGAAACCGGTATTGGCGAACGGGTGATATCCGAGCAAGCCGCCCAACAGTTGGTCTACATGATGGCGCAGGTGGTCAATTCCGGCACCGGCACGCGGGCGCGGCTGGCGGATCGGCCTGCGGCGGGAAAGACCGGCACCACCACAGCTGGCCGCGATGCGTGGTTCGTCGGCTTTACGGCGGATTATGTCGCAGGCGTTTGGATGGGCTATGATGACAACACACCGTTGAAGGGTGTCACGGGTGGCGGGCTGCCGGCTGAAATCTGGCACGAGGTGATGACGCGGGTGCATGACGGGCTGCCAGTCACGGAATTGCCAATGATTGTGCCCACACCGCGTCAGCCCCCGGTGCAAGGCTATGGGCCGGATGCCGGATTGGGTGTTGCTCCGGGCTCAGGCCAAAACGGCATTTTCCAAAATCTGGACGAGGCGCTACGCGGTGGCGGGCAGCAGCCCATACAGGAAGAAAAGAGTCTGTTGGAAAAGCTGCGAGAGGAGCAGCGTTAAGTCGCAGCGCGGCCCATCCGGGCCATCTGCACCGCCAGAATTCCAGCAGTCGCTACGGCAACGCCCACCATGTCCAAAAGGCTGATCTTTTCGCCCAGCAGCATCGAGGCAATCAAAACGCCAAAGAACGGATTCAGAAAGTGAAAGGCCGAGGCCTTTACCGCGCCGATCCGCCCAACCAGCGAGAACCAGATCAATGTGGCGGTCAGTCCCGGCACAACGATCTGATAGGCGAAAGCCACTGCAAGCCTTGCGGTCAAGGTGACATGCAGCGGCTCCATCGCCATGGCCACCAGCGTCAGCGCGACCGAACCGACCAGCATTTGCAGCCCGACCACCATCAACAGGTTGCCCCCGGCACTTGCGCCGCGCACCGTCAGGGTCGCAACCGCAAGCGCTGTTGCCCCGATCACGCATAGCGCGACGGATAACGGATCTGCCCCAGCCTCGATCCGGCTGCCCATGATCAGGGCGACCCCGGTAAATCCCGCAAACATCCCGGCAAGGCCCAAAGGCGACAACCGCTCTCCGCGTAAAACCCGGCCCAAGCCCGCTACGATTAGCGGCATAGAGGAGGCGATGATTGAGGCGAGCGAGGCTTCGATCCGCTGAAGCGCAATGAAAAACAGGCCAAGATAAAGCGCGTTTTGGCATAGGCCAAAGATGACGACGGCCCGCGCCTGCGGGCGGGGAAGGCGCCAGTCCTGACCAAGCAAGCGGGCGACCAGAACGGCAAGCCCGCCAGAAATCAGAAAACGCAGGGCTAGCGACCATAGGGGTGGGGCGTCCAGCAGGATGATGCGGGCTGACGCAAAGGCCGATGACCACATCACGGCAAAGATCAGCCCCAAAGCAATGGCTTTGATATCCATAGTGCCCGCCCCAGATCGTTCCATAAAAAAAGGGCCGCCTAGGGCGACCCTTTTCAGCCATTTTATCGGCCAAGCGATCAGGCGTTGACGCTGTCCTTCAGCGCTTTCGCGATCGAGAATTTCACCTGCTTGTCAGCGGGCTTTTTCACCATTTCATTGGTGGCCGGGTTGCGCACCATACGCTCTGCGCGTTCACGGCAGACGACCTTGCCCAGACCCGGCAGCGTCACGGCGCCGCCTGCGGCAACTTCCTTGGCCACGACTTCGGCGATCGCGTCCAATGCAGCGCCAGCGGTTTTCTTGTCGGCGCCCATGGTCTCGGCAATTGCAGCCACGAGTTGAGTCTTGGTCATCGGTTTGGTCATTTTGTTAGTCCTTCGATTGGGGCCGGCTTCGTTGCCCGGTCATAACCTGCCTTGCGGCGACGGCTTGGCTTCCCATGTTTCAAGCCTGTAAGGCAAGGGGTTTTTCCTTTTTAAGCCGGGTTTTTCGCTGCCGGAGAAGCGTCAAAGGAAGGCGGTTTCCTCAAAACTCCGCAACTTTCGACTGTGGATTCGCGCAACCGGCGTTTCGCGCAGGCGCTCCATCGCCCGAATTCCGATCTGCAAATGTCGGCTGACTTGTGTCTTGTAGAAATCGCTGGCCATACCCGGTAATTTCAACTCGCCATGCAGCGGTTTATCGCTGACGCACAGCAGCGTGCCGTAAGGCACCCGAAACCGAAACCCATTGGCGGCGATTGTCGCGCTTTCCATATCCAGCGCGATGGCGCGCGATTGTGACAGGCGCCGAACCGGGCCGGATTGGTCGCGCAGTTCCCAGTTTCGATTGTCGATCGTGGCAACCGTGCCGGTCCGCATGATGCGCTTCAGGTCATACCCTTTGAGCTGGGTCACCTCTGCGACGGCTTCTTCCAACGCAATCTGGATTTCTGCCAAGGCCGGGATTGGCACCCAGACGGGCAGATCGTCGTCCAGCACATGGTCTTCTCGCAAATAGGCATGGGCCAGACAAAAATCGCCCAGCGACTGCGTGTTACGCAGACCCGCGCAATGCCCCACCATCAACCACGCATGCGGGCGCAAAACGGCGATATGATCGGTCGCGGTTTTGGCATTGGACGGGCCAACACCGATGTTGACCAGTGTGATGCCCTGCCCATCGGCGCGTTTCAGGTGATAGGTCGGCATCTGGGGCATTTTCGATGGCGGCACGATCGGACCATCGGGGGTGAAGATCTCTTGATTCCCGGTGGCGACAAAACTGACGTAACGTTGCGATTTGTCCGCCAGCATGGCGCGGGCATAGGATTCAAATTCGTCGACGTAGAACTGATAGTTTGTGAACAGCACATGGTTCTGGAAATGCGCCGCATCGGTTGCCGTATAATGCGACAACCGCGCCAGCGAGTAATCCACCCGCTGCGCCGTAAACGGTGCCAAGGGCATCGAGCCGTCATCGTTGAACGTGCGGGTGCCGTTGACGATGTCATCATTGGTGGTGGCAAGATCGGGCACATCAAAGACGTCCCGCAGGGAAAACTCCAACACGCCTTCCTGCGGCACGGCGACGTTTGGGTTGCCAGCGACCGCGAAATGTACCGGGATCGGGGTTTGTGACGGCCCGATCTGTACTGTCACGCCATGGTTTTCCATCAAAAGCGCAATTTGCTGCGTCAGATAGGCGCGAAACAGGTCGGGGCGGGTGATCGTTGTGGAATAGGTGCCGGGACCCGCGACATGGCCAAAGGACAGGCGGCTGTCGACCTTGGCATGGCTGATCACCGTCAGGCGGATTTCTGGGTAAAAGGCGCGGATCCGGGTTGCCGGTTTGCCGTCCAGAACCGCTGTGCTGAAATGGCGCGCCAGAAAGCTTGTGGCGTCTTGGTACAGCGCCTCCAGCCGTTCAACGGCCAGCGCCGCGTTGTCAAAGGATTGCGAAGCGGCTTGGTCTGGTGTCAGCAGCGGAGTGGGGTCGTCTTGCATCTGTCCTATCTTCCGTTTGATCGCACATCTAAACCGAAAGCGGGCAAGTCTCGCAAGTGAAGTCTTGGTGACAGGACGGTGCGCGTAAGCTGAAGCTGGGGCAAGATGTCCCGCCGATCAAGCCTTGCCGCCGCGCAGCGCTGTCGCAATAGTGCGGCCATGACCACGTTGCTTTCCCTTGGCCACGGCTATACGTCCAGCGCCCTTGCTGCCCGGCTTGTCCCGCTGGGCTGGACCGTTATCGGCACCTGCCGTGATCCGGCGCGGGCCGATATTCTGCGTGCCGCAGGGGTGGAGCCCCTGCTGTTGCCCGCCGATCTTTCCGCAGCCTTGGCGCGGGCAAGCCATGTCTTGGCTGCTGCGGCCCCAGATGCAGAGGGCGATCCGTTCCTGCGTATGGCCGGTGCTGCGCTGCGGGCGGCCCATCCGCGTTGGGTGGGGTATCTGTCGACAACGGCGGTTTATGGCGATCATCAAGGCGCTTGGGTAGATGAGGCAACGCCGATCAACCCGCAATCCTTGCGCGCCCGGCAGCGGGTGCAGGCCGAAGAGGCGTGGTTGGCCACCGGTTTGCCGGTTCATATCTTCCGGCTGGCGGGGATTTATGGACCCGGCCGTGGTCCGTTTGAAAAGGTGCGGGACGGCAGCGCGCGGCGGATCATCAAACCCGGACAGGTGTTTTCTCGCATCCATGTCGCGGATATTGCCGAAACACTCCTCGCGTCGATCCGCCGACCGAACCCCGGTACGATCTACAATGTCTGCGACGATGATCCGGCCCCGGCGGAGGACGTGTTGAGCCATGCCGCGCATCTGCTTGGCCTGCCGGAACCGCCCGCCATTCCCTATGATGAGGCCGAGATGACCCCGCTGGCCCGCAGCTTTTACGCTGAGTCAAAGCGGGTGCGTAACGACCGGATCAAGGCAGAGCTTGGCGTGACGCTGCGCTATCCGGACTATCGCGCCGGACTGGCTGATTTGCTTAAATCGCAATAGTCTTGCAATTTTGCAAGAATCATGCATGTTGGAATCATGAAACCTGATTCCGATCTTGGCCCCCGTATCCGCGCACTGCGCCTGTCACGCCAGCTTTCACTGGCCGAAGTGGCTGCAGGCACGGGCGTGTCAGAGGCCACGATGAGCCGTATTGAAACAGGCCATAGCCAAGTCTCGGCCCCGCATCTTTATGGGCTGGCACAGATGTTTGGCGTCGAGATTGCCGATTTCTTCCGGCAAGACCCCCCGCTTCGTGGCCGTCGCAGTCTGACCCGCGCGGGCGAAGGGGTGGCCTTCGTCACCCCCCGACTTGAAGCGCGACTTATGGCCGGGGATCTGCGCCATAAGGCCATGCACCCGTTCGTCAACCGCACCCGCGTGCATGATCTGGAACAGGTTGGCGGGTTGTTGGCCCATGCGGGTGAGGAATATCTGCATGTGCTGCAAGGCCCGTTGATCGTGGTGTCGCAATCTTACACACCGCTGCGTCTGGAAACCGGTGACAGCCTGTATTTCGACGCCACTGACCCCCATGCCTATCTGACCGATCAAGGGGCCGAGGCCGTGTTCCTTGTTGTCTCGTCGGCCATCGCCCCCCCCATCCGCTTGCAAAGGACGCGCCAAATGAGTGATGCCATTCTTGCCGAAATTCTTCTGCCAACGCAGGAGTTGCGCAACGATTTGCCTTTCTACACCAAGACGCTTGGAATGCGGCTTGAGAACATCTTTCCCGCTGACAATCCGTCGGTTGCCTCGCTTTCTGGCCATGGATTGCGGGTGCGGATCGACAAATCCGCCAAGGTGAGCCCCGGCAAAATTCGCATCCTGACCGACGATCCTGCCACGTTTGCCGGCGGGCAAACCCATCTGACCGCGCCGAATGGCACCGAGATTGAGGTCGTGCCGCTGACCCCGCGTTTGGTGCAGCCGGAAACCACCCATGAGTTCGGCGTGCGGCGCCTTAAAGACTCCGCACCTTGGGTCATCGGTCGGGCTGGCATGCAATATCGCGATCTCATCCCCAGCCGTCTTGGCGGATCGATCATTGCCAGCCATATCCGCATCCCCGACGGTGGCCCGGTGCCGGACATGGTGCATTACCATACCGTCGGCTTTCAGCTGATCTATTGCTACAAGGGTTGGGTTGACGTCCTTTACGAGGATCAGGGCAATGAGATGTTGCGCCTATCGGCCGGTGATTGCGTGATCCAGCCGCCCGAAATCCGCCACCGGGTTTGCCACGCCTCGCCCAATATCGAGGTGATCGAAATTGGCGTTCCGGCCGAGCATATCACGACGATCGACCACAATATGACCTTGCCAAACGGCAAGGGTGACCCGGCGCGCGAATGGCAGGGCCAGCGGTTTGTGCATCATGTGAAGGATAACGCAGAGTGGCAACCCTTCCGCATTCCGGGCTTTGCCGCCCGCGATACGGGTATTGCGGCAGGGACCAAAGGCGTCGCCAATATTCAGGTCGCAAAGTTCGATGGCGGCACACCGCCGGCGACGATGCATGATACGGACATTCATTTCACCTTTGTTCTGGAGGGCACGATGACCCTGAAAGCCAAGGGTGAGCCGGACCGTACGCTTTCGGCTGGTGATGCCTTTGTCCTGCCGCCTGGACTGGCGGCGCAATACAGTGACTGTTCGGCAGATCTGGAACTGCTTGAGGCCACTTTGCCCGCTGGCTTCACGACGACGGTGACCAGTCTCTAACGGCGGGTCAGGATCAGCACACCACAGGTCACGATGATCGCCGCGCCAATGAGCGTGGCGGCATCGGGCCGCTCGCCAAAGACGGCCATGCCAAGGGCCAAGGCGAACAGCAGGCGCGTGTAGCGAAAGGGTGTGACGGCCGAAACCTCACCGGTGCGCATGGCGCGGGTCAGGAAACTGTAGCCAAGGACACCAAAGACCGTGGCCCCAAGGATCTTGGCGGCCTCGGGCGCGGTCGGAAGATCTGGGGCTCGGGTGAAGGCCAGGATCACCGCACCTGAAAAGGCCAGCACCAGAAAGCCTGCCGTGCCAAGCTGGGCGTTTGACAGGGCAGGGGGTGCGGCGCGGGTTGCAAGATCACGACCCGCAAAGCCAAGAAGACCAATCACCGCCAAAAGGGACAGCGCGTCAAACCCTGCAAGGCCGGGCCGCAAGATCACCAGAACCCCGATGAAGCCGAGGCCGGTCAAAATCCAGCGCCTTGCGCCGACTGTTTCACCAAAAAGCACAGCTGCCCCAAGGACCACGACCAAGGGTGTTGCCTGCAGGATGGATGAGGCAACGGAAAGTGGCGTCAAGGCGATGGCAAGGGCGTAGAAAAGCCGTCCCACCACTTCGAAGGTCGAACGCACCGCCATGGTTCGCGACAACAACGCGCCCGGCAGGGCCGTTTCGCCCGCACGAAATGAGGTGAGCGCAAACCACAGGGCACCGCAGAGGCCCATGACCAACAAGACCTGACCAACGGGCAGGCTTTGCGCGGCGGATTTGAGGAACATGTCCTCCACGGCGAACCCTGCCATGGACAGGGTCATGAAAAGGCTGCCGCGTTGGTTGTCGGTCATCGGAAAACTCCTCGTCGTCTTCGACGCTCGTCGTGAAATCCCGACAAGCGCCGGACCGTCGAGGACCCCGGGCTTAGATCAGCCCCGCGTGCTGCATCGCAGCCTTGATGCGGGCCTTGGTGCCATCGGTCAGGGTGACCAGGGGCAGGCGCACATCTTCGCTGCACTTGCCCAACAGCGACAGGCCATATTTCGCTCCGGCAAGCCCCGGCTCAAGGAAGATCGCCTCGTGCAAGGGCATCAGGCGGTCCTGATAGCCGAGGGCCTTCTTGTAGTCGCCAGCCAGCGTTGCCGCCTGAAACTCGGCGCAAAGCCGCGGGGCGACGTTGGCGGTGACAGAAATGCAACCCACGCCACCATGGGCGTTGAAGCCGAGGGCCGTGGCATCTTCACCCGACAGTTGGATGAAGTCCGCCCCGCAGGACGCGCGCTGCATCGAGACGCGCTCAATCTTGCCGGTGGCGTCCTTGACCCCGATCACGCGCGGCAGTTTGGCCAGCGTGCCCATGGTTTCGGGCGTCATATCGACGACCGAGCGGCCCGGAATATTGTAGATCACGATCGGCAGATTGCAGCAGTCATGCAGCGCCGTGTAATGCGCCACCATGCCAGCCTGCGTCGGCTTGTTGTAATAGGGCGTCACCACCAGCGCGGCATCGGCGCCCACCTTTTCGGCAAAGCGCATCAACGAGATGCCTTCGACGGTGTTGTTTGACCCGGCCCCGGCAATGACCGGCACGCGGCCACGGGCAGTTTTTACCACCACTTCGATGACCGTCTGGTGTTCGTCATGGCTGAGCGTCGGGCTTTCGCCCGTGGTGCCTACGGGAACAAGCCCGGTCGATCCTTCGGCAATTTGCCATTCGACCAGGTGTTTGAGCGTATCAAGATCCAGCTCGCCGTTCTTGAACGGCGTCACCAGGGCTGGAATGGACCCTTTGATCATGACACGTCTCCTATGTGGGATGGGCTTTCGCGCCCGGTTGCAAACGCTGCCTCAATAAACGGGCAAGGGCGAAATGCCAAGCATTGCCGATCATCCAAAGATCACGGGGCTTTGGCTTGTGGGGGGGGCGGGGGTCTGGCAGAATCGATGCCATGAAACGCTATGCCCTTGTGATCCCCCTCATCGCCAGCCTTACCTCGCAGACCCATGCCGGACCCGCCGAAGACGCCCTGCGTGAAGGCCTGCGGCTGGCATCGGGCAAGGATTGGGCAAGCGCCACCGATGCCGTTTCCGCAACCGGAGGCGTTGCCGCCGATCTGGTGGAATGGCATCGCCTGCGCGGTGGTGATGAGGCGGCCCGGTTGGGCGATTACGAGGCCTTTCTCGCCAAGCATCCCGATTGGCCTGGGTTGGGGCTGCTGCGGCAAAAGGGTGAGGTGACTGTCGCCCGATCGACCGATCCGGCGCGCGTAATCGCCTATTTCAGCGCCGAACAGCCTGTGACTGGGGAAGGTGCTGTTGCCTTGGTCAAGGCGCTGATGCAGGCCGGTCGCCCCGGAGAGGCAGAGGCGGAAGCGTATCGTGCTTGGGCCGTGTTGAAATTTGAGGCGGAAGACGAGGCCGCCCTGCTGGAGATGCAGGGCGATGCGATGACCGTGGCGCATGAGGTGCGGCTGGACAACCTGCTTTGGGACGGCAAGCGCACGGCAGAGGCGCTTCGGATGTTGCCGCGCGTTTCTGCGGGCTGGCAGACCTTGGCCAAGGCGCGCATGGCGCTGCGGGCTGACAAGGCGGGTGCCAGTGCGCTGATCGAAACGGTTCCGGCGGCCCTGAAAGACGATCCGGGTCTGGCCTATGAGCGCTTCCTTTGGCGGATGCGGCGCGACAATTACCCTGATGCGGTGGATCTTTTGCTGGACCGCTCTGACAGCGCTGCGCGGCTGGGTCGGCCCGAGGTCTGGGCTGAACGGCGGGCGCTTCTGGCGCGTTGGCTGATGCGAAACGGGCAAGAGAAGGACGCCTATCGGCTCGCCGCCTCGCACCACCTGAACGAGGGTAGCGACCGCGCCGATCTGGAATTCCTTTCCGGATTCATTGCCCTACGCAAACTTGGCGACCCCGACACCGCCCTGCGCCATTTTGCCGATCTCAGGGCCGGGGTGAAAACCCCGATCAGCGTGTCGCGTGCGGATTACTGGACCGGTCGCGCGCTGGAGGCCAAGGGCGACAAGGCCGGGGCGAAGGCGGCCTATCAATCTGCCGCCGAGCAGCAGACGGCCTATTACGGCCAGTTGGCAGCCGAGAAGCTGGGCCTGTCGTTTGACCCCGCCCTGATTTCTGTGGGGGAACCGCATCGGGGCTACAAGACCGCCGCTTTTGCAGGGTCTTCGGTGTTGGCGGCGGCACGGCTTGCGGAAGATGTCGGGGATTTGGCTTTGGCAAAGCGGTTTTTCCTGCATCTCGCCGAGGGGCAAGACCGTGCTGGGCTGGAGGCGCTTTCCGATCTCGCTCTTTTGTTGAATGAACCCCACATCGCCTTGGTGGTGGCAAAGCAGGCGGCAGAAAAGGGTTGGATCCTGCCGCGGGCCTATTACCCCGTGCCAGATATGGTGCCAGAAAATCTGTCGGTCAGCCGGGCTTTGGCCTTGGCGATCAGCCGCCGGGAATCTGAGTTCAATCCGGACGCGCGCAGCCATGCCAATGCGATGGGGCTGATGCAGCTTTTGCCGGAAACTGCCGGACGGATGGCCAAGGGGCTGGGCGTGGCCCATGAGACGCGGCAGTTGACCGCTGATCCGGCGCATAATGCCACGCTTGGGGCGGCCTATCTGAGGCGGATGGTGGATGAGTTTGGCCCCTCGGTTGCCATGGTCGCCGCAGGGTATAACGCCGGGCCGGGTCGGCCCCGGAAATGGGTTGCGGAATTCGGCGATCCGCGGACCGGCGATCCGGTGGATTGGGTGGAGACGATTCCTTTCACCGAAACCCGAACCTACGTCATGCGGGTCACCGAAAGTCTGGTGATCTATCGGCAGCGATTGAAAGGGCAGGCGGGACCGATCAAGATCACTGCGGAGTTGACGGGCCAATAGCTGCCGTGCGGGCGCGCACCCTTTGCCGCCACAGGGTGAACAACCCGGCCATCACCACAATTCCGGCCCCCGCCGCGACGTTCCAGCGCAGTACTTCGCCGAAAATCGTGATCCCAAAGATCGAGATGAAGACCAGTTGCAGATAGGCAAAGGGCTGCACGGCGCTGGCCTCGGCGACCTCATAGCAGCGGATCAACAAGTAATGGCCCAAAATCCCGGTGCAGCACAGGGTTGCCATCCAAAAGGAATCCACTGGCGTCATCGGTTTCCAGAACCAGATACCCGGCAGGGTCAGTGCAATCAGACCGACAAGACCCATCCAAAAGAAGCTGATCGGGCTGGAATCCGCGCGGCCGACATAACGGGTCAGTAGACCATAAAGCGCATAAAGGAAGGCCCCCAAGAGCGGCACAAGCGACCACAGAGAAAAGACGCCCGAGCCGGGTTTCAGAATCACCAAAACGCCAAGGCAGCCGACCCCGATGGCCGCCCAGCGCCGCCAGCCGACTTTTTCACCCAAAACCGGGCCAGAGAGCGCCGCTACCATCAGCGGAGAGGTGCTGAACACGGCATGAGTTTCGATCAGGCCCAGTTTCACGAAGGCCAGCTGCATGACGCAGATTTCGGTAACCAGCAAAAGGCCACGCGCGACCTGCAGTGTTTTGAGCCTGGTTGCCAGCGCCGGACCAATGCCACCATAGGCGCGGTGCATCAGCCAAATGCCGAACGCGACAAAGATCCAATACCGCAGCATGACGATCGACAACACGTTGTACGATCGGCCCAAATGGCCGGAAATGCCATCTTGTCCGGCAAAGACCAGCATGGCGGCAATCAGGAACACGGTCCCCTTGCGGTTGTTTTGTTCAGCCATGCGGGGTGACCTCATCCAGCGTGCCAATGGTCATGTGGCGCTTGCGACCGTGACCGGGGCAGCGTTTCACGTGAAACCCTGCCTCGCTCAAGGCACGGCGCACATGGCCTGCGGCGGTGTAGGTGGCGAAACTGCCACCCCTAAGGGTGTGACGGGCGACCTCTGTCATCAAGTCTGGTGACCAAAGTTCAGGATTCTTTGCGGGGGAAAACCCATCCAGAAACCACGCGTCGGCGCGTCCTTGCCAGTTGGGCAGGGTCTGGCGCGCATCACCAACGATGATTTCCGCCGATATCGTGCCGATTTGAAATTGCCGCGCCCCCGTCGCCCAAGCCGCCAGAAACGGCCCTGCCACGGCATGGGCTTCGGGAAAATGGTCCAGCGCGCGAGCGATTTCATCGGCCGTCAGGGGAAAGGCTTCAAAACTGGTGAAGCGGATCGGAACGCCCGGATTGGCAATCAGCAGCGCCAACAGGTTCAATCCGGTGCCAAATCCCAACTCCGCCACTTGAAAGCCGGGGCGCAAACGGGCGGGCAGGTCATTTCCCTCCAAGAACACATGGCGCGTCTCGGCCAATCCGTCGTTCAACGAGAAATAGGGGTCATCAAACTGCCGCGAGACGGGAATAACGCCATCGCGCCAGTCCAGCCCGCCAAGATCATGGCCATGCCCCTGTTCGCTGCCCGTCATCTGCCGTATCTCCCGAATGCGCGGACCATGGGGAAGGCACCGGGGAATGGCAAGGGTCGATCTGACAGTGCGTGGCGGCGGGGCCTTTGGCCTGTGTATCGCTTGGGAAGCGGCCCGGCGCGGGGCCCGCGTGCGGTTGATCGAAGCAAACCGTATCGGTGCAGGATCTTCGGGCGGGGTTGTCGGCGCACTGTCGCCGCATGTTCCCGAAAACTGGAACCCGAAAAAGCAGTTTCAGCTGGAAAGCCTGTTGATGGCTGCCACCTTCTGGGCCGAGGTTGCACAAATCTCGGGGCTGGAAACCGGATATGGCAGAGTGGGCCGATTGCAGCCCCTTGCCGATGTTGCAGCGGTTGAATTGGCCAAAAAACGTCACGAAACGGCCAATAGGCTCTGGGGCGGCCAAGCAGAATGGCGGGTGATCCCGGCCACCCAGGCAGCTTGGGAGCCGAACACGCCCTCGGGTTGGCTGGTGCACGATACGCTTTCGGCTCGGCTTCACCCGCGCATGGCCGCGGCAGCGCTGGTCGCCGCGATCCGCGCCAAGGGTGGCGAGGTGATGGAAGGCGAAGGGCGCGATGAAGGCCCGGTGATCTGGGCGACGGGTGTGCAGGGGCTGCGTGATCTGTCGGCCGATCTTGGGCGACCGATTGGCGACGGCGTCAAAGGTCAAGCGATCAGCCTGAAGTTCGATGCTGGCGATGCGCCACAGCTTTATGCCGACAGTCTGCATATCATTCCGCATGCTGATGGCACGGTTGCCATTGGCTCTACCAGCGAGCAGAACTGGCAGCACGATACTGGTACGGATGGCTTGTTAGAGACGGTTTATGCCCGTGCCATCGCAGCGCTTCCCATTCTTGCAGATGCTCCGGTGCTGGAGCGCTGGGCCGGTATCCGCCCCCGCGCCAAGACCAAAGCGCCTATATTGGGCGAATGGCCCGGCAAGCCCGGCCATTTCGTGGCAAATGGCGGTTTCAAGATTGGATTTGGAATGGCGCCAAAAGTTGCGACCACCATGGTGGATCTGGTGCTGGAAGGCCGTGATGCCATCCCTGAGGGTTTTCGGCTCTAACCTCTTGCCCGACGGGGTGGCTTGGCCCATCCTGCCGCTATGCGCCGCTATGTCCCTCCGAATGTTCTTGCTGCCTTCTGGCGCTTTTATCGCCGTACCGAGCAGGCCGAGTTGGATCTGATCGCTGCCGGTGTGGCGTTTTACGGCTTTCTTGCCATTTTCCCGGCCGCCGCGGCGGTGATCGCGATTTGGGGCTTTGTCTCGGATCCTTCAGTGATCCGGCAAGAATTGGAATTGCTGCGCCCGGTCCTGCCACCCGATGTGCTGCGGCTTATCACCGACCAGATCGAGGGGCTGCTGTCTGCAACCCCGTCCAACCTTGGTTTGACCACCTTGTTGTCAACCGCCTTTGCCCTGTGGTCCGCCCGCGCCGGCGTAGCGGCGTTGATCCGGGGGCTGAACGCCATCCACCAAAGACCAAACCGCTTTGGCCATCGCCACCAGCTGCGGGCGGTGGCGTTGACCTTTGTGTTGGTTGGGTTGGTTCTGGCGGCATTGGTGCTGGCGGTGGTACTGCCACTGATCGTCGCCTTTCTGCCGCTGGGCGCATATGGGCTGAAAGCGCTGCAAGGCACCAATATGGCGCTGGGTCTTGGCCTGGGTGTGCTGGCCATGGCGCTGGCCTATCGGCTGGGTCCGAACCACGGCCCGAACCCGCCGCCGCTTTTGTCTCGGGGGCTGGTGGTTGCGGTTGTTCTGTGGGTTCTCGCGACGCGGGGCTTTATGCTCTATCTGGAGAATTTCCCGAGCTACAACAGGATTTACGGCTCTATCGGCGCGGTCGCCGCCCTGATGATGTGGCTTTACGTCTCTGCCTATGCCGTGCTGTTGGGGGCAGCGGTCGACGCCGAACGCCATCGGCGCAAACGCTAGACCCTGTCAGGCTTGAGGCTCTAGTAATCCTTTTCCAAAAACACCCCGATCCCGGTTTGCCCATCATTGTCGGCCCTGCCGCGAAGGGTGATGCTGTCGGTCAGATCAAGGTTCAGGTTGATCTGACTTTTGCCATCCTGACCCACGGTTACCTCGGTATAGGCGTTCTTGCCGATATACTTGCCTGCTGTCAGTTCGGCCCCGCCTTCGGTGGTTGTCTTGACGTCCAGATTGTCGACGCCAATGCCCTGCCGCAGCTTGCCCATCACGCCCTGCCCACCCCGCCCGGCCAAAGTGGCAACCGCATTGGCCAGTTGCAGCGCCTGCATGGGCGACAGGTTCTGCAAGTCTTGGCCGAACAAAAGCTGCGCCAAGACCTCCTCCTCTGGCATGTCCGGCACAGAGGTGAAGCTGACCTCTGGATCATCGGCCCGACCTTCGATCACCACATTCGTGGTGATGCCGTCATTTTCAGTGCTGGCCACCATGCGCAAAAATGGAACCAGATCGCCTTCCAGCTGCAACAGGGCCTCTTGCAGGTCAAAGCGTTTTCCAAGCAAATCCAGCCGCCCCCGGATCAGGTTGAACGCACCCGCGGGCGCAAGCGCCGACAGCGTTCCCAAAAGCCGTACCTCACCGCCCAGTTCCGCATCCAGACCCCGGCCACGCACAAAGACCCGATTGGGTGCCGAAATCGTCACATCCAGCGCCAAGTCACCTCGGCCGGCGCGCCCCGCCCCGGTGGCCCCGGCCAAAAGCCCGGCGCGGGCGCGGGTGGCGCGGACATCGGCCGGTTCGTTGATGTGGCGCAGCTCGGGCAAGCCTGCCGCGCCCCCAAACCCGGTCGACGGGATGCGAAGTTCGGTTTCGACCAGCGTGACCCGACCGGCGAGCAACGGGCGGCTCAGCACCGGCCCGGTCAGGTCCAATTCGCCATTCATCAGGGTTTCAAAAAGATCGGGATCGCGGATCGTAACGCCCTGCACCGTGATGCCAAGCGCGGCAGAAAATGGTTCTGCAAGGCCGATTGTGCCAGCAACGGCCAGCTTCCCTGTGGTCGTCAGCGGCAAGGTTGCCGCAACCCGCGCCTGTCCGCCCGACAGATTGGCGCGGGCCGAAATGCCGTCAAAGGCAAAGGCAAGAGACGGATCAGACAGCCGTCCCCTTTCCAAGGTGATCGGGCCAGAAAGTGACGAAAGCGCCAGCGGCCCGGTCAACTTCAGATCGAACGCGACCGGGCCAACAATGGCGCGCGGCACGATGAACGCGTTGGCCAAAGCGGCCTGCGCGCGTCCACGAATTGTCAAATCATTGTCCGTCGGGCCAAGCCGACCTTTGATCGTCGCGTCGATGCCGCCCGGCCCCTTGCCCGCAATATCAACGGTCGTGCCGTTGCTATCACGTTGAACAGTGCCGTTTGCTGTCAGCGCGCCGGGAAAATCCGGCACCAAGACACCCAGGTTGCGCAACTTGGCCTGGAGTGTCAGTCGTTGCTCCGACCCGTCTGCCCGACCAGAGATATCTGCGCTGATTTCGGGGTTTTGCAGCGTCGCCCGGTTGATCTGTACCGCACCGTCGCGCAGCATCAGATCCACATTCATCTGGCTTTCGCCCGCCAAGAGCTTGTTGATCTCGGCGTTGCCGGCGCGCAAGCTCTGCCCCGTCGCTGTTGCGGTGATCGCAGCACCGCTCAGGGGGCCCTTAAGCTGGGCATTGGCCTGAAGCGCACCACCAAACCCCGGCCCAAGCACGGACAGATCGGGCATTTGCACCTGTGCCGTCAGGTCGCTGGCGGTTGAAGAGATTACGCCAGAAACCCCCGCGTCCACCCCATTGCCAAGGATTTTGCCATCGGTCAGCCGGGTACCGCTCTGGTCGCGCCGCAAGTGCCCCGATACCTCGGTTTGCCCTGTCAGCAGCCGATCCAACAGGATTTGACCGCTGCGCAGATCTTGCCCGACTGTGCGCGTCACAAGGTCAAATGCCCCGGTTAAGGGCGAAAAACTGCCGGTGATTTCAGCCTTTGCCGCCCCCTCCAGAGGGGCCTTCGCCAACGGTGCGAACCGGGAAAGGTCTTCCAGTTCAGCAGAAACCTTGCCGGTCAGCGTCAGAGCGTCGGCCAGTCCGGCCACCCGGGCGCCGGTCGCGCTCGCGTTGTAATCTTCACCTTGCAGCCGCAACTTGGGGATCGCGAGGCCACCTTCGCCTTTGTGATAGTACAGCACCGCATCGCCGGCCACAAAAGATCCCAGTGCGCGGGCCGTCGCGGCATCTCTTGGTTCCAGCCCCTCGCCAATGAACGCCACCGTTGCGCCGAACAGATCCGGCGTAATGCGCCCCGAGGCCGTGAGGTCGAGCGCCGAGGCCCGAAAATCGTCTCTATCCAGCCCATAGGCTACAATTTTGGCCGTCCAGCCCTCGCCCTTGCTCTTGTCATAGCTGACGGACACATCACCGCTTTGGATGCGTATCGGTTGTGCCGCCGAAAGCGGCAGAAGCACTGCCGCGCCGTCTTTCTGTGCAAGCCTGCCCTGAAGCTCGAACCGATTTGGGCTGCCGTTTGCCGCCAGCGACAGCGACCCGACAAGGTCCAGTGCCTTGGCTTTCAGGTTTACCCGCGAAAAATTCAGCCGCCCATCCGCATAGGCGGTGCCAGAGCCAAGCACCTCGACCCGATTTCCGAAAAATTCGGCGTAGTCTGGCAGAAATAGCGGTGCGACATCGCCCGACACATTGGCGGCAAACCCGGTTTCACCACGACCAGATTTGGTGACAACCCGCCCCTTCAACCGGGGCTGCCCATCGGTGGCCAGGGACACATCGGCGATAAAGTCGCTGGCGGGGCCGGTGCCATGCACCTGCAACGCTGCGGCGGGTCGGCCGGGTAGATCAAGCGCGGTGGCCACCAGCCCGCCCGCCGCTTCCGAGGCGGACAGATCCAGCGCCAGAAGCTGGGTTTCGTTGGAATAGCTGGCGGTCAGGGTGATCCGGCCCTCTGGCCCCTCATCCCGGCGCTCCAAAACCAGATTGGCATCCCCAATCCCGCCCGAAAGCGTCAGCGCGGCCTCCAGCCTGCCCTCGACTGGCTGGCCCAACACATCTGGTCCAAGCAGGATCCGCTCTGCCGCGATGCGGCCTATGTCAACCGAAACCGGCAGCTCCGGCAGGCTGAAGCTGCCCGATTCGGGTTGGGCTTTAGTGTCTTCACTGACCGGGCGGCGGGCCAAGATAATCTCGCCCGCTGACAGTTCGTTCACCGAGACATTCCCGGCAAGCAAGGCGCTGCGGTTCCAGTCCAGCACCACGTCATGCAACGTCAGCCAGACGCCTGCGCCGTCGGCAATGGTGATTTCTGCGATCCGTGCCTGCGATGACAGCGCGCCTTCGAAACCGCTGATGACAACCTGCCGCCCCGCGCCTGAAAGATTGTCCTCTAAAAATGCGGTCAGATAGCCGCGATCATCGGTTTGCGCCAAGGCTGGCAGCGGCAGCAAACAAAGAAAGAGCGCGCGTTTCATCAAAAAGATTGCCCCAATCCGAGATAGAGCTGCACGCCGCTGCCGGTATCGCCCCCGACCGGGGCCGCAATATCCAGCCGCAAAGGGCCAACGCCGGTTGCATAGCGCACGCCCAACCCGGCGCCGGCATGCCAGTCGCCGGTATCGGTAAAGAACCCGCCAATGTCGATGCGCCCCACATCGACAAAGCCGACCACGCCCAGCGTCTCAGTCGCCTTCACCCGCGCCTCAAGTGAGGCCCCAACAAAATGGTTTGCGCCGATCGAGGTGCTGACACTCTCACGCAAGATATCGACCCCCAGTGACTGGTAGGGTTGCCCGCGTACGGTCCCCGCCCCGCCAGAGTAAAACAGATCGTCACGCGGTGTCCCCAAAAGGGAGGCGCCAAAAATCGCCCCTGCCTGCAGGCGTGCCGCAAAAACCAGTCTCTGTTCGGCGCCCAGAGACTTGTAACCGCGCAGATCCAGCTTGGCGCGAAGCCCATTGTCGGTGACGCCAAAGCCGCGGAAGGGTTTCACCTCGGCGTCCATGTAAAACCCGCGCTTGGCATCCGTTTTGCTGTCGCGCCGGTCCCAAGTGACGCCCAAGGGCAGGGCCAGATTGCGATAGGTGGTGTCGCCTAAGGCGTCGGTAATGGCGGCATATTCATAGGCCAGCCCCGCCCGTGCTGTCAGGGTGTCGGAAAACACATGCGTCAGAGTGACCCCGGTACTGGCGATGTTGGCGTCGTAATCTTCCTCGTTCAGATGCGAGATTTCAAAGGCCAGACCCAGATTGGTGTCGGCTGTAAAGGTTGCAGGGCGGTCAAGTTTGGCGCCCAGCGTATAATCAGCCCCGCCGGATTGGCTGCCGATGTTGCTGATCTCGGCCCCAAGTTCCAGTCGCTCACCGCCGCCCATCAGATTTCGGTGCAGCCAGCTTGCCGACAGCATCAGCCCTTCATCGCTGGCCAGTTCTGCGCCAAAGCTGTAGCGACGCGGTTTTTCTTCGACCACCGTTGCGGTGATGCCCAGAAAGTCGGGCGGGGTGATGGCCTCGTCTTCGTGCAGCGATACCGATTTGAACACCCCGGTGCGTCGCAGGCGCGCGGCGGCGCGGTCAAGGGCCTTGGGGTCAAAACGTTCGCCTTCGGGCAGGCCCGCGATCTTGCGAATTCGGGTTTCCCGCATGCGGGTTTCGCCCGTCACGTCCAGCCGTCCAAAGCGCAGCACTGGTCCGGGGGTCAGCCGAATGTCTGCCGACAGCGTGGCGTGGGCATGGTCGGCCACGATCTCTTGCGAGGTAATCCTTGCCTTGGCGTTGCCCTGCATCCGCCAACCATCCACCGCTGCTGTTGCCGCGCCAAGGATGACGCCGCTTTCGGCAGGGGCTCCGGCGCGAAACCCTTCGGGCAGGTCGGGCCGGCCGGGCAGCGGCTGCACCGAAGCATGCGAGAGCGCAAATATCGGGCCGGGGTCGACGGTGATCTTGATGTGATCAATGCGGGATGGCGCATCCAGCGGCGGGATGGCAGCCACCTCGCGCCCGTCGGCATAGACATGAATCACTGCCGAATAATGCCCGCGGGCATAAAGCGCATTCAAAAGTGCGGCATATTCAGCGCGGCTATCGGTCAGCACGTCTTGGGCGTCGGTGCGCTTGTCGCGTTCGCTTGCCAGAACAACCGAGGCGTCACGCAGCGCGCGGGTCAGGTCCTTGTCTGGTGTGGTGACAAGAAATTCCACCTGATCAAGGGCCTGTGCGGCAGATGCCACAACGGCCAGCGCGAAAACACCCACGCGACCCAAGCAGCGGATCGAAGCGGCAGCCATGAAAACCCCCAAAGAATGTCGCTTAAGTGTCGCAAGCCTTCTGGGAAGGCGCAAGCAGAACCACAACGCATTGTGCCAGCGGGCGGGTTCCTGCCCCTAGCGTTTAATGCTGGCTGTGACGTAGTTCACCGAAAGATCGCGATCTGACAGCGACCAACGCCAGCTGACCGGATTGAAGACCATGCCCTTCTTGTCCACCGGATCAAGCCCCGCTTTGCGGATCAGGTCGTAAAGCTCTGCCGGGGTAATGAATTTTGCCCAGTCATGCGTCCCTTTCGGCAACCAGCGCATCACCCATTCCGCCCCAACAATCGCCATCATGAAGGACTTTGGGTTGCGGTTCAGCGTAGAGCACAGCATCAGCCCGCCCGGTTTCAAAAGCTGCCGACAGGCGGTCAGATAGGCCAAGGGGTCGGCGACATGTTCGACGACTTCCATGTTCAGAACCACATCGAACTGCTCGCCTGCGGCGGCCATGTCTTCGGCTGTGGTGATACGGTAGTCGATCTTCAGACCCGACTGTTCGGCATGCACCTGTGCCACCGGAATGTTGCGCGCGGCCGCATCGGCCCCCACCACATCGGCCCCAAGTCGCGCCATGGGTTCCGAAAGCAGCCCGCCACCACAGCCAATGTCCAAAATGCGCAGGCCAGCCAAAGGATGCGGACCGGCCAGATTGCGGTCAAACTCGGCCGCGATCTGGGTGGTGATATAGTCTAGCCGGCAGGGGTTCATCAGATGGAGCGGCTTGAACTTTCCGTTCGGATCCCACCATTCGGCGGCCATGGCTTCGAACTTGGCCACTTCGGCGGGGTCGATGGTGCTGGTCATTTGGAACTCCTTGCACAGCGGCGCGATGCGGCGCAGTCTTTACGCGCACTATATAGGACGATGATGGACCAGAGATCAGGCCAAAAGCGCGCAGCTGATTATCTTTATCCGCCGATTGAGCCCTTTGACCAAAGGGTGATCGAGGTGGGTGAGGATCATCGCGTGTTTGTTGAACAATGCGGCAACCCTTTGGGCGTGCCGGTTTTGGTTTTGCATGGCGGGCCGGGCGGAGGGTGCAGCCCGGCAATGCGGCGCTATTTTGATCCGGCACATTACCGGGTGGTGCTGTTTGACCAGCGCGGCTGTGGCCGCTCGCGCCCACATGCCAGCGTGGAGGCGAACACCACTTGGCATCTGATCCGCGATATCGAACGCATCCGCACCGATCTGGGGATTGATCGCTTTATCCTGTTCGGCGGCAGTTGGGGGGCAACGCTGGCGCTGGTCTATGCCATCACCCATCCAGAACGGGTGGCGGCCATGGTGCTGCGCGGCGTGTTCCTGATGACGCAATCAGAGCTTGATTGGTTTTACGGCGGCGGGGCTGGGGCCTTTTATCCAGAGCTTTGGGCGCGGTTCCTGTCGGTTATTCCCGACGAGGAACGACAAGATCTGCTGGCCGCCTATCATGCCCGGCTTTTCTCGGGCCTGTTGGGTGAAGAAACGCGTGCCGCGCGGGCTTGGGCGGGGTGGGAAAATGCTCTGGCCTCTGTCTTGGGGGACGGGGCCGCGGGTGAAGGGCCGGCGGAATATGCCCGCGCCTTTGCCCGGCTTGAGAACCACTATTTCGTCAACGGCGGCTTTTTGGAAAGCGATGGGTGGATCATCGCCAATGCCGACCGTATTGCTGATATCCCGGCGACCATTGTGCAGGGCCGCTTTGATATGATTTGCCCGCCCGTCTCGGCGTGGAAACTGGCCCAAGCCTTGCCGAAATCACGGCTGCATATGGTGTCGATGGCAGGTCATGCCCTGTCGGAACCCGGCATATCCGAAGCCCTTGTTCACGCCATGAACCAACTTCGTGGCTGAATTCGCTGTGGCAGGGGTTGAATTGCCGAAATTGTGATCCATCTTTGATCTTGCGGACCGGGCCCCTCTGACGTGCAAACGTGATGT
>CALBSG010000087.1 GCA_937927675.1 uncultured Paracoccaceae bacterium | reverse complement strand
AACCGCGTTCCAGCAGGTGTTCACCATGCCGTCGGTGAACCATTCATAAAGCGGTGCGCGGGCATCGTTCAGGGCTTTGGTCGGCGCCTTCACCCAATCAATCGCCTTGGCGGCGTCCATCCAGAACCCCTCAGGGTTGGATTGCCACCCGGCATAGAGCTTGCGGTATACCATTGTATGCCTCCTCCCAAAAGCTGGGCCGAGTGTTACGCAAAAGCGAACGAGTCGCGCAATCTTTGCGACAGGGCTGCGACAAAAAGTTTGCAGAAATTACCCAAAGGAAGTGGCAAATTTTTGCAAACCCCGCGTTTGTTTCCGGTTTTCAGTGAAAACTCGCAGAGTTTGCAAAGTTTACCGGCTGGCGTTGCGAAGTCTGCAGCGCAGGTTTGCAACGCCAGCCGGTGATTATCAGAAGTGCATCACGATCGTTGCGCGGAACGATTGTGCGGTGGTGCCCATATCGGCATTGAACTCTCTGACAGCCCCTACGTGGCCGTGAACCAGCGCATCATGACCCGCATGGGCAAAGCAGTGTTTGAGGTGATCGGCGTGGACGGTCCGTTTGTGCCTTGTGTGCACACGGTGGGCGCGCCCTTGGACCAAGGCCAAGCCGATGCGCTGGTGGCTGCGCCTGTTGCACTATCCCGTGACCGTCGTGCTGGCGCTGGGTCTGTTTTTCGCGGCCATGATGGTGGATTACCGCACCTTTTCGTCGATGTTCCGCGAACGGCGCGAGATCGCTTCGGCGGTGATCCCGGCCACGCCCATCGTGGCAGGGGTGCGTCTGGCCAAGTTGAAACTGGTGACCGCGCGGCTTGTCGCGGAACCGATTGGGTTGGACGCCAAAAAGGGTGCGCGGATTGCGGCGGCCGGCAAGCCGACGCTGACGCTGATCGTGGTGGGCGAAACCTCGCGCGCGGCGAATTGGAGCCTTGGCGGCTATGGTCGGCCAACCAACCCAGAGCTGGCGCGCCGTGACATCGTTTATCTGGACAAAGTCACAAGCTGCGGCACCTCGACCGCCGTGTCTATGCCCTGCATGTTTGCCTATTACGGCATGGAAAACCACTCCGAAACCGCCTCAAGATCGCACCAGAACCTTTTGGATTTGCTGAAACAAACCGATTTTGATGTTCAGTGGCTTGACAACAATACAGGCAGCCTTGGCCTTGCCGCGCGCCTGCCCGAAAGCCGGTTCAAACCCACCGATGACGCCGAGGCCTGCGCCATGGGGGAATGCACCGATGCGGTGTTCTTGCCCCAGCTCGACAAGATTTTGGCCGGCATCACCAAGGATACGGTGATCGTCTATCACCAGATCGGCAGTCATGGCCCGGCCTATTACCTGCGCTATCCCGAAAGCTTCCGGCCCTTCGCCGACGATTGCCGCAGCGCCGATTTCGGCAAATGTACGCCTGAACAAATCGTCAATGCCTATGACAACACCATCGCCTTTACCGATCAATTTCTGGCCCGTGTGATCGACCGTCTCGGGGCCGAGGATCGGCTGGCGACCTCGATGCTCTATGTGTCGGATCATGGGGAGTCGCTGGGGGAAAACGGGCTCTACTTGCACGCCGCCCCGTATTTCATGGCGCCCGATGTGCAGACACAGGTGCCGATGGTGCTGTGGACCTCGCCGTCCTATCGCGCTGCGATGGGCGTTGATCAGGCCTGCATCAAGGCGCGGGCGGCCAGCCTTGCAGGCCATGTCACCCATGACGCGGTGTTCCACACCGTCTTGGGCCTTGCGGATGTGACCACCAGCCTGCACAATCCAGAGCTTGATCTGACCACCGGATGCCATGGCTAAACTGACAAAACCGGCCCGCAAGACGGGTATCGCGCATTTCTTCGCCGCCGCAGGATATTCGGCGGGGGGCTTGCGGCGGCTTTGGGGCGAATCTGCGTTCCGGCAAGAGGCGCTGGGCATGGTGGTGGTGCCGGTGGTGCTTTGGGGCTTGGGCGCCAGCCTGCTGCATTATCTGGTTTTTGCCGGGCTTGCGCTCTTGGTCGTGGCGTTAGAGGCGCTGAACACCGCGCTGGAATGTATCGTTGATCACCTGACGCAGGATTGGGCCGAATTCGCCCGGAATGCCAAGGATCTCGGCTCACTTGCCGTGCTGTGCGGGCTTTTGTGCCATGCGCTGTTGATCGCCCATGCCGCGTTGAGCTGACTGCCCCCTCGCATGTCCCCCGCCCTGCGCAAGATCCTTTACGCCGTCAGTTTCGAAACCCTTGGGGTGGCGGTTGCTTCGATCGGCCTTTTGCTGATGTCAGAGGCGAGCGCGGAGCAGTCCATCACCCTGTCGATCCTTGCCGCCAGTCTCGCGCTGGGGTGGAGTTTTGTCTTCAACAGCCTGTTTGAACGCTGGGAAGCGCGCCAAATGCGCCGCGGCCGTTCGTTGGGCCGCCGGTCTGCCCATGCGATCTTGTTTGAGGGCGGACTGGTTGTGATCCTCGTTCCGATCACGGCGTGGTGGCTGAAGGTTGGTCTGTGGCAGGCCATTGCCTATGAGGCCGGGCTGATCGGCCTTTTCATCCTCTACACCTATCTCTTCACTTGGGGCTTTGATAAAATCTTTGGCTTGCCCCATTCGGCCCGGTAGGCGCCCCGAGGCCACCGTGGAATGTGTATTTTGCCAAGATGAAAGGCAAAAGCCGTCGGTGCCAGGTGTTGCATGTCGGAGGAATTTCGGTATAAGGCCCCATCTTTCCGCAATTTCCACCGAACCGGCGCAGCCTCTCGTGGACGGGCGGCGGAAAGAGATGCCCGGCCTATGAAGTGCGCCTAAGAAAGAACTGGAGTGCACATGCCGCTTTATGAGCATGTTTTCATCTCGCGTCAGGACTTGTCCAACACGCAAGCTGAAGGCCTTGTGGAACACTTCTCGACCGTTCTCGCAGACAATGGCGGCAAAGTCGTCGAAAGCGAGTACTGGGGCGTGAAGACCATGGCCTACAAGATCAACAAGAACCGCAAGGGCCACTATGCCCTGCTGAAATCGGATGCACCCGCTGCTGCCGTTCTGGAAATGGAACGCCTGATGCGCCTGCATGACGACGTGATGCGCGTCTTGACCATCAAGGTCGACACCCATGCAGAAGGCCCCTCGGTCCAGATGCAAAAGCGTGATGACCGTGAACGTGGCGACCGTGAAGGTGGCTTCGGCGGTGGTGAGCGTCGTGAGCGTCCGTCCTTCGGCGGCGACCGTGGTGATCGTGGCGACCGCGGTGGTGACCGCGGCGGCTTCCGTCGTTGATCTGAGAAAAGGACCATAACCCATGGCGAATAAACCGTTTTTCCGCCGCCGCAAGGTTTGCCCCTTCTCGGGCGACAATGCTCCGGCGATCGACTACAAGGACACCCGTCTTCTGCAGCGCTACATCTCTGAGCGTGGCAAGATCGTTCCTTCGCGTATCACTGCCGTCTCGGCAAAGAAGCAGCGTGAACTGGCACAAGCCATCAAGCGCGCCCGCTTCCTCGCCCTTCTCCCCTATGCCGTGAAATAAGGAGCACATGACATGCAAGTGATCCTTCTTCAGCGTGTGGCCAAACTTGGCCAGATGGGCGACGTGGTGAACGTCAAGGACGGCTACGGCCGCAACTACCTCTTGCCGCAAGGCAAGGCGTTGCGCGCGTCGGACGCCAACATCAAGTCCTTCGAGGCCAAGAAAGCCCAGCTTGAGGCCAACAACCTCGAGACCAAAAAAGAAGCCGAAGCCGTTGGCGCCAAGCTGAACGGTCAGAGCTTTGTCGTGATTCGCTCGGCTTCGGATGCCGGCGCGCTTTACGGTTCGGTCACCGCGCGTGACGCTGCTGATGCAGCCACCGCCGGCGGCTTCACCGTGAACCGCGGCCAGGTCGTTCTGGACCGTCCGATCAAAGACCTCGGTCTGCATGCCGTCACCGTGACGCTGCACCCGGAAGTCGTGGTGAAGATTCAGTTGAACGTTGCACGTTCGATCGAAGAATCCGAACTGCAAGCTTCGGGCAAGTCGATTCAAGAACTGGCCGCTGAGGCCGAAGCTGCGGCCGAATTCGAAATCGCCGAGCTGTTCGACGAAATGGGCGCTGCCGCAGGCGACGACGAATAATCCTAAGGCTTTACAGCCTTGGACAAGAAACCGCGCCCCGCAACGGGCGCGGTTTTTCTTTGGGGCAACGGCATCTATCGCGCCACGGCCTGAACTCGGGGTCTGCCCATATCACAGGCGTCACGGCTGATAAGGTGGCACAGTTTCGGAGATTTCCAGCACGCCATCGGTCAGACGAACAGGGGACGCGTCCCTGCCCTTACGGACCGTCTGTTGCGTATATTGAGGCGCGCCCGAAACGCCTGCCCGCCACAGCCGCACTTCTTGCCGGGCTTTGACCATTCCTGTCGGGATTGTCGCAGCAGGCCCGCCCCTGCCCGCTAGCTTGGGCGCATCATGACGCAAAACTCCGCTCTGAAGGGCATTTTTGCCCTTGTCGCCGGCATCGCCATATTTTCGGTTCAAGATCTGATCCTGAAACTGATTTCCGGGGACTACCCGCTGCATCAGGCCATGCTGGTGCGCAGCCTGACAGCCATCCCCTGCCTGCTGGTCATCACCTATGCCTTTGATGGCACCTTGCGCACCCTTGTCAGCCCGACATGGCCCGCGATGCTGGTCCGGGGGTTGCTGAACTTTCTGGCCTATACGCTTTACTACCTGGCGCTGGCGGCGTTGCCGATGGCGACGACGGTCGCGCTGTACTTCACCGCACCGTTGATGATCGTCGTCATGTCGGTCTTTATCCTGCGTGAGCGGGTGTCACCCACCCGCTGGCTGGCCGTGGGCTTGGGATTTGCCGGGGTGATCCTGATGGTGCGCCCCGGGGGTGACCTGTTTGACTGGGCCGCTTTGCTGCCGATTCTGTGTTCAGTCGCCTATGCCGGTTCGATGATCATGGCGCGTGTGATGGGCAGCAAGGATACCGCCGCTGCGATGGCATTCTGGGGCAATCTGGCCTTTTTGGCCTGTGCTGCGGCGCTGGCCTTGGTCTATGGCCGCGGTGGCACGGCCGAGGGCCTGCATCCCTCGCTTGCCTTCCTGACACGCGGCTGGGTCTGGCCCTCGACATGGGATCTGTGCCTGATGGCGTCATGCGGGTTGATCGCTGCGGTCGGGCTGACCTTGCTGACCCATGCCTACCGCATCGCGCAATCCTCGGTCGTCGCCCCGTTCGAGTTCAGCTTTGCCTTTTGGGGCATCCTGTGGGGCTGGCTGTTCTGGGGCGACCTGCCTGATGCGCTTGGCTGGGCGGGGATTGCCGTCATCATCGCCGCAGGGGTCTATGTCCTGCGGGCCGAGGGTGTGTCTGATCGGGCGGCAGAGCCAGCTTAACCCAGATCGCCAAAGCTGGCGCGCAGGGCCGCGACATGATCCGCCAGGGCGGGGTGCTTGGCCCAAGCCGCCAACAGATCGGCCCAGCGGAGCGGCACAAACGTCACCTGATCGCCCTTCACGAGGCCGGCAAACTGCGCCACCTCGTGGCGGTGCAGCTTGATACGGGCCGGGTCAACCGGCTTGCCGGATTTGGCCCAGATCGTCGGTTCGGCATAAAGATAGACCAGCACCGCACCTTTGGCCTGCTTTTCGGCCTGTGTGCGCAACCCCAGCGCATCCTTGACGAGCTGCACCGCATCCAAGGCCTGAAAGCCCACGCGACCATCCACCAGATCGGCCATCAGCCGGGTATAACGGCCCATCTGCGGCCCCCAGACCGGGCGGTCATAAACCTCGGCAAAGCCGGTGGCTTTGGCAGGGCGGAAGGGTTCATAGCGACGGGCATTCACCCCGACCAAGGTGGTCGCGGTGGTCAGACTGACGTCCAGCCACGGGTTGCGGCCGCCTGACCACGGAAAGCGCATCTCGGCTTCCAATTCGACGGCCACGCCCTGCCCCATCGGCACGCCCGGCAGCGGCGGCAAATCAGCGGGGCGGCTGAGAAAATGGCCGAACGCATTGGCCACCAGCGCGGCAGAGGATTCGGGGCTGTCGAACTTGCCGGTGCGCAATTCATTGCCGGGGCTGCGAGACAGGGCGGCAAGGATCAGATCGGCGGGAAGGTGGGGAAGGATATTTGTCATGCTCCTCCAATAACGTCTGCCCGCCAAAAGGAAAGGGCCGCAGCTCGCGCCACGGCCCCGATTTTTCACAAGACGACGTTTCGTCGAAACGTCGCTTACATTTCGTCCAGAGCTTCGACCAGCTTTTGCAGCTCGTCTTTCGACACGGTCTTCTCGGTCACCTTGGCACCGGCCACGATGTGATCGACAACCTTGTCTTCAAAGACCGGGGCGCGCAGCTGCTGCTGCATCTGGGCGTTCTTCTGCACGAATTCGAAGAAGGCGCGCTCTTGGCCCGGGTATTGACGGGCAGCCGCCAGCACCGCTTGGGTCATCTCAGCGTCAGAGACGGTGACCTCGGCCTTGCGGCCAATTTCCGCCAGAACCAGACCCAGACGCACACGGCGTTCGGCCAGTTTCTTGTGCTCTTCGGTCGGCTCAACCGAGCCGTGGTTGTGGTCGTGAACCTCGGGGTTTTCCTCGTGCCACAGCTGGTGAGCAATCTGGGCAGCTTCGGCGTCAACCAAAGCGGCGGGCAGATCAAACTTTACCTGTTCATCCAGCTGGTCCAGAAGCGCACGCTTCATCACCGCACGGGCTGCGCCCTTGTATTCAGCTTCCAGACGCTCGGAGATCTGGCCTTTCAGCGCAGCGAGGTCTTCGGCGCCGAACTTCTTGGCCAGTTCGTCGTCGATTTCAGCTTCTTTCGGCTCGCGCACTTCCTTGACGGTGCATTCGAACACGGCCGCTTTGCCCGCAAGGTGAGCCGCGCCATAGTTCTCGGGGAAGGACACGTCGACCTTCACTTCGTCACCGGTCTTGGCGCCGATCAGCTGATCTTCAAAGCCCGGGATGAACGAGTTGGAGCCGAGGAGCAGCGGGTAGTCTTCGCCAGCGCCGCCGTCGAAATACTCACCATCGACCGAGCCTTTGAAGTCGATCACAACCTGATCGCCCTTCTTGGCTTTCTGTGCTTTCTTCTTGGCCTCAAACGTCTGCGACGAGGAGGCAAGGTTCTTCAGCGCTTCTTCAACAGCTGCGTCATCGGCTTTGACCGACAGGCGGTCCAGCGTGATCTTGGCAGCATCAACTTCCGGAATCGGCGGCAGGCATTCGTAGGTCATCTCGACCACGACATCCTGACCTTCTTTCCAGGTCTCGCCGCCCACCATCTTGACGTCGGGCTGCATAGCCGGACGATCGCCGGTCTTGTCGAAGTGGTCTTTCATCGCGCCATCAATGGCGTCCTGCATGGCATCA
This sequence comes from uncultured Paracoccaceae bacterium, assembly GCA_937927675.1. Lineage (GTDB taxonomy): Bacteria > Pseudomonadota > Alphaproteobacteria > Rhodobacterales > Rhodobacteraceae > Tabrizicola_A. Next base: position 2,264 of record CALBSG010000087.1, on the reverse strand, counting down.
CCCAGGATGCGCTGACCGAATTGCTTTTTCAGGATCGCCAGCGGCACCTTGCCCTTGCGGAAGCCCTTGATCTCGACCTCGGGCTGCGCCTCGATCAATTTCTTCTGCACTTCGGCGTCAAGTTCAGCTGCCGACACCGTGATGGTGTAGCCGCGCTTGAGGCCGTCTTTCAGGGTCTCGGTGACCTGCATGTCGTCGTCCTTTTCATCCCAATCTGGTGCGGGTGGAGGGACTTGAACCCCCACGCCTTGCGGCGCTGGAACCTAAATCCAGTGCGTCTGCCAATTTCGCCACACCCGCAAATTCACCAAGACGCACCCTCCCCGCCCGCAAGGGCAGGACAAGCACGCCTTGAATTCCGCGCCCTTCTAACAAAGGCGCAGGCAGGATGCGAGAGAAAAAACGCGCACCGCTGCCGGGGGCGTTTTCACTGCAATTCTGCTTAAATCCGCAGGACCATTTCCCGAAAAAGGCACGCCCTTAACCCAATCTTGCCACATTTGGGCGTGAATAAGCTGTCACGCGGGGGCGCTGACCGAACGAAGGGGATCACCCAATGGCTCATCTGGCGCAGGCGCAATTCACGGCTGAAAATGGCGCGCAGCAGATCTTTACCGAGGCCGGCCTAGCACTTGGCACCCCGGTGCTGACACTGGATGGCGATTTGCCGGTGGAGTTCATCATGCCCGGCGACCGGGTGGTGACCCGCAATGGCATGCGCCGCGTGGTACAGGTCGAAGTGACGCGGGTCGAAAACGCCCGTGTGGTAGCGATCTCGCGCGACAGCATGGGCGTTGGACGCCCGGCTGACGATATTTTGGTCGCCCCGTCCCAACCGATCCTGATCCGCGACTGGCGGGCCAAGGCGCTTTACGGTCAGGGCGAAGCGTTGATCCCCGCCGCGCGCCTGTGCGACGGCGAATTCATCCGCGCCGAAATCCTGCCAGAACTGCGGTTCGTCACCCTGCGGTTCGAAGAGCCAGAGTTGATCTATGTCGGCGGCATGGAACTGGCCTGCGCGCCGATCACGGTCGACGCCTAAGAGCTCGGCGCCTCCCACCGAAAAGCCCGCCCCCGGCGGGTATTGTCATATCGGCCCCTCAGTCTCGCGTGACGTCGTGACCATAAAGCCAATCATAGCGCGACAGGGCAAAGCCGGGGCTGAGCGCGCTGCCGATTTTCAGGCCCAGATGTGCGATGCCACGCAGGGGGCCGGCCAGATGGTAGGCCCGCGCATTGCCATTGGCCGCCGCCACGATGCGCGCACAGCGCGGGGCGCGGGCGGCCTGCCAGCGCGGCAAAGCCTCGGCCAAAGGAAATTTGGCCAGATGGGCGGCCAGCGTGAAGGCATCCTCGATCCCCATCGCTGCCCCTTGGGCCAGAAAGGGCAAGGTCGGGTGGGCGGCATCGCCAAGGATCGCAACCGCGCCCTTGGGCAGAATCCGCTGCCAAATTTGGGCAACCGGATGGCGGAACAGACCCCAAAGATAGACATCCTGCACCTGTTCAAGCCAGCCGCGCACCCGCGGCGAAAAGCCCTCAAAGGCCAGCCGCATCTCCATCGGGTCATCGCGCAAGGACCAGCTTTCCTCGACCCATGCGCTGCGTTCTTCGACGGCAACGATGTTGCGGAACTTCCCGCCGCGCAAGGGATAGCTGACCAGATGCCGCCCCGGCCCCATGTGAACCTCGGCCACCTGCTCGGCGCCGGGACGTTCGGGCAATACGGCACGCCACGCCACCTGATGGGTAAAAAAGGGGGGTGCCGCCCCGTTCAGCGCCACGCGGGTCTTTGAATGCAGCCCATCGGCGCCGATCAGCAGATCGCCGGTCTCGATGCGGCCGCTGGCGAAGTGGGCATGAACGCGGTCGCCGTCCTGCTCGAAGCGGGTGAGCTGCTCGCCGCTGTGGACCAGCGCCTTCGGCAGCGCCCGCTACAAGCTCAAGTCGATCGAGCAGGACCGCGCCAAGTACGAGCGCCTCATCGAGGTGTGTCGCGCCCACGATATCGGCTATTTCTTCTATAACGGTGGCAATGACAGCATGGACACAGCCAACAAGCTGTCCATGATTGGCGCCGAAATGGGCTACCCGCTGGCCTGCATCGGCGTGCCCAAGACCGTCGACAACGACCTCGCGCTCACCGACAACTGTCCCGGCTTCGGGTCCGTCGCCAAATACGTCGCCGTGTCGATGCGCGAGGCGGCGGCCTGGTCGATCATCTGGGTGAGTGTAGATCGGAAGAGCACACGTCTGAACTCCAG
>CALBSG010000086.1 GCA_937927675.1 uncultured Paracoccaceae bacterium | reverse complement strand
GTGTTTGTGGAGGCCGTGGATACACCGGAGGGCGGTGCCCTGCTGTTGCGCCCCGTTGAGGAATACCGCATTCCCGATGAGGCTCACCTGCCCGAACTGGGTAGCGTTAAGCAGAGCAATGGCCCCAGCCTCGGCCTCAAGGCCACCCAGCGCCTGGCCTTCAAGGACGGCGAACTGATCAAGAGCGTCGAGGGTGTGGAACTGCTGCGCACGCAGTTGATGCTCGAGAGCTTCGACACCACGCCTCAGATGACGGTGGATGTGGAGTCGGTGCCCGACAAGCGCGCCAAGACCATCGATCGCCTGCAGCTGGTGATCCTCGAGAGCCTGCTGGTGCGCCGCGACACCCTCTCCGACGCCAGCCACGGTTCCACCCACACCGAGCTGCAGGTGGAGGACGGCATCAACGTCAAGAGCGGCGATGTGGTGGCCACCACCCAGATCCTCTGCAAGGAGAACGGTGTGGTGCAACTGCCTGATCAGGTGGAGGGCGAGCCCATCCGGCGTCTGATCGTGGAGCGCGCCACCGACACCAGCACCATCGATCTCGGCTCCGCCAAGCCCGAGGTGAGCGAGGGCCAGCGCCTTGTGGATGGCGATCTGCTCGCCGCCGGTGTGCCCGCGCCCTGCTGCGGCCAGGTGGAGGCCGTGAGCGGTAACCAGGTCACGATCCGCCTGGGTCGTCCCTACATGGTGTCGCCCGACTCCGTGCTCCACGTGCGCGATGGCGAACTGGTGCAGCGCGGTGACTCCCTGGCGCTGCTGGTGTTCGAACGTCAGAAGACCGGCGACATCGTGCAGGGTCTGCCCCGTATTGAGGAACTGCTGGAAGCTCGCCGCCCGCGGGAATCCGCCGTGCTGTGCCGCAAGGCCGGCACCGTACAGATCAAGCAGGGCGAAGACGACGACTCCGTGACCGTCTCGGTGATCGAGTCCGATGACGTGATCACGGAGTACCCGATCCTGTTGGGCCGCAACGTGATGGTGTCCGACGGGCAGCAGGTCACCGCCGGTGAACTGCTCACCGACGGCCCGATCAATCCCCACGAGCTGCTCGAGTGCTTCTTCGAGGATCTGCGCAGCCGCAAGCCCACCATGGAGGCGGCCCAGGAGGCCATCTCCAAGCTGCAGTTCCGCCTGGTGCAGGAAGTGCAGAACGTCTACAAATCCCAGGGCGTCACCATCGATGACAAGCACATCGAAGTGATCGTGCGTCAGATGCTCCAGAAATACGAGATTCTGGACAGCGGCGAGACGACGCTTCTGAAGGGCGAAAACGTCGACAAGTTCGAACTGGACGAGGCGAATGCCAAAGCCCATGCCCATGGCATGCGCGAAGCAACCGCCGAGCCGATCCTTTTGGGGATCACCAAGGCGAGCTTGCAGACCCGGTCGTTCATCTCGGCGGCGTCGTTCCAGGAAACCACCCGCGTGCTGACCGAGGCTTCGGTTCAGGGCAAGCGCGACAAGCTGGTTGGCCTGAAAGAGAACGTCATCGTCGGTCGTCTGATCCCGGCAGGTACCGGTGGTGCCACCAGCCGCGTCAAGAAGATCGCCGCCGACCGCGATGGTCTGGTGATCGAGGCGCGTCGGTCCGAGGCAGAAACTGCCGCGGCACTGGTTGCTCCGATGGACGTGATGGACATGGAGTCCGACTCGGGTCTGGTCGATACGGTTGAAAGCCGCGATCTGTAAGATCGGCTGAAACAACAAAAAGGCCCCTCGGGAAACCGGGGGGCCTTTTGCTTTGTGGCCTATGGCCCCGGTCCGGTGGGCCTGTTAGCAATGGGCGGACAAACAGGAGCCCCCATGGCCATCTCGGACAATCTGCGCGGTGTCGCCTATATGTGCCTGTCGATGCTGGCCTTTACGGTGAACGACACCTTCATGAAATCGGTGACCGCCGAGGTGCCGCTGTTTCAGGTGATCTTCCTGCGTGGGCTGGTTGCGATTGCCGGATTGGCGGTGATGGGGTTTGTCACCGGCGCGTTTCGGCAAAAACTGGCGGGCGGCGATTGGGGTTTGATCGCTTCGCGCTCGCTGGCTGAGATCCTTGCCACCCTGACCTTTCTCACGGCGCTGTTGCATATGGAGCTGGCGAACCTGTCGGCCATCATGCAGGCACTGCCGCTGGCTGTGACCCTCGCCGCGGCTGTGGTGTTCAAGGATCGGATCGGCTGGCGGCGGATGCTGGCTATTTTGGTCGGTTTTGCGGGTGTTCTTCTGATCATTCGGCCCGGAACGGCGGCGTTTGATGTCTGGTCCTTAATGGGCGTTGCCTCGGTCTTGTCGGTGGTGGTGCGCGATCTGTCCGTCCGACGGCTTGGGGCCAATGTGCCTTCTATCGTGGTGGCACTCGGGGCGGCGGTGCTGGTGGCGCTGATGGGGTTGGGCTTTTCCCTGCTGCACGATGTTGCCCTTTTCGACGGTATGGCAGGCTGGCAGGCGCTGACGCTTGAACAGTTGGCAAAGGTCGTCGGGGCAGGGGGCTTTCTGATCGTCGGCTATCTTTGCGCCGTTACCGCAATGCGGTCTGGCGACATCGGGGTGGTAGCCCCATTCCGCTATACTTCACTTCTGTGGGCGATTGGTTTGGGCTTTGTCGCCTTTGGCGACCTGCCCGATGGTTGGACGGTGGTGGGTGCGGGCGTTGTGGTGGCTTCGGGCATCTATACGCTCTTCCGCGAAAGGGCGCTGCGGCAGGCGGCGCGGGCGGCCAAAGGTTGACATCCCAAGCGACTCTGCGTATCAGCCGCGCAACCCTCCTGCTCGGATTCTCCGGCGGGCGGGTTCTGATTGCTTGATGTGGCCATGATCCGGGCGCGAGCCCCGATCCTCTGAAATTCTCCGCATCGCTGCCCGAAAGGGGAGCATATGCGGGTTTCGGTGTTTTGCGAAGGCGCAAACCACCCGTCGAGAAGCAGCGCCCCGGATCCGGGGCGAGTATTGACACCGCCCCGAGAGGGGCAACACGAGGAAGTTTGATGCCGACGATCCAACAGCTTATCCGGAAGCCCCGGGAAGCCCTGGTACGGAAGTCCAAGTCTCAGCACCTGGAATCCTGCCCGCAAAAGCGTGGGGTTTGCACCCGCGTTTACACCACCACCCCGAAAAAGCCGAACTCCGCTATGCGGAAAGTTGCGAAGGTCCGCCTGACCAACGGCTTCGAGGTCATCTCCTACATCCCCGGCGAAAAGCACAACCTGCAAGAGCACTCGGTTGTTCTGATCCGCGGCGGCCGTGTGAAAGACCTTCCGGGCGTCCGTTACCACATCCTTCGCGGCGTGCTGGATACCCAGGGCGTCAAAGAACGTCGTCAGCGCCGTTCGAAGTATGGCGCTAAGCGTCCGAAGTGAGGAGATAACAGATGTCCCGTCGTCACGCCGCTGAGAAGCGCGAAATTCTGCCTGACGCCAAGTATGGCGATAAGGTTCTGACCAAGTTCATGAACAACCTGATGCTCGACGGCAAAAAGTCGATCGCAGAAGGCATCGTTTATGGCGCCCTTGACCGCGTTCAGTCCAAGCTGAAGCGCGAGCCGGTCGAATGCTTCCACGAAGCCCTGAACAACGTGAAACCGTCCGTCGAAGTGCGTTCGCGCCGCGTCGGTGGTGCCACCTATCAGGTTCCGGTCGAAGTCCGCACCGAGCGTCGCGAAGCTCTTGCGATCCGCTGGCTCATCACCGCTGCCCGCAAGCGCAACGAAAACACCATGGAAGAGCGTCTGGCTGCCGAGCTGTCGGATGCCGTGAACAACCGTGGCACCGCCGTCAAAAAGCGGGAAGACACCCACAAGATGGCCGACGCGAACAAAGCGTTCAGCCACTACCGCTGGTAAGGGGTCATCATGGCACGCGATTATCCGCTTGAGCGTTACCGCAACTTCGGGATCATTGCCCACATCGACGCGGGCAAGACCACGACTTCGGAACGCATCCTTTACTACACCGGCAAGTCCCACAAGATCGGCGAAGTCCACGACGGCGCCGCGACCATGGACTGGATGGAACAGGAACAAGAGCGCGGCATCACCATCACTTCGGCTGCCACGACCACGTTCTGGAACCGTCAGATTGATTCGAACGCGGGTCTTGGTGACAAGGCTACGAAGTTCCGTTTCAACATCATCGACACCCCCGGCCACGTGGACTTCACCATCGAAGTGGAACGTTCGCTGGCCGTTCTGGACGGCGCTGTGGTTCTTCTCGACGGCAACGCCGGCGTGGAACCCCAGACCGAAACCGTGTGGCGTCAGGCTGACCGCTACAAGGTTCCGCGGATCGTGTTCGTCAACAAGATGGACAAGACCGGCGCAGACTTCTTCAACTGCGTGAAGATGATCAAGGACCGCACCGGCGCCAACGCCATGCCGATCGCATTGCCGATCGGGGCCGAGGACAAGCTGGAAGGCATCATTGACCTCGTCACCATGGAAGAGTGGGTCTATCAGGGCGAAGATCTGGGGGCCTCCTGGGTTCGCCAGCCGATCCGCGCTGAGCTGAAGGATTCGGCTGACGAATGGCGCCTGAACCTGCTGGAAACGGCAGTTGGTCAGGATGACGCCGCGATGGAAGCCTATCTGGAAGGCAACGAGCCGGATGCTGACACGCTGCGCGCGCTGATCCGCAAGGGGACGCTCGCCATCGACTTCATCCCGGTGATGGCTGGTTCGGCATTCAAGAACAAGGGCGTGCAGCCCCTTCTGAACGCCGTGATCGACTATCTGCCTTCGCCTCTGGACGTGCCGCCCTACATGGGCTTCGCTCCGGGCGACGAGACGGAAACCCGCAACATTGCCCGTTCGGCCGATGATGCGCAGCCCTTCTCGGCTCTGGCGTTCAAGATCATGAACGACCCCTTCGTTGGCTCCTTGACCTTCACCCGGATCTATTCGGGCAAGCTGGCCAAGGGCGATGCGATGATGAACGCGACCAAAGAGCGCCGCGAGCGCGTTGGCCGTATGATGATGATGCACGCCATCGAGCGTGAGGAAATCACCGAAGCCTTCGCAGGCGACATCATCGCACTGGGCGGCCTGAAAGAGACCACCACCGGTGACACGCTTTGCGATCCGGCAAACCCCGTCGTTCTCGAAACCATGACCTTCCCGGTTCCGGTTATCGAAATCGCTGTGGAACCGAAGACCAAGGCCGACCAAGAAAAGATGGGCATCGCTTTGGCCCGTCTGGCTGCCGAAGACCCGTCCTTCCGCGTCGAAACCGATATCGAATCGGGCCAGACCATCATGAAGGGCATGGGCGAACTTCACCTCGACATCCTCGTTGACCGTATGCGTCGCGAGTTCAAGGTCGAGGCGAACATCGGTGCGCCGCAGGTGGCTTATCGCGAAACCATCTCGCGCGAGCATGAGATCGACTACACGCACAAGAAACAGACCGGTGGTACCGGCCAGTTCGCACGCGTGAAGCTGATCATCACCCCGACCGAGCCGGGCGAAGGCTATTCGTTCGAGACGAAGATTGTTGGTGGTGCGGTTCCGAAGGAATACATCCCCGGCGTCGAAAAAGGCATCAAGTCCGTCATGGACTCGGGCCCGCTCGCAGGCTTCCCGGTGATCGACTTCAAGGTCTCGCTGATCGACGGCGCGTTCCACGACGTTGACTCCTCGGTCCTCGCCTTCGAAATCGCCTCGCGCGCTGCAATGCGCGAAGGTCTGAAAAAGGCAGGCGCCAAGCTGCTCGAACCGATCATGAAAGTCGAAGTCGTCACCCCGGAAGAATACACCGGCGGCGTCATCGGCGACCTGACCTCGCGTCGGGGCATGGTGACCGGTCAGGACAGCCGCGGCAACGCGAACGTCATCTCGTCGATGGTTCCGCTGGCGAACATGTTCGGCTACATCAACCAGCTGCGTTCGATGACCTCGGGTCGCGCTGTGTTCTCGATGGAGTTCGACCACTACGACGCGGTTCCGGAGAACATCTCGCAAGAGATCCAGAAGAAATACGCCTAACCGGTGTGGCGGGCTGAAGCCCGCCCTACCACCCCGTAGGCCGGGCTTCAGTCCGGCATCACCGACAACCAAATAAGGAGTTTGCCAAATGGCAAAGGCAAAGTTTGAACGGAACAAACCGCACGTCAACATCGGCACG
>CALBSG010000085.1 GCA_937927675.1 uncultured Paracoccaceae bacterium | reverse complement strand
CTTGAAATCGTCCTTGGTTTTCTGATCGTTGAACCAGTCGTAGCGGAACCAGTAAAGGTTCGCGAACTGCTGGTCGGGAAGCTGGTAGAGCTTGCCGTCCGGTCCGGTCGTGAACTTGGAGCCGATGAAGTCGGGCAGGTCGAGGCCGGGATTGGTCACGTCCTTGCCGGTATTGGCCATCCAGTCGGTCAGGTTGCGGGCCAGCTGATAGCGCCAGTGGGTGCCGATCAGGTCAGAGTCGTTGATATAGGCGTCATAGATGTTTTCGCCCGACTGCATTTGCGTCTGCAGCTTTTCCACAACGTCGCCTTCGCCGATCAGGTCATGGGTGACCTTGATGCCGGTGATGGCGGTGAAAGCCGGGGCGAGGACCTTCGATTCGTATTCGTGGGTGCCGATGGTTTCGGATACCACCTTAATTTCCATGCCGGCATAGGGCTTGGCGGCATCGATGAACCATTGCAGTTCAGATTCCTGACCTGCGCGGTCGAGCGTGGACAGATCACCGATTTCTGCATCGAGGAAGGCTTTCGCAGCCTCGATATCTGCCCATGCAGGCAGACCGCTGGCCATCAGCGCAAGCGCCATGGCGGTTGCCGTTTTCCTTAGTCTCATTATGTATCCTCCCAGATTGTGAGACATCCGTTCTTTGCAGTCTAGCTGGGGGGGCAGGGGTGCAAGCTCTGCCCCTCAGCGTCTTTCCCCCATTACACCCAGCGAAACACCGCTGCCGCGTAAAGCAGGCTTAGGATCAGTGGCCAGGTCAGCGGCGCACCGAAGAAAAAGAGCCAGCCCAGATTGATGAAGGCAGAGCCCAAAAGCGTAATGAAAAGCCGGTCGCCCCGCGTGGTTTCCAGTCGCAGGATGCCGCGGCGCGGGGTTTCAGGAAAGCGGATCGCCAGCAGCGTGAATAGGATCAAGAGGCAGGCGATGATGAAGAAGAACAGGGCGACGGGAAAAGTCCACGCCATCCAGCCGCCGGGGATCATCGGGTCAAACCACGCCATCCCCTCTTCGTTGCGGGGGACTGACCAGACCAGAAAGCCAAGTATGGCGGCCATCAGGGTAATGGTGCCCGCGTAAATGCCGTTCCAGCGCATTGCTGTCATCACACCCTCCCCAGGGCAAAGCCCTTGGCAATGTAGTTGCGAACAAAGTAGATCACCAAGGCACCGGGGATGATGGTCAGCACGCCCGCAGCAGCCAGAACCCCCCAGTCCATCCCGCTGGCCGAGACCGTGCGCGTCATGGTCGAGGCGATGGATTTCGCGTTGACCGAGGTCAGCGTGCGCGACAGCAGCAGCTCCACCCATGAGAACATGAAGCAGAAGAATGCCGCCACCCCGATGCCGCTTGCGATCAGCGGCATGAAGATGCGGGTGAAGAAGCGGCCAAAAGAATAGCCGTCGATGTATGCTGTCTCGTCAATTTCCTTGGGTACGCCGCGCATGAAGCCTTCCAAGATCCAGACCGCCAGCGGCACGTTGAACAGGCAATGCGCCAAGGCTACTGCGATATGCGTGTCAAACAGCCCGACTGACGAATAAAGCTGAAAGAACGGCAGGGCAAAGACCGCGGGCGGCGACATCCGGTTGGTCAGAAGCCAGAAGAAAAGATGCTTGTCGCCCATGAAGCTGTAGCGCGAAAAGGCATAGGCGGCAGGCAAGGCAACGGTGATCGAAATCACCGTATTCATCACCACATAGATCAGAGAATTGACATAACCCATATACCATGATGGGTCAGTCAGGATGGTGACATAGTTGGCAAAGGTCAGGTTGTCGGGAAACAGGGTAAAGGTCGAGGTGATTTCTGAGTTGGTCTTCAGGCTCATGTTGACCAGCCAATAGATCGGGATCATCAGGAACAAGAGATACAGCGTCATGACGATGGCAGAGGATCGGATACGCATCATTTCGTCTCCACTTTTTCAAGGGCGGTCATGACGGTGTAAAACGCCCATGACACCAGAAGGATCACAAGGAAGTACATGATCGAAAAGGCGGCGGCAGGGCCAAGGTCGAACTGGCCGACGGCCATTTTCACAAGGTCGATGGAGAGGAACGTGGTCGAGTTTCCAGGGCCGCCGCCGGTGACGACGAAAGGCTCGGTATAGATCATGAAACTGTCCATGAACCGCAGCAATACAGCAATCAGCAGCACGCCAGCCATCTTGGGAAGTTCGATAAAGCGGAACACGCTCCACCGGCTGGCTTGGTCAATGCGGGCGGCTTGGTAATAGGCCTGCGGGATGGACTGCAGGCCAGCATAGCACAAAAGAGCGACAAGTGACGTCCAGTGCCAGACATCCATGACAATGATGGTAATCCAAGCATCCAAAGGATCGTTGGTGTAGTTGTAATCAATCCCGATGGCCGCCAAAGCGTGGCCTAAAAGACCAATGTCCACCCGGCCAAAGATCTGCCAGATCGTGCCAACCACATTGAACGGGATCAGCAATGGCAGCGCCATCAGTACAAGACCAAAGCTGGCCCAGAAGCCTTTTTTCGGCATGTTGAGCGCAATGAAGAGATCGG
>CALBSG010000084.1 GCA_937927675.1 uncultured Paracoccaceae bacterium | reverse complement strand
GCTGCCAAAGGCCGCGCCCATCGGGTCGCCCTGTTGGTGCTTGACCCCGGCAGAGGCACTCCACGCGGGGTAAAACCCCTTGGGTCCATAGTAAAACCAGCCAAAGCCGAAAGACGCCACAAAACCAACGCCAACCGCCAACCAATTCACCCCTTCGAACATCACCCTATCCTCCCTGTTCGTAGGGGGGAGTTTACACCATTTGCGGCCCGCGTCAGGCCTTTGCCGCGCAAACGGGGCAATCAGCGCGTTTCTTGATCCCGATCACCCGTGCCTCGGCATAAAGGGCGTCGAAAATCATCAGCCGCCCGCGCAAGGTTTCGCCCGCGCCGGTGATGTGTTTGACCGCCTCGGATGCCATCAAAGACCCCACCACCCCCGGCAAGGGTGCGGCAACCCCGGCCTCGGCGCAGGTTGGTACCATGCCGGGCAAGGGGCGTTCGGGGAAAACACATTCGTAGCAAGGGCTGCCCTGCGCCGGATCATAAAGCGAAATCTGGCCTTCCCACTGGGTGATGGCGGCGGAAATCAAAGGCTTGCCCAATGCCGTGCAAACCCGATTTACCAGATAACGGGTGTCGAAATTATCCGTGCCGTCCAGCACCAGATCATAGTCTGCGATCAGCGCTGCAGCCGTTTCTTCATCCAACCGCCGCTGATAGGGCTGCACGGTGATGAACGGGTTCAGCGCCCGCATGGCAATTTCGGCCGATTGCACCTTGGGCAGACCAATGCGCCCATCGGTGTGGATGATCTGGCGTTGCAGGTTCGACCCTTCGACCACATCCGCGTCGATCACCCCGATGGTCCCCACCCCCGCCGCGGCAAGATACATGAGTGCGGGCGAGCCAAGCCCCCCGGCCCCCACGACCAGCACCTTGGCCGCTTTCAGCCGTTGTTGCCCAGGCCCACCGATTTCGCGCAACAGGATATGGCGGGCGTAACGGTCCAACTCGGATTGACGAAACGCCCCCACCGCCATGGATGCCGCGGCCGGTGCCGGAACCGCCCGCGCGCGCAGACGTTTGAGCGCGAAGGCATAGCCCGCTACCAGCGCGCCAAGCCCACCAACGACGGCCCAAATCTTCGCGTCGCCGCCAAGGACCATGCGCAGCCCATGGCCATCCGGCAAAACCAGATGGGCAAACAGGACCGCCACCCAAAGCCCGCCCAGAACCGCCAGCCGCCGGGTGACGGCCACATCCATGACCCAACCCAACGCCCAAAGCCCCAGCGCCAGACCAAGGACCAACATCAGCGCACCCCCGTCGAGCCAAAGCCCCCCTGCCCGCGCGAGGTATCGTCAAGCGCAGTCACGACCGAAAAGCCCGCCTGCACCACCGGGGCCACCACGCATTGCGCGATGCGGTCGCCGTGCTGCACGACATAGGGCGCGGCCCCCAGATTGACCAAAGCCACGCCCAAAGGCCCGCGATAATCGCTGTCGATGGTGCCGGGCGTGTTGGGCAGCGTGATACCATGTTTCAACGCAAGGCCCGAGCGTGGACGGATCTGCATCTCATAGCCTTGGGGGATGGCCACGCGCAGACCCGTTGGCACAATCGCCCGTTCCATCGGCTGCAAGATAAAGCCCGCAGCACGCATGTCGGCGGGCAGATTGGCGCAGATGTCGGCCCCGGCGCTGCCCACGGTCTGATAGGCCGGAAGGGGCACCGCACCATCGGCCCAATCTTCGCGCAGCACCTGAATTTCAACCATCATTCATCCGTCCCCAAATATCCCTGCCGGAGACGCGCCGATCCCCAAGCCTTCCCCGCGTCAGGAGTTTTCCAGCGTCTTGGCGATGCGCTCGGCCAATTGGCGCGCCACCTGATCCTTGGCCATACGCGGCCAAACCTCGGCCCCGGTGTCCGAGATCAGCACCACCGCATTTTCCGTCCCGCCCATGATTCCGGTTGCGGGCGAGACATCATTGGCCACGATCCAGTCACAGCCTTTTCGGGCGCGTTTGGCCGTGGCGTGATCCACGACATGCTCGGTCTCGGCGGCAAATCCAACCACCAGCCGGG
>CALBSG010000083.1 GCA_937927675.1 uncultured Paracoccaceae bacterium | reverse complement strand
CTGCACGCTTGCCAGTACCGTGCCGTAATCAATCGGGCGCAGGGTACGCAGGTCGATCACCTCGGCCGAAATGCCATCCTTGGCCAGAAGATCCGCCGCTTCCAACGCATAGCGCATGCCGATCCCGAAGGACACGATGGTCACATCGCTGCCTTCGCGCCAGACCCGGGCCTTGCCAAAGGGAATGGTGAAATCGGGCAGATCGGGCACTTCGAAGGATTGGCCGTAAAGGATCTCGTTTTCCAAGAACACAACGGGGTTCGGATCGCGGATTGCCTGTTTCAGCAGCCCCTTCGCATCCGAGGCCGAATAGGGCATCACCACCCGAAGACCCGGAATGGCGGCATACCATGCCGCATAATCCTGGCTGTGCTGGGCCCCAACACGCGCCGCGGCACCGTTTGCGCCACGGAACACGATGGGGCAGGGCACCTGGCCGCCCGACATGTAATTGGTCTTCGCCGCCGAGTTGATGATATGGTCAATCGCCTGCATGGCGAAGTTGAAGGTCATGAACTCGACAATCGGGTTCAGCCCGCCCCAAGCCGCGCCCACCGCGATGCCGGTAAAGCCAATCTCGGTGATCGGGGTGTCGATCACGCGCTTCGGCCCGAATTCATCCAGCAGACCTTGCGAGATTTTGTAGGCACCCTGATATTCGCCCACTTCCTCGCCCATCAGGAAAACGTTGGGGTTATCCCGCATTTCCTCCGCCATGGCCTCCCGCAGGGCCTCGCGGACGGTCATGGTTTTCATCGGCGTGCCTTCGGCCCAATCCGGGCTGGCCTTCGACACCACCGCAACCGGGGCTGCAGCGGCGGCCGGGGCCGCTGTCGCGACCGGGGCAGGCGCTGCGACGACGGGGGCAGCGGCAGGAGCGCTGACAGGTGCATCGCCCACAGTCTCGCCGTCTTCCACCAACACCATGATTGGGGTGTTCACCTTCACATTCGCGCTGCCTTCCGCGACCAGCAATTTGCCGACGGTGCCTTCGTCGACCGCCTCAAACTCCATCGTGGCCTTGTCGGTTTCAATCTCGGCGATTACCTGCCCAGATTTCACCACATCGCCTTCTTTCACCAGCCACTTGGCCAGTGTGCCTTCTTCCATCGTGGGCGAAAGCGCGGGCATCAAAACGTTGGTTGCCATGGTCTCTCTCCCCTCAGGCGTAAATATCGGTCCAAAGCTCGGTCAGGGCCGGCTCGGGGCTTTCCTTGGCGAACTCGGCGCTGGCGTTGACGATCTCCTTGATGTCCTTGTCGATCGTCTTCAGCTCGTCCTCGGATGCCAGACCGCCTTGGGTCAAAAGATCGCGGACATGCTCGATGCAGTCTTTTTCCTGTTTGATCTTTTCCACCTCTTCGCGGGTCCGGTATTTCGCCGGGTCCGACATCGAGTGGCCGCGATAGCGATAGGTCATCATTTCCAGAATGTACGGGCCTTTGCCCGCCCGGCAATGCGCCACGGCCTTTTCGCCGGCCGCTTTCACCGCCAGCACATCCATGCCGTCAACCTGTTCGCCGGAGATCCCATAAGCGGCCCCGCGGCCAAAGAAGGTCACCGATTTCGTCGACCGCTTGATCGAGGTGCCCATGGCGTAGCCGTTGTTTTCAATGACGAAAATCACCGGAAGTTTCCACAGTTCGGCCATGTTGTAGGCCTCATAGACTTGGCCTTGGTTCGCCGCGCCATCGCCGAAATAGGTGAAGGTCACATTGTCATTGCCCTTGTACCAGTCCGACATTGCCAGACCGGCACCCAGCGGCACCTGCGCCGCCACAATACCGTGGCCGCCGTAGAAATGCTTTTCCTTCGAGAACATGTGCATGCTCCCGCCCTTGCCCTTGGAATAGCCGCCCTCGCGCCCGGTCAGTTCGGCCATCACGCCGTTCGCGCTCATCCCGCAGGCGAGCATATGGCCGTGGTCGCGGTAGCTGGTGATGCGCTTGTCACCCTCTTTGGTGCAGGCCTCCAGCCCCACCACGACCGCCTCTTGCCCGATGTAGAGATGGCAAAAACCGCCAATCAGACCCATGCCGTACAGTTGGCCGGCCTTTTCCTCGAATCGCCGGATCAGCAGCATTTCGCGGTAGTATTTCAGCAGATCAGCCTTGGAGACGTTGGATTTTTCCGGTGCTTTCTTGGCAACCACGGTGCGTCCTTCCGATGGTTAAGGAATGGTTTAACGTTAAACTATATATACAGTATCGGAGAAATAACGCAAAATGAAAAACGCGAGGCAATGCCCCGCGTCGTATGACGGTCAAAAGTGGCAGATCTTAGCGGATCACGATCTCATCAGCGCGCATGTAGCCCAGAACATCGCGGGCCTGCTGATCCAACAGATCAATGTCGAGATAGTCATCCGACAGCCGGTGCGTCAGGTTTGACAGATCGGCCAATTCGCCAGCCAGTCGGTCACGCTCGGCCCGCAGGGCCTCGGCCTCGGCATTGATCTGAACGCGACGGAACACCCCATAATCGCCCTGCACGGCGGCAAAGGTGAAATAGCCCCCCAAAGTGAAGGCCAACACCATGTAAAAAATGCCACCAAGCGTCAGTCTTGGTATTTGGCGGGATGGGGTGTTCGTCATGCTCTGCCTCTCGCGCCGCCCCTCATTTGTCGGGGGAGGTCACAAGACGAATCATGCCACAGCCGATACCCAAAGGGAATCCCCTAAAGCAGAGGATTCCCTATATTTTCAGCCTGCAACCGAGGCCGCATGGATGCTGGAAATCGCAGCGGCCAAGGCCGCATCAAAATCGGCATCTGATTGTTGGGCGGTCAGCCCCTCGGTCAAGGCGCGGCTGAACGAGGCAATGATCCCGCGGTTCTGCGCCAGAATGGCGTTGGCCTCATCGCGGCTATAGCCGCCCGACAGCGCCACCACTTTCAACACATTCGGATGGTCCACCAAAGGCGCGTAGAAATTCGGCACCGTCGGCAGGGTCAGCTTCAGCATCACCTTCTGCCCGGCAGGCACTGCATCCAGCCCCTTCAACAGGGCATCGCGCAAGATCGCCTCGGCCTCGACCTTGTCGGTGATCGAGATCGTCACTTCCGGCTCGATGATCGGCATCAGCCCCTTGGCCAAAACCTGTGCGCCGATGGCAAATTGCTGATCGACAACGGCCTGAATACCCTTGGCATTGGCTGCCGAAATGACCGAGCGTTCCTTGGTGCCATAGATCCCCGCCGCAACCGCCTTGTCGAGCAGGGCATCCAGCGTCGGCATCGGCTTCATCACTTGGCAGCCGTCCACTTCGGCCTCCAGCCCCTTGTCGATCTTCAGGAAAGGCACCACGCTGCGCTTTTCCCAAAGATAGGTTGCGGTCGGCATGCCATCGACGCTGCGATCCATGGTCTGTTCAAACAAGATGGCACCCACCACCTTGTCGCCGGTAAAGGCGGGCGATTTGATGATCCGGCTGCGCATCGCATGGATCATGTCATACATTTCGGCCTCATTCGAATAGGCCGTCTCGGCAACGCCATAGAGCCGCAGCGCCTTGGGGGTCGAACCGCCCGATTGGTCCAGCGCGGCGATAAAGCCGTTGCCCTTTGCCACCCGTTCCGTCTGCTGCGCTTTGGTCATCTGGACACCCTTTTTTCAAGCCTTTCCCGGCCAATAGCGTCTGTCTGCGCATCTGGCAAATCTGATAGCGCCAACAATTAGCGACGGCGCAGAAACTGTCCCGTTACCCAAGCGGTAAAGCGGCGTGGCAGGACCCGTGGGGCAAAGGTGAAGATCATATTGCCAAGCCCCGTAACCCGGATGCGCCGCCCCTCTTTCATGGCTGCCCACCCTTTGACCGCGACCGATCGGGCCGAGGGCAGGGGGAACATACGTGTCAGAAGTGTCGCCTTTTCTGCGTCATCGGCGACAAAGAAATTGGTTTGGGTGGCGCCGGGGCAAAGCACCGTCACCTTCACCGCCGTTCCGGCAAGTTCGGTTGCCACCGCTTCCGACAGGCTCAGAAGATAGGCCTTGGTCGCGTGGTAAACCGCCATATGCGGCCCCGGCATGAAGCCTGCCGCAGAGGCGACGTTCAACACGCGCCCCTCGCCACGTTCCACCATCGCCGCCACCGCCAGTTTCATCAAAGTGGTCGCCGCCATGACATTCACCGCGATCGAGGCATGTTCGCGCGCCCAGCCCGTCGGGTCGGAAAATGCACCATTCCGCCCCAGCCCTGCATTGTTCACCAGAACATCAATCACCCGGCCCGCGCTGGCCTCGGCCCAAAGCCGCTCCGCCTCTCCGACCTCAGCCAGATCGGCGGCAATCACCACCGCCTGAACCTTGTGCGTCGCGCGCAAGTCGGCGGCCAAGGTCTCCAACTTGTCCACTTGCCGGGCCGACAGGATCACCGGGCGCCCTTCGGCAGCGGCCAGATCGGCAAATTCCCGTCCCAACCCTTCCGAGGCGCCGGTGATCAGCGTCCAATCGGTCATCCGTTCAGCGCCGCAACACCCGGTAGTTCTTTGCCCTCCATCCACTCAAGGAAAGCCCCACCTGCGGTGGAGATGAAGGTAAAGGCCTCTGCCGCGCCCGCCTGATTGAGCGCTGCCACCGTATCGCCGCCGCCCGCTACCGAAATGAGCTTGCCCGCGCGGGTCAGATCGGCCGCAACCCGTGCCGCCGCATTGGTCGCCGCGTTAAAAGGCTCGATTTCAAAGGCGCCCAAAGGCCCGTTCCAGATCAGCGTCTTGCAGGTCTCGAACACCTTGGTCAGCTCGGCCACCGTCTGCGGCCCGGCATCCAGAATCATGGCATCCGCCGGGCAGGCCCCCGCCGCGACCGTCTCATTCGCAGCGCCCGCCTTGAACTCGCGTGCCACCACCACATCCACCGGCAGATGGATGGCACAGCCCGCAGCCTTGGCCTTGGCCAGAATCTCGCGCGCGGTATCGGCCATGTCCCGTTCGGCCAGCGATTTGCCAACCTCGACCCCTTGGGCCACAAGGAAGGTATTGGCCATGCCGCCGCCAATCACCAGATGGTCAACCTTGCCGACAAGATTGCCCAACAGGTCCAACTTGGTCGACACCTTTGCCCCGCCAACAACCGCCACCACCGGACGCACCGGGGTGCCAAGCGCTGCCTCCAGCGCCTTCAGTTCGGCCTCCATCAACCGACCGGCGGCTTTCGGCAACAGCTTTGCCAAGCCCTCGGTCGAGGCATGCGCCCGATGGGCTGCCGAAAAGGCGTCATTGACAAACACATCGCCCAAAGCTGCCATCTCGGCCGCAAGGGCAGGGTCGTTCTTTTCTTCCCCGGCATGGAAGCGGGTGTTTTCCAGCAGCACCACATCGCCCTGCGCCGCTGCCGCAATCGCGGCCTTGGCGGCATCCCCGACGCAATCAGGGCCAAACACCACCTTGCGCCCCAACGACGCCGCCAGGGCGGCCTGTACATGGCGAAGGCTCATCTCTGGCACGACCTTGCCCTTCGGCCGATCGAAATGGGCCAGCAAAACCACCTTGCCGCCCCGAGCAATGATATCTTCTACCGTTGGTGCGATCTTGTCGATGCGGGTGGTATCGGTCACCCGACCGCCCTCCATCGGCACGTTGATATCCACGCGGCACAGCACCGTTTTGCCTGCCAATGCCATATCGTCCAGCGTTTTCCAGCCCATCATGCCCTCCAAAGCCCTGCCTTGTCTGTCAACTCCTTCTTTCCGCCCATCTCGCAGCTTCGTCAACCACAACCCCTTTCCCTTTCGGGCCTGCGACATTAGGGTCGCGCCCGACATTAATGGAGACCAGCCCAATGGCCGAGATCAAAGACCCCGAAAACACCATCATCGTGACGCTGAAAGACGGCGAAGTGATGATCGAGCTTCTGGCCGACATCGCCCCGAAGCATGCCGAGCGTATGAAGCAACTGGCGCGCGACAAGGCCTATGACAACGTCGCCTTCCATCGCGTGATCGACGGTTTCATGGCGCAGACGGGCGACGTGGAAAACGGCAATATGGAAAAGGATTTCAACCTGCGCCGCGCTGGCACGGGCGGGTCGCAGTACCCCGATCTGCCGGCAGAATTCTCGGGCATCCCGCATGACCGTGGCACCCTTGGTGCTGCACGTTCGCAGAACCCGAATTCCGCGAACAGCCAGTTCTTCATCAACTTCAGCGACAACCATTTCCTGAACCGCCAGTACACCGTTTACGGCCGGGTGATTTCGGGGATGGAGCATGTCGACAAGATCGTCCGCGGTGAACCGCCGATGACCCCCGACCGTATGATCACCGTCCGGGTGGCCGCTGATGTTGCGTAAGGCACTGATCCTTATGGCGTTTGCTGCCTCTCCCGCCTTGGCGGAAGAGGTGGTCGATGGCACCGGCCCGAATCTGGTGATCGAGGTTTCGGGCGCGGCCAATGGCACCGTGGTGATCGACATGGCCGATCACGTCGCGCCGAACCACGTCGCGCAAATGGTCGCGCTTGCGAAAGCGGGGGCCTATGACGGCGTGGTCTTCCACCGCGTCATCGATGGTTTCATGGCGCAAACCGGCGACGTGTCGAACGGCAAGGCGGGCAGCGATCTGTCCATGGCCGGCACCGGCGGCTCGACGATGCCGAACCTCAAGGCAGAGTTTTCCGACCTTGCCTTTGCCCGCGGTGTTGTCGGCATGGCGCGGTCCAATGATCCGGATTCGGCCAACAGCCAGTTCTTCATCATGTTCGATCAGGGCGATTTCCTGAACGGCCAATATACGGTCGTCGGCAAGGTGATTTCGGGCATGGATGTGGTTGACGCCATTCAGCGCGGCGAGCCTCCGGAAACCCCGGATGTGATGACGAAAGTCACCGTGCAGGAATAAGACAAAGGCCGGGGGAAACCCCGGCCTTTTTCAACTCTCGTCGGCTGTTTTCGACGTCGCCGCGCCAAAGCAAGCGACGACGTCAACCAGGCTTTAGCCCAGAACCACCAATGCATGCCGCTTCTTACCGGCCGTCAGCTTCAACGGTTGGTCCAGATCGCCCGCGCCATAGCGAATGCCCGCATCCGTGACGATCTCGTCGTTCACCTTGGCACCGCCCTCGGCAATCAGCCGCTTGGCCTCTTTGCCCGAAGGCGACAACCCCGCCTTGACGAAAAGCTGCACAATCCCAAGACCTTCGGCCAGATCCGCCGCGCTGATGTGAACGGTCGGCAGATCATCGCCCACACCGCCCTTTTCAAACACCTCGCGCGCCGTGGCCTCGGCTGCTGCCGCTGCTTCGGCGCCATGCAGAAGCGTCGTCACCGCATTGGCCAGCACGATCTTGGCGCCGTTGATCTCGGCCCCTTGCAGGCTGCCCAGACTGTCACATTCTTCGACCGGCAATTCGGTGTACAGTTTCAAGAAGCGGCCGACATCGGCGTCGGTCGTGTTGCGCCAGAACTGCCAGAACTCATAAGAGCTGAACATATCGCCATTCAGCCAGACCGCGCCCGACTGCGACTTGCCCATCTTCTTACCGTCGCTCGTGGTCAGCAACGGCGAGGTCAGCCCGTACACCTCATGGTCGATCACCCGGCGCGTTAGATCCACGCCGTTGACGATGTTGCCCCACTGATCGCTGCCGCCCATCTGGATCAAACAGCCATAGCGGCGGTTCAGCTCAAGGAAATCATAGGCTTGCAGGATCATGTAGTTGAATTCAAGGAAGGACAGGCTTTGCTCGCGGTCCAGCCGCGACTTCACGCTTTCAAACGACAGCATCCGGTTGACCGAGAAATGCCGCCCGATCACCCGCAGGAATTCAAGGTAGTTCAGATCATCCAGCCATTCGGCATTGTTGACCATCACCGCGTCATTCGGGCCGTCGCCAAAGGACACATAGGGCGAAAACGCCCGCTTGATCCCGGCGATATTGTCGTCGATCTGCTCATTGGTCAGCAGCGGGCGCTCATCGGCCCGGAACGACGGATCGCCCACCTTGGTGGTGCCGCCACCCATCAACACAATCGGCTTGCCGCCGCATTTTTGCAGCCAGCGCAGCATCATGATCTGGATCAGGCTGCCCACATGCAACGACTTTGCCGTTGCATCAAAGCCGATATAGCCCGGCACGGCGCCCTTCGCAAAAGCCTCGTCAAGCGCCTGATAATCCGTGCAATCGGCCACAAAGCCGCGCTCGAACATCACACGCAGGAAATCGGATTTCGGATGGTAGGTCATGGCCGTCTCATGCTTTAAGGTTGGCAGGGGTATAACGGGGCAGGCAGGGCAGGGGAAGGCATGAAAAAGGGCGACAACAGCGGCCCGATCTGGGCCTTGGGCACGATGTCGGGCACCTCTCTGGATGGGGTTGATGCCGCCATGGTGCTGACCGACGGTGAAACCATCACCGAATTTGGCCCTTATGCCTATCGCCCCTACACCGAGGCTGAACGCGCCACCATCCGCGCCGGGTTTGGCCAATGGCCCGGCGATCCCGATGTGGCGGCGGCGGCAGAGTTGGTTGAAACCGCCCACGCTGAACTGCTGTCTCGGTTCACCGGGGCTGCGGTGATCGGCTTTCATGGCCAGACCTTGGCGCATGACCCCGCTGGGCGCGGCACGCATCAATGCGGCGATGGCGCGGTCTTGGCCGAGGTGCTTGGCCTGCCGGTGATCTGGGATTTCCGCTCGACCGATGTGGCGATGGGCGGGCAGGGTGCGCCCTTGGCCCCGTTCTTCCACCACGCCTGCGCCCGGATGATCGGCGCGACAGAGCCCGTGGCGTTTCTAAATTTGGGCGGGGTTGGCAACCTGACATGGATTGATCCGGGGATCGCTGATCCGCAATCCCCCGGCGCGCTTTTGGCCTTTGATACCGGCCCGGCCAATGCCCCGATCAATGATCTGATGCAGCGCCATTTCGGCAAGCCGCAGGACGAGGGCGGCGCCTATGCCGCCTCTGGCCGGGTGGTTGAGGCCGCGGTGGAGGCATTTCTGGCCCATCCCTATTTCTTCAAAATGCCACCCAAGTCTTTGGATCGGAATGATTTCCTGCAGGCGATCTCTGAACTTGACGCGCTGGCCCCCCAAGATGCCGCCGCGACCCTAACCGCGATTGCCGCGGCCTGCGTCGCCCGCGGGGCCGAGCATTTCCCGCGCCCGGTCAGCCGCCTTTTGGTCACGGGCGGCGGGCGGCATAATGACACGATGATGCGGGAGTTGTCGTCCAGACTGCACTGCCCGGTCGAACCGATCGAGGCCGCGGGCCTGAACGGCGACATGCTGGAAGCGCAGGCTTTTGCCTATCTTGCCTTGCGGGTGATGCGCGGTCTGCCCACCTCTTGCCCAGCAACCACGGGCGTTCCGGCGGCGGTCGGGGGCGGTCAGATCAGCCGCCCCGACATGCCGGACTGAAACCGGCCCTACAGCCGCCCGATCCGCTCGGTCAGCAGATCAAAGAACCCGTCGGCATCCACGCTGCCAACAAAAAGCGCATTCGCCGGACGCCCGGTGACGCCCCACCAATCGGCAACCGTCATGCCCAGCGTCAGCTCTGACTGGGTTTCGATCTCAACATTGATATGGCGGCCTTTGAACAGCCCCGGATTGAGCAAATAGGCAATCACCGTTGGGTCATGCAAAGGCCCGCCGTCGCTGCCGTATTTTTCCATGTCATAGCGTTCAAAAAATTCCAGCCATTCGGCGCAGACCCGACCCACCTCGGTGCCCATCGCGCGGAATTTCTCCACCCGCGCGCGGGTGGTCAGCACCTTATGGGTCACATCCAGTGGCATCACCACCAAAGGCACGCCGGATTTGAACACGATATCAGCGGCTTCTGGGTCAACATAGATGTTGAATTCGGCGGCGGGGGTGACATTGCCCACCTCGAAATAGGCCCCGCCCATCAAGACGATCTGGCTCACCCGCCCCACGATGTCGGGCGCGCGTTCAAAAGCGGTGGCGATGTTGGTCAAAGGCCCCAAAGGGCAAAGCGTGACAGTATGGGCGGGCTCGCGCCGCAGGGTGTCGATGATGAAATCGACGGCATGTTCCGGCTGCAAGGCCATGGTCGGATCGGCCAGTTGCGGCCCATTCAGCCCGGTCTGGCCATGCACATATTCGGCGGTGACCAGTTTGCGTTTCATCGGGCGATCGCAACCGGCATAAACCCGCGTTTCCGTCTTCCCGGCCAGCTCGCAAATGATCCGGCTGTTCTTTTCGGTGAACTTGAGCGGCACATTGCCCGCCACCGCCGTCACCCCCAGCACGTCCAACTCTGGGCTGGCCAGCGCCAGAAGAATGGCAAAAGCGTCATCCTGCCCGGGGTCAGTGTCGATAATGATCTTGCGGGTCATGGCCGGTCTCCCTCAGGCGTAAAGCGGTTGTGTAGCAAGACTTTGGGCCGCGGGTCAAAGAAAAAGGGGGCCGCGCGCGGCCCCCTTTGTCTTAAGTTATCCTTGGCCGATCAATTGTCGAAATCAACCGTTTCGATCAGCTTCAGCGCATCGGCGCGCTTGGCCGCCACATCCGCCAAAGGCAGGCTGTCCGGCGTGAACTCACCCCAGCTTGCCACCAAAGCCGAGCGTGCCACACCCGGCTTTACCGGGAATTCGTGGTTGGTTTCGGCATAGATCTTTTGCGCCGCGTCCGAAGACAGCCATTCCATCAGCTTCAGCGCAGCCTCTTTGTGCGGGGCCGATTTGGTCATCGCGATGCCCGAGATGTTCATATGCGTGCCGCCCGCCTCAAAGGTTGGGAACACCACATTCACGCTTTCGGCCCAAGCCTTTTGCTCGGGGTCGGCCAGCATCTGGCCCATGTAATAGGTGTTGCCAACCGCAATGTCACATTCACCCGCCCAGATCGCCTTGACCTGATCGCGGTCGCCACCATCGGGCTTGCGGGCCAGATTGGCCTTCACACCCTGCAGCCAGCTTTCGGTATAGGCGGCGTCGTGATGCGCCAGAACCGCCGCCGTCAGGCCAACGTTATAGTCATGCGTGCCCGAACGGGTGCAGATGCGACCCTTCCACTTGTCCGATGCCAGATCTTCATAGGTTGTCACTTCGCCCGGTTTGACCCGCTCTTTCGAGGCATAGATGATGCGGGCGCGGGCGGTCAGGCCGAACCATTGGTCGCCCGGATCGCGGTATTCGGCGGGGATATTCGCCTCCAACACATCCGATTGCACCGCTTGGGTGACGCCTGCATCCACCACCTGCATCAGCCGGGCAATATCCACCGTCAGCACCAGATCGGCGGGCGAGCGGTCGCCCTCGGCCTCAAGCCGTTCCACCATGCCCTTTTCGACAAAGGCCACGTTCACCACGATGCCGGTTTCCGCCGTGAAGGCGTCGATCAGCGGTTGGATCAATTCCGGCTGGCGGTGGGAGTAGACGTTCACCTCATCGGCGAAGGCGGGCAGGGCGCTGCCCATCAGGGCAAGGGCGAGGAGTGAAACGCGCATGGCTGAGTCCTTTTGTCGGATTTAATGCGCCTGATTTGCCTGACTCTTTCACTCAGGTCAATATCCCGAGTAAAATAATCAGTTTCATTTTGGCGGGAAATACTCCCGCCGGAGGCTCCGCACCGTCACTCCTGCGACCGCAGGGCCGCCTTCTCCTCGGCCTTAGCCCGGTTCCATAACCCGTCCATCTCCGCCAGATCGCTGTCAGCAGGTTTCTTGCCCGCCTCGGCCAGCCAATCTTCAATGCGTTCAAACCGGCGGGTGAATTTGGCATTGGCGGCGCGCAGGGCCGCTTCGGGGTCGATCTGCATGTGACGGCACAAATTGGCCATAACAAACAATAAATCGCCCATTTCCTCGACGATCTCGGCCTGACCCAGCGTGTCACGCGCCTCGACCAACTCAGCCATTTCTTCGGCCATCTTGGCCAAAACCTCGTCGGTTGACGGCCAATCAAACCCCACCCGTGCGGCGCGGTTTTGCAGCTTGACCGCCCGCGTCAGGCTTGGCAGGCCCATCGCCACGCCGTCAAGCACACGGGCCTTTCCGCGCTCTGCCGCCTTGATCTTTTCCCAGTCAAGCGTCTGCTGCGCGGGCGTTTTGTCGCGGCTCTCATCGCCAAACACATGCGGATGGCGCGCCACCATCTTGTCAGAAATGGTTTTCACCACATCGCCAAAGCCAAACATCCCGGCATCTTCGGCCATTTGCGCGTGAAACACGGCCTGAAACAGCAAATCCCCCAACTCGCCCGGCAGCTCTCCCCAAGCCTGCCGTTCGATCGCATCGGCCACCTCATGCGCCTCTTCCAGCGTATAAGGTGCGATGGTGGCGAAGGTCTGTTCAATATCCCAAGGGCAGCCGGTTACCGGATCGCGCAGCCGCCGCATGATTTCCAAAAGACGCTCCATGCCGCCTTGGGGATCATGCACCAGACGATCCGAACCCGTATCCGCCATTGCCGTTTCCTCGGTTTTGCTGTTTGATCAAACCCAAGACAAAGGAGTCACCCCATGCCCGTCCTGAACCGTATCGCAGCCTATGCCGAAGAAATGAAGGGCTGGCGGCGGCATTTGCACATGCACCCGGAACTGGCCTTTGATTGCCATAACACCGCAGCCTTCATCGTGGATCGCCTGAAAGAGATTGGCGTCGATGAAATTCACCCCGGCATCGCTAAGACCGGGATCGTGGCAATCATCAACGGGCAGGGTGATGGCCCGACCATCGGCCTGCGCGCCGATATGGACGCGCTGCCGATCGAAGAAATCACCGGGGCCGAGCATGCCTCGACCATCCCCGGCAAGATGCATGCATGTGGCCATGACGGGCATGTGGCGATGCTGTTGGGCGCGGCCAAATATCTGGCCGAGACGCGCAAATTCTCGGGCCGCGTGGCGCTGTTGTTCCAACCGGCAGAAGAAGACGGCGGCGGCGGTCAGGTCATGGTGCAAGAAGGCGTGATGGACCGCTTTGCCGTGACCCAGGTTTACGGCATCCACAACGCGCCGAACGTGCCGTTCGGTCAGTTTTTGACCACGCCCGACGCGCTGATGGCGAGCGTGGACACCGCCTTTGTCTATATCACGGGCAAGGGGGGCCATGGTGCCACCCCGCATGAATGCGTTGATCCGGTTGTGGCCGTTGTGGGTATGGTCGGCGCAATCCAGACCATCATCCCGCGCAATGTCTATGCCCTTGATGAGGCTGTGGTGTCTGTCACCCAGATCCATACCGGAACTGCCAGCAACATCATCCCCGAAGAGGCGATGTTCTGCGCCACCATCCGCTCGTTCAAACCCGATGTGCGGGCGCTGTTGAAAAAGCGGTTCTACGAGATCGTCGAGGGCCACGCCGCGGCGTACGGCGTGCAGGCGCGGATTGACTATGACTGGGGCTATCCGGCCACCATCAACCGGGCCGAGAACGCTGCCTTCGCCTGCGAGGTTGCCGGCGAAGTGGTGGGCGAGGGGCTGGTGAACGGCAATTCCGTGCGCGAGATGGGGTCCGAGGATTTCTCTTACATGCTAGAGGCCCGTCCGGGCGCATACCTTTTCCTTGGCACCGGGCCGGGGGCAGGGCTGCACCACGCCGCCTATGACTTCAATGACGAAGCCGCCCCGATTGGGGCCAGCTTTTTTGCCCGACTGGTAGAGCGCGCGCAGCCCTTGCGCTGAGGCCGCTCGGGCGTGGGGGCTTTGGTCAGGGAAACATCGGGGGCGCAGGAAAACCCTGCGCCCCCTTGACACCCCGCCCCCGCACCTGCCACCTTCGACCTGCCCATGCGATCCGCGGCGTCTCCGGGGCATCTCGTAATGACGACGCGACCCAAATCCCGAGATTGATATGGCACTCGAAGACGCCAAAACGCAGGTTGATACTGCGTTCACCCGCAAGGGCCTGCGTGGCCTTGCCTTTGAAAACGCCTTTGCCGGCGCGACCTCTTTTCTGCGGCGCAGCTACACCAAAGACCTGACGGGGGTGGATCTGGCCATCACCGGCGTTCCCTTTGACCAAGCGGTGACGCACCGCACCGGCACCCGCTTTGGCCCCCGCGCCATCCGCGAGGCAAGCGCCCTGCAGCCGTTTGATCCGCCCTATGGCTGGCCGACCAACCCCTTGGACGAGATGAATATCATCGACTATGGCGATGTGGCCTTTGACTATGCCCATACGCCCAGCTTTCCGGGGCTTGTCACCGATCATATCCGCACCATCCTGACGGCGGGGGCTGGTACGGTGACGCTGGGCGGTGATCACTTCATCACCCTGCCGATCCTGCGGGCCTATGCCGAGAAATATGGCCCGATGTCCGTGATCCATTTCGACGCCCATTCCGACCTTTGGGCCGACGACGATATGGACCGTATCGACCATGGAACGTTCTTTTATAAAGCGGTGAAATCGGGGGTGATTGACCCGAAAACCTCTGTGCAGATCGGCATCCGCACCCAATGCGACGATTATCTTGGCGTGGAATATATCGACGCTCGCACCGTGCATGAAAAAGGCGCGGCCCATGTGGTGGCGCGGGCGAAAGAGATCGTTGGTCAGCGTCCGACCTATGTGACCTTCGACATCGACTGCCTTGATCCCTCGGCCGCACCGGGCACCGGCACGCCGGTTTGGGGCGGCTTGCAAAGCTGGCAGGCAGCAGCGTGCCTGCGCGATCTGGCGGGCATCAATATGGTCGGTGGTGATATCGTCGAGGTGTCGCCGCCCTATGACACCACCGGGGCCACGGCGATTGCCGGGGCGCATGTGGCGCATGAGCTGATCTGCCTTTACCACTGGGCCAAGACCCGGCGATGAAGCTGCTGGCGGGGTTTGCCATAGCCGGGGTGCTGGCGGCGGCGGTGATGGCCGCCGTCCGCCTTGCCCCGGTGGACCCCGCCGCATGGCATCGGCCGATTGCCGAAGTCCCGGGTGAGGTCGGGGCCGCCACCGAAATCCTCGTGCCGGTGGAAAAAGGTGCGCTTGCCTTCTGGCCCGCGACCACCGCCCCGCCCGAGCAGATGCTGGCCGATCTTGCCGCCTTTGCCGCGACCCAGCCACGCACGCGTGAAATTGCCGGCTCGGTGGCCGAGGGGCGCATCACCTGGGTGCAGCGCTCGGTTTTCTGGGGGTTTCCCGATTTCATCACGGCGGAAACCACCGCCACGGGGGTCCGGCTTTGGTCGCGGCAACGGTACGGGCGGCGCGACTTTGGGGTGAATCTGGCCCGGCTCTCGCTCTGGCTTCAGGGCAGGTGACGAATGGCTGCATCAAACCGGCCTTTTTGCGGGGGCGATTGCGCATAATCCCAACCGCTCGCAGCTGATTGATGCCCGCCATGCGGGGCAAGGGCTTGGCGCGCGGCGGCAAGCCTTGTAAGACAAGACAAGGATTGGGGCAGGGTGGGGTTGTACCCCCTGTTTCCAGCCAAACAGCATAAACGGGCCAAGGCCCGGCCAAGGAGAGGCCCAAGGTGAGCAATCCCGACAGTTTCATCGAAGAGGTGACCGAAGAGGTGCGCCGTGACCGTCTGTTCGCGGCTTTCCGCAAATATGGCTGGATTGGCGGGCTTGTGGTTCTTGGCATCGTGGGTGGTGCTGCGTGGAACGAATGGCAAAAAAACCAGGCGGCGGCGCGGGCGCAGGGCTTTGGCGATGCCATGCTTGAGGCGCTGGACACCGGCGGCGCTGTAGAGCGGCGCGAAGCCATGGCGGCGGTGCCGGCCGATGGCAACCAAATTGCCATCCGCACGCTGATGCTGGCCTCGGACCCGGCCGATGATAAAGCGGCGGCGCTGGCCGCATTGGACGCCTTGATCGCCGATGCCGCCCAGCCCGAAATTTATCGTGACATGGCGCAGTTGCGCCGGGTGATGGTGGCGGGGGCCGACATGCCCTTGACCGACCGTCGCGCCGCCCTTGAAGGTATTTCGGCCCCCGGTCGCGCCTTTCGCACGCTGGCGGCCGAACAATTGGCCTACCTGCTGATTGAAGAGGGCAAAAAGGACGAAGCGATTGCCGCGCTGAGCGCACTGATGCAGGATCAGGAAGCCCCGCAAGGGCTGCGCGGGCGGGCAGGGCAGGTGATCGTGGCGCTTGGCGGCAAACTGCCCGAAGCGCCCGCGGCAGCTGATCAGGGATAAGGGTTCAGGCCGCGATGATGAGTTTGGCGAAAGCGGGGAAGATTTCGATGTCAGGGTTCATGCGTCCGGTTCTTGGTGTCTCGCTGCTAGCGTTGACTTTGTCTGGCTGCGAGCGGGATGTGATCTTGCAAGGGGAGCGGTTTGATGTCCGCACCCCGCTTGCCGCGTCCTTGCCGACCGAAGACCAGCCTGACCCGCAGGCCGAAGCACTGGTGCCGCAAAATGGATCGGCGCCGATTTCGTTGCCCGGTTCGGGCGCCAATGCCGAATGGACCCACCGCGGCGGCTCTGCCCGGCACGCGGGCGCGCATGGCGCACTTTCGGCCGCACCGCAGCGTGTCTGGTCGGCGTCGATCGGCGCTGGTAACTCGCGGCGCAACCGGGTGACGGCGGCGCCTGTGGTGTCGGCTGGCCGGGTTTTCGCCATGGACGCCCATGCACAGGTGACCGCGCTTTCGACTGCTGGCGGTGCGCTCTGGACCGCCGATCTTCGCGCGGAGTTTGACCGCAATGCCTCGGAGGTGTCAGGCGGCGGATTGGCCGCGCAAGGCGGACAGCTCTTCGTGACCACCGCCTACGGCGAATTGGCGGCGCTTGATGCGGCCACCGGTGCCGTGCAATGGCGGCAGCGCTTTGAGGCCCCGGTGATCGGTGCGCCGACGGTTGAGGGCAATACGGTTTATGCCACGGCCCGCGACGGCTCGGCGCTGGCGGTGGATGCGGCCAACGGCAAGGTGCGCTGGACCGTCGGCGGCACCCGCGCGGCTTCGGGTATGGTCAGCACGGCCTCGCCCTCGGCGGGCGACGGTTTGGCGATCTTCCCCTTCGCGGCAGGCGAAATTGCCGCCATCAAGACAGAGGATGGCGCCAAGGCTTGGGGGGCTGGCGTGGCCGGTCAGCGGTTGGGCAAGGCCTATGCCGCTAGCATGGGCGATCTGACGGGCGATCCTGTGATTTCGGGCAATACGGTCTATGTCGGCTCGGCCGCTGGACGTACGGCGGCATTTGATGCCACCACCGGTCAACGGCTTTGGACCACGAATGAAGGCGCGATGAACCCGCCCTTGGTGGTGGGAGGTTCGGTCTTTGTCGTCAATGACGAGGCGAAACTGGTGCGGATGGATGCCGCGACGGGGGCTGTGATCTGGTCGGTCCAGATGCCCTATTACAATGCCGAAAAACCTAAGAAATACAAAGCAATCACTGCACATTACGGGCCTGTTCTGGCCGGTGGGCGCGTGGTGGTTGTTTCCTCGGATGGCGGAATTCGCCTGTTCAACCCGACGGATGGCAGCATGGTCGGCTCGGGCGAAATTCCGGGCGGCGCGGCTTCGGCGCCTGCTTTGGCGGCGGGCATGTTGTTTGTTACCGGCGGAAACGGGCAACTTCACGCTTTCCGTTAAGGGCAAAGCCCTGTAAAGGGGGCTGCTTGAGAGAAACGGACGCATCATGAGCTTTACGCTGGCCATCGTGGGCCGCCCCAATGTGGGCAAATCTACGCTTTTTAACCGGCTGGTGGGCCGCAAACTGGCGCTGGTCGATGACCAGCCCGGTGTGACGCGCGATCTGCGCGAAGGCGATGCGAAACTTTTCGACATGCGCTTTACCGTGATCGACACGGCCGGGTTGGAGGAAGTCACCGACGACAGCCTTCAGGGCCGGATGCGCCGCCTGACCGAACGCGCGGTAGAACTGGCCGATATTTGCCTGTTCCTGATCGACGGACGGGTCGGGGTGACGCCCTCGGACGAGGTTTTCGCCGACATCCTGCGCAAGAAATCCGCCCGCGTGATCCTTGGGGTCAACAAGGCCGAAGGCAAGGCGGGCGACGCGGGGGCGTTCGAAGCCTATAGCTTGGGTCTGGGAGAGCCGCTGCGGCTTTCGGCCGAGCATGGCGAGGGTATGGATGACCTCTACCGTGCGCTCAAACCGCTTGAGGGTGAGTTTGCCGAGCGCGAGGCTGAAAATGCCCCGGTGGTGGACGTTGATCTGAGCGAGGACGAGGCCGAGTTGGAGGTCGACGAGTTCGCCCATCACCCGACCGCGAAAAAGCCGTTGCAAATTGCGGTGATCGGGCGGCCAAATGCCGGAAAATCTACGCTTATCAACAAGATCCTTGGCTATGATCGCCTGTTGACGGGGCCAGAAGCGGGGATCACCCGCGATGCCATCTCGATCCGGTCGGATTGGCAGGGCACGCCGATCCGCATTTTTGACACCGCCGGCATGCGCAAAAAGGCCCGCGTCACCGAAAAGCTGGAAAAGCTGTCGGTGTCCGATGGGTTGCGCGCTGTGCGCTTTGCCGAGGTGGTCGTGGTCCTGTTGGACGTCGATATCCCCTTCGAAGTTCAAGACTTGCGGATTGCCGACTTTGCCGAGACCGAAGGTCGGGCCGTGGTGGTCGCGATCAACAAATGGGATCTTGAAGACGACAAGCAAGAAAAGCTGGCCGAACTGAAAGAGATGTTCGAACGCCTGCTGCCACAATTGCGCGGCGCGCCCTTGGTCACGGTTTCGGCCAAGACGGGCCGGGGCCTCGACCGGCTGCACGACGCCATCCGCAAGGCGCATGACGTCTGGAACCGCCGGGTGCCAACCGCCAAGCTGAACACTTGGCTTGGGGCCATGACCGAGGCCCACCCACCGCCCGCACCGGGCGGTCACCGCATCAAGCTGCGCTACATGACGCAGGCCAAGACCCGGCCGCCGGGCTTTGTGGTGAAATGTTCGCGCCCTGATGAGCTGCCGGAAAGCTATAAGCGCTATCTGGTCAATGGGCTGCGCGACCACTTTGATATGCCCGGAACCCCGATCCGGCTGTATTTCCGCGGGCAGGGTGATGAAAATCCGTGGAAGGTCCGCAAGTTCCACACGCCGTCACGTCTGCGTAAGCACAAGGAAAAGAACACGGGCCAATAAGGGCGCCCGTGATGGCGCGGCTGTTTGCGTGGCCGCGCTTTGCCTATCTGCCGTCCGTCAGGTCGGCAGATAGGGCGTTACCGCCATGATCCCTGCACCGATCAGCGCGGCCTGAACCAGTTCGGGGTGAATGTCCCAGTTGCCCGCTGCAACGCCGATCAGCGCCCAGACGATCGCAGCCGCAAAGGCTGGCACCCGGCCAAGCGCGCGCTGCACGCAGATGGCCACGATCAACACCGCGCATAGCATCACATAGGCCGAAGCGACGTTCGACAGCGCGCCAAGCCCTGCCAGCGTCACCCCCCATGCCATGCCAGCGGCTGCCGTGACCCACCCTGCGAAAAACGCGACGGGGGTCTGTTGCCAGAAACTGCCTTGCCCGGTGCGAAACAACGCGATCAGCGCGGCAAGGGCCATGACAAACATGATGCCACTGGCAAAAATCGGCAGGGTTTCTGCCAGCGACACCCAAAAGATGCCCAAGAGCATCGCGGCGATCAACATCAGGCGATTGGCATCCCAAGCGCGATCTTCGGCATGTTTGGCCAAACCATGCAGCGCATGCGCCAAAAGCCCCGGATAGATCACAAACCAGATTAAGAAGGTTACCCGCGGAGGTTGTGCCGCAGGATCAGTGATGGTGATCCAGAAATCCTCTGGATCATACCCTCTGAACTCTGGCAGCATGAGCGGTGTTAGCGTGAACAGTGCCGCAACACAGACAAGCAAAACGGCCCGAGCTTGCATCACTGTGCCTCATTTGTTTCGCCTGCACTCAATTTGCAGGCGAATACTTTGGCGGTCAAGCACCTGTTATGGTGTGCTGACCTATTCCAGCGCGCCATCGGCGGAAATCCGGGTCTTGCCGCCAAGATAGGGGTGCAGCACCGCCGGAAGATCAACCGAGCCATCGGCCTGCTGGCCGTTTTCCAAGACCGCAATCAGGCAGCGCCCGACGGCAAGACCGGAGCCGTTCAGCGTCGCGACAAATTCGGGCTTTGCGCCAGCGATACGGGCGCGGGCGTTCATCCGGCGGGCTTGGAAGGTGCCACAGGTGGACACCGACGAAATCTCGCGGAATTTGTTCTGCCCCGGCAGCCATGCCTCAAGGTCATGGGTTTTTTGCGCGCCAAAACCCATGTCGCCGGTGCACAGCACGATGGTGCGATAGGGGATTCCTAGCTTTTCAAGGATCGCCTCGGCGCATTTGGTCATGCGGTCGTGTTCCGCCAAGGCTTGGTCGGCGGCACAGATCGTCACCATCTCGACCTTTTCGAACTGGTGCTGGCGCAGCATGCCCGTCGTGTCCTTGCCCGCCGATCCGGCCTCGGAGCGGAAGCATTGGGTATGGGCCGTTACGCGGATCGGCAGGTTGACCTCGTCCAGAATTTCGCCCGCGACCATATTGGTCAGCGTGACTTCGGACGTCGGGATCAGCCACCAGCCATTGGTGGTCTGATAGCTGTCCTCGGCGAATTTCGGCAGTTGGTTGGTGCCATACATCGCCTCTTCTTTCACGAGAACCGGGGTCCAGGTTTCCGTCAGGCCGTGTTCGGTGATGTGTGTGTCCAGCATGAACTGCGCCAGCGCGCGGTGGACGCGGATCACCGCCCCCTGCAGCACGACAAAGCGCGACCCCGAGAGTTTGGCGGCCGCTTCAAAATTCATTCCGGGCTTCACGCCAGCGATGTCGAAATGCTCTTTCGGCGCAAAGTCAAAGCTGCGCGGGGTGCCCCAGCGACGAATTTCGACGTTGTCATTTTCGTCCGCACCCTCGGGCACGGCGTCCAACGGCAGGTTCGGGATGCGCATCAGCATATCGCGCAATGCCGCATCCTCGGCCCCGGCTTCTTCGGTCAGGCGGGCAATCTCGGCCTTCTTTTCGGCGACCAGCGCGCGCAGGCGTTCAAACTCGGCGTCGTCACCGCGGGCCTTGGCTGCGCCCACCTCTTTCGAGGCAGCGTTCTGGGCCGCTTGCGCGGTTTCGGCGGCCAGGATCTTGGCCCGCCGGTCATTGTCCAAGGCCAGAATCTCGGGCGACAGCGCGGCAAGGCCCCGGCGCGCAAGGGCGGCGTCGAAAGCTGCGGGGTTTTCGCGAATGGCGCGGATGTCGTGCATTTGGGGCCTCGTCTGGCAAAAAATCTTGGGCGTTATGCCTTATTCACCGGCAGGGGGAAAGGGGGCGATGGTCCCTCACGGATCACGCAGGCGTCAAGGCGGCCAGCTTGCACCTTCACGCCCATCTCTGTAGGGTGCGGCCCGATCGATATCGGGGTTTTCGCGCCCCCAAGACAAGGAATAGCCCATGTTCGTCTCGCCCGCCTACGCGCAGGTCGCCGGTGCCGGTGGCGCCGGAGCCGCCTTCGGTTCCTTTCTGCCGCTGATCCTGATCTTCGGCATCATGTATTTCCTGCTGATCCGTCCGCAGCAAAAGAAGATGAAAGAGCTGAAGGGCATGGTCGAAGCCCTGCGCAAGGGCGATCAGGTGCTGACCCAGGGCGGCATCATCGGCAAAATCCATCGCGTCGGCGAAGACGGCGTGCTGGAAGTGGAAATTGCGGATGGCGTCAAGGTCAAGATCGCCAAGCACACCATCGTTCAGGTCATGAACAAGACCGAACCGGCTACGGCCGCTTAAAGGCACCAAATCATGCTGCATACCCCGCTGTGGAAGCGCCTCCTGATCCTTGCGATCATCGTCTGGGGGATTCTCGCCGCCCTGCCCAATGCGTTTTACACGCGGGTCGAGCAGCATAACGATGCGACAAAGGCGATCACCGCCGCCGAAGGCGTCGCAACCGAGGAACAGGCCGCCGCGCGCGCGCTTTGGCCCGAGGCGCTGCCTTCGGGGTTGATGGCGCTGGGGCTTGACCTGCGGGGTGGGGCGCACCTTTTGGCAAAGGTGCAAGTCGCCGACGTTTATGCCCAACGCATCGATGCCCTTTGGCCCGAGGTGCGCGACAATCTGCGCGACGTGCGCGATCAGGTTGGGGCCGTGCGGCGCCAGCCTTCGGTCCCGGGCGTGCTGCGGGTGGCGATCTCCAATCCCGACGGGATGGCCGTTGCCTTGGAAAAGGTGCGTGCACTGGCGGTGCCGGTGATGACGCTGACCGGGGCAGGATCTTCGGATCTTGAGGTTGTGGCAGACGGGCAAGAGATTGTCGTGCAACTTTCTGAGGCCGAACGCGTGGCCACCGACGCCCGCACCGTGCAGCAAAGCCTTGAAATCATCCGCCGCCGGGTGGACGAGGTTGGCACCCGCGAACCGACGATCCAACGTCAAGGCGATGACCGCATCCTGATTCAGGTGCCCGGCATCGGCTCGGCGCAAGAGCTGAAGGATCTGATCGGCACCACGGCCAAGCTGACCTTCCATCAGGTTCTGGGCCGCA
The DNA here is from genome assembly GCA_937927675.1 of uncultured Paracoccaceae bacterium. Taxonomy (GTDB): domain Bacteria; phylum Pseudomonadota; class Alphaproteobacteria; order Rhodobacterales; family Rhodobacteraceae; genus Tabrizicola_A. The sequence goes on along the minus strand of CALBSG010000083.1, from coordinate 13,247 downwards.
CGACCGATGCGGGCGCCGATCCCGGCGCGCGCAACCGGTTGGTTGGGGATGCCTATGACAAGAACACCTTCTACGTCATCGCCGACGAAGCGGTGGTCAGTGGTGAAGAACTGACCGATGCACAGCCGTCCTTTGACCAAAACGGCCGGCCTGCGGTGTCGTTCCGCTTCAACCCTTCGGGCGCGCGGGCCTTTGGTGATTACACCGCCGCCCATATCGGCGAACCCTTCGCCATCGTTCTGGACGAAGAGGTGATCTCGGCCCCCACGATCCAAAGCCACATCGCCGGCGGGTCAGGTATCATCACCGGCAATTTCTCTGTGGAAGAATCGACCAATCTCGCCGTCCTGCTGCGGGCAGGGGCGCTGCCGGCCAAGATGACCTTCTTGGAAGAACGCACCATCGGCCCCGAACTGGGACAGGACAGCATTGAGGCGGGCAAGCTGGCGGGCATCGTCGGCATGATCGCCGTGGCCACCTATATGATCCTGAGCTATGGGCTGTTCGGCGTCTTCGCCAATATTGCGCTGGCGGTGAACGTCATCCTGCTGATCGCGCTGTTGTCCACCATCGGGGCCACGCTGACCTTGCCGGGTATCGCAGGGATCGTGTTGACCATGGGGGTTGCGGTGGACAGCAACGTGCTGATCTATGAACGCATCCGCGAGGAATTGCGCGACGGCAAATCTGCCGCCCGGGCCATCGAATTGGGCTTTGAGCGTGCCTTCTCGGCCATTCTGGACAGCAACATCACCGGCATCATCACTGCGGTCATCATGTTCATGATCGGCTCTGGGGCTGTGCGCGGCTTTGCCGTCACCACCGGCATCGGGATTTTCACCTCGATGTTCACCGCCGTCTATGTGACGCGGCTGATCGTGACGACCTATATCAACTGGCGACAGCCCAAAGAGCTTGTGGTCTGAGGGAGATCAAGACATGGCATGGCGTTTGCGGCTGGTTCCCGAAAAGACCAACATCGACTTTTTCAAACTGCAATGGGTGACCTTCGGGGCCTCTGTCGGGGCGGTGATCATCTCGCTCTTGGCGGTTGCCGTGTTGGGGCTGAACTACGGCGTTGATTTCAAGGGCGGCACCACGATCCGCACGGAAAGCACGCAAGAGCTGGATATCGGCGTCTACCGCGATGCGCTGTCCAAGCTGGAGATGGGCGATGTCGCCATCACCGAGGTGTTCGACCCAACCTTCCGCGCCGATCAGCATGTGGCCCAGATCCGCATTGAGGCACAGGAAGGCGAAGAGGCGATCACCCCCGAGGCGATTGCGTCCATTGAGGCCGCTCTGCGCGCAGTGGATCCGGCCATCACCTTCCCGTCGGTGGAATCGGTTGGTCCCAAAGTGTCGGCGGAACTGATCTGGACTGCGCTTCTTGCCGTTGGGGCAGGGTCTTTGGGGATCTGGATTTACGTTTGGCTGCGCTTTGAATGGCAATTCGCCGTCGGTTCGGTTGCGGCACTGGTGCATGACGTGGTGGTGACGGTCGGGGTGTTTTCGATCTTCCAGCTGAAGTTTGACATGACCATCGTGGCGGCCTTGCTCACGATTTTGGGCTATTCGATCAACGATACCGTGGTGATCTTTGACCGGCTGCGCGAAAACTTGGCCAAGTATAAGACCATGGGCCTGCGTGACATGATGAACCTGACCGCGAATGAAACGCTGTCGCGGACCATCATGACCGCCACGACCACGCTGATCTCGTTGATCTGCCTGTTCATCTTTGGCGGCGACGTGATCCGCGGTTTTGTCTTTGCCATGCTGTTCGGAGTGGTGATCGGCACCTATTCGACGCTGTATGTCGCCAAGAATATCGTGCTGATGCTGGGGCTTGACCGTTCGGACAAGCCCAAGACCGGCAAGCCCTTGGACCACGAATTCGCCAATGTGGATGCCTAAGCCATGCGGCTGATTGAGGTCAGCTATGGCGCGGCCCAAGCAATTGAGGGCTATGGCCCGGATTTCTTTCGGGTCGGCCCGCATGCCTTGCAGGGGGCCACGCTTGTGACCCCTTGGGATGCGGGTGGTTGGGGCGGCTTGGCGGATGTTGCCACGCCTTTGACGCTTGCCGGCCGGATTGATGTGCTGCTCTTGGGGCTGGGGCCGTCGATCGCCCCGGTGCCACGCGCCTTCCGCGAGGCGTTGGAGGCTGCAGGCATAGGCGTGGAACCCATGTCCTCGCCCGCCGCCTGCCGCACCTATAACGTGCTTTTGGGCGAAGGGCGCCGGATTGCCGCAGCGCTTCTGCCGGTTGGGCCTAAGGCCGGACCATGAGCCTGCTGTCCGCCCAAGACCTTGCGGTGGCACGCGCCGGAATTCCGGTGCTGGAAGGGGTCAGTTTTGCGCTGCCCCCCAGTCGCGCGCTGGTGTTGCGTGGGCCGAATGGCATTGGCAAAACCACACTTCTGCGCACCATCGCGGGTCTGCAACCGCCGCTTCAGGGCCGGATCACCGCCGCGCCTGATGCCGTGGCCTATGCGGCCCATGCCGACGGTGTGAAACCCACGCTGACGGTGGCAGAAAACCTTGCCTTCTGGGCGCAAGTCTTTGGAACCGATGCTGTCGCCACCGCGATTGATCGGATGGCCTTGCGCGATCTTGTGGCGCGGCGCGCGGCCAACCTGTCGGCCGGGCAAAAGCGCCGCCTTGGGCTGGCGCGCCTGTTGGTCACAGGTCGCCCGGTCTGGGTGATGGATGAGCCGACCGTGTCCTTGGACGCGGCCTCGGTGCAACTGTTCGGCGATGTGGTGCGTGACCATCTGACCGCAGGGGGGGCGGCGTTGATCGCCACCCATATCGACCTTGGCCTTGATGCCGCCGTCTTGGACCTGACGCCGTTCAAGGCCCGCCCGGCAGCCGAAGGCGGGATCGCCTCGGCCTTTGATGAGGCGTTCACATGATCGCCCTGTTGCTCCGCGACCTCAGGCTTGCCATCCGCGCAGGTGGCGGCTTTGGTCTTGGCTTGGCTTTCTTTCTGCTGGTCGCTGTGATCGTGCCCTTAGGGGTCGGGCCGGAACCCGCCACACTGGCGAAAATCGCCCCCGGCATCCTGTGGGTGGGGGCCCTCTTGTCTTGCCTGCTCTCGCTTGACCGCATTTTCGCGCTGGATTTCGAGGATGGCTCGCTTGACCTTTTGGCGACCTCGCCCCTGCCGATGGAGGGCGCCGTGGCGATCAAGGCGCTGGCGCATTGGCTGGTGACCGGTCTGCCCTTGGTGCTGGCGGCCCCGGTGCTGGGCGTTTTGTTGAACCTGCCTGTGCCGGGCTATCTCTGGCTTGTCATCAGCCTTGCGCTTGGCACGCCGGCGCTGTCGATCATCGGCGCCTTTGGTGCGGCGCTGACGGTGGGATTGAAACGCGGCGGGCTTTTGATGAGCCTTCTGGTGCTGCCCTTGTATATGCCAACGCTTATTTTCGGTGCCGAGGTGGTGAAACGCGGCGCGGCAGGTATGGCGGTGGCAACACCGCTTGCTCTCTTGGCCGCCATCACGGCGGGGGCGCTGGCGCTGTTGCCCATCGCTTCGGCTGCGGCGCTGCGCGTTAATCTGCGCTGATGAGAAACCTGTGATTGAGCCATGTCATGGTGGACAGGCCCGCCCGCGTTAAGGTAGCCCAAAGCCAGTTAGCAATAGGATAGCAATGTCGATCTGGGAATATGCCAACCCCAAGAAGTTCATGCAGACCTCGGGGGTTTTGTTGCCTTGGGTGACGGCCCTTGCCGTGCTGGCGCTGGGGGTGGGGCTGATCTGGGGGTTTTTCTTCACGCCAGACGCCGACAGGTTCGGCTCTACCGTCAAGATCATCTATCTGCATGTGCCTGCCGCGATGATGGCGATTTCGGCTTGGACGATGATGCTTGTCACGTCGCTGATCTGGCTCGTTCGCCGTCACCATGTCTCGGCGCTGGCGGCCAAGGCGGCGGCCCCGATCGGGCTGATGTTTACCGTGATCGGCCTTGTCACGGGCGCGATCTGGGGACAGCCGATGTGGGGCACCTGGTGGGCTTGGGATCCGCGCCTGACCGCATTTTTGATCCTTGCGCTGTTCTATCTGGGCTATATCGCGCTGTGGGCGGCGGTGGAAAACCCCGACACTGCGGCTGATTTGACCTCTGTTCTGGCCATTGTCGGCTCGGTCTTTGCCTTCCTGTCGCGCTATGCGGTTCTGTTTTGGAATCAAGGGCTTCATCAGGGCGCTTCGCTGTCCTTGGATGAAAAAGAGAACGTGTCTGACGTCTATTGGCTGCCCTTGGTGGTCTGCATCGTCGGCTTTGTGCTGTTGTTTGTGACGCTGGTGCTGATCCGCACCCGTACCGAAATCCGGTCGCGCCGCTTGCAGGCGCTTTTGACGCGGGAGAGGCTGGCATGATGCCTGACTTGGGAAAATATGCAGGCGCGGTGGCGTGGTCTTATCTGGCCTCGCTGGCGCTGATCATTGGCTTTGTGGCGCTGTCGCTGTGGCAATCGCGCCGGATGAAGCGCGCCTTGGACGAGGTTGAAAAGCGGCAGGAGAAACGCGGTGAATAAGATTCTTTTGTCCTTGCCGGCCCTGCTGTTCGCCGGGCTTGGTCTGCTGTTCTGGACGGGTATGGGCCGCGACAATCCCAATGATCTGCCCTCGGTCTTTATCGGCAAAGCCGCACCTGCCATCGAACAGGCGGCACTGCCGGGTATTCCTGCTCCTGTGCAGGCCGATCTTGCGGGGGGGCAGGTGACGGTGGTGAATTTCTGGGCCTCATGGTGCCCGCCGTGCCGGGCTGAACACCCGACCCTAAAGGCGCTGGCCGCCGAGGGGATTCAGGTGATCGGCGTGAATATGCTGGACCGCGAGGCCGATGCGCTGGGGTTTTTGGGCGAGGAGGGCAATCCGTTCGCAAAGATTTCCTATGACCCCAAGGGCAAGACCCGGTTGGAATGGGGGGTCACCGCCCCGCCGGAAACCTTCATCATCAATGGCAAGGGCGAGGTGGTGTTCCGCTTCATCGGGCCGATGGTGGGCGACGATTATATCCAACGCTTCCGCCCGGAATTGGACAAGGCGCTGGCCGCTGAATGACACAAGGGCGCCCTCGTCGGGCGCCCTTTGCTTTTCCGCGCACTGTTCCGAAGGGGATGGCCGTCAGAGATACTTTGAGGCTTCCTTGCGGGCAAAGTTTTTCAACTTTTCCCCATGCGCCTCAAGCCAGACCCTGACCCGGTCTGCGTCGTGCTTCGACAGATCGCGCAGCCACCACGCCACGGCTTTCTGAATGAACCAGTCCGGATCGGTCGCATAGTTTGCGGCCCAGCCCAGAACCCGTTCCCGAATGGCGGTTTCCTCGGGCTTTGGGTTGTTCTTTTTGGCAAAGGGCAGGGTGACGACCAAAGCCGCGCGGCGCGTCCACATCGCGGGGCTGGTGGTCCAAGCTTCCACCGCCTCGATCCGTGCCGGCTGCCAGACCAGCCGTTTTTGTCCGGCGATCATGACATGGTCGGCAATGGCCCAACCGTCGAAGTCCGGCAGCCAGCTTTGGATCAAGGCCCAAGCCCCTTCGTCATCGGGGCGGATACGGGCCTGCACCAAGAGTTTCGCCGCCGCGACGCGCGCTTCGTGGATGTCCGTGGCCCAAAGCCCTGCTGCCAGCGCCAGCCGTTCGTCCAGCGTGCAGTCGGCACGCCACGCGTCGGTCAGATCGTCGATCTGCGGCACGGTTACGCCAAAGAACTGGCGGGTGGATTTGTGATAGGCCGCCATTTCCGGGGCCTTGGCCGGATCGGCTGCCGCCTCAAGCGCGGCAAGGGCCTGTTCAACGCTGACGGTCATTCGACCGTCACCGATTTGGCCAGATTGCGCGGCTGGTCGACATCGGTGCCTTTGGCAATCGCGGTATGATAGGCCAAAAGTTGCGCCGGCACCGAATAGAGGATCGGGGCGAATTGGGCGGCAACCTCTGGCAGGATAAGGGTTTTCCAGCATCCGGCACCGGCCTCGGCCACGCCTGCCGCGTCCGAGATCAGCACCACCTTGCCGTGGCGCGCCATCACCTCTTGCATGTTCGACACCGTCTTGTCGAACAGCCCATCGCGCGGGGCCAGCACAATTACCGGAACCCGGTTGTCGATCAACGCGATGGGGCCGTGCTTCAACTCGCCCGAGGCATAGCCCTCGGCGTGGATATAGCTGATTTCCTTCAGCTTCAGCGCGCCTTCCAGCGCCAGCGGGAACATCGGACCGCGACCCAGGAACAGGATATCCTGCGCCTCGGCCAGTTGTTCGGCAACAGCCGCGATGTCGGAGGAAAGCCCCATCGCGTGGTTCATCAATCCCGGCAACGCGCGCAGCGCCTCCAGGTGCGTGGCCAGCCCCGCCGCATCAATCCGGCCGCGGTCAAGGGCGGCCTTCAATGCCAGTACAGCCAGCACCGTCAATTGGCAGGTAAAGGCCTTGGTCGATGCAACGCCAACCTCGACCCCAGCAAGGATCGGCAAGGCCAGATCGCTTTCGCGGGCAATCGAGGAGGTGCCGACATTGACCACTGACACCACCTTGCCGACGCGCTCTTTGGCATAGCGCAGGGCGGCCAGCGTGTCGGCGGTTTCCCCAGATTGGCTGACGAAAAGCGCCCATTGGTTGGGCGACAGCGGCGGCTCGCGGTAACGGAACTCTGACGCGATGTCGATTTCGACGGGCAGACCGGCGATCTGTTCAAACCAGTATTTCGCCACATGGGTGGCATAGCTCGCTGTGCCACAGGCCACCATGGTCAGCCGGTCAACACCTTTGAAATCAAGTCCTTCTGGCAGGCGCAGCGTGCCGTCACCGGCGACGTAATGTTTCAGCGCGTCGGCAATCACCACCGGCTGTTCGGCGATTTCCTTGGCCATGAAATGCTTGTAACCGGCCTTTTCGATGCGGGTCGCATCGACCTGAATCCGTGCCTCGGGACGGTTCACCAGACGGCCGGCCTCGTCAAAAATCTGCGCGCCGGCGCGGGTCAGAATCGCCCAATCGCCTTCTTCCAGATAGGTGATGCGATCCGTCATCGGCGCCAACGCGATGGCGTCAGAGCCGACATACATCTCGCCCTCACCATGACCGATGGCCAAGGGGCTGCCCTTGCGCGCGCAGATCATCAGATCATCTTCGCCCTCAAAGAGGAAACACAGCGCAAAGGCGCCGTGCAGGCGTTTCAGCGTCTCGCGCGCGGCCTCAACCGCCGTTGCACCGTTGTCGAGGTGATGGCGCAAAAGATGGCTGACGGTTTCGGTATCGGTTTCGGATTCAAACACCGCGCCCGCAGCGGTCAGTTCATTACGCAGGTCGCGGAAGTTTTCGATGATGCCGTTGTGAACCACCGCAACCCGACCCGACAGATGCGGGTGGGCGTTCAGCGTGGTTGCAGCACCATGGGTGGCCCAACGGGTGTGGCCGATGCCGGATTTGCCGGGCAGGGGGTTGTGTACCAGAAGGTCAGACAGGTTGATAAGCTTTCCCACCGCACGGCGGCGATCCAGCTTGCCGCTGTCTACCGTGGCGATCCCTGCAGAATCATAGCCGCGATATTCCAGCCGCTTCAGCGCCTCGACCAAAAGCGGGGCAACTTCATGGTTGCCAAGAACCCCAACAATTCCACACATTATGCTTTTCCTTTCGCAGCCTTGATGGCGCGCAGACGTTCAAAAAGTTTTGTCGCCAAACCCGGTTTATTGACCTGTTTGGCGCGCGCAATTGCCACGGCCTCGGCCGGGACATCTTCGGTAATGGTCGAGCCCGAGGCGGTCAGCGCCCCATCGCCCACGGTGACGGGGGCGACCAGCATCGTATCCGAGCCGATGAAGGCGCGTTTGCCGATGCGGGTGCGGTGTTTCATCACGCCGTCATAATTGCAGGTCACGGTGCCTGCACCGATGTTGGTAAATTCGCCCACGTCCGCATCGCCGATATAGCTCAGGTGGCCGACCTTCACGCCTTCGTCCAAAATGGCGTTCTTGATCTCGACGAAATTGCCGACATGCACATCTTCGGCCAATTCCGCACCGGGGCGGAGGCGCGCAAAGGGGCCGACATCGGCGCCGCGGCTGACATGGGCGCCTTCCAGATGGCAAAAGCCCTTGATCTCGGCACCAGATTCGATGGTGACGCCGGGACCAAACAGCACATTCGGGCCGATAATCGCATCGCGACCCACCACCGTATCATAGCCGAAGAACACGGTTTCTGGGGCCGTCAGCGTCACACCATTGTCCAAAGCCTCGGCTCTTGCGCGGGTTTGAAAGGCGGCCTCGGCCTCGGCCAGTTGTTGCCGTGTGTTGACGCCCAGCGTTTCAGCCTCGTCGCAGATCACCACGCCGGCGGACAGACCTTTGGCGCGGGCAAGTTCCACGATGTCCGTCAGGTAATATTCGCCGGCCACATTGGCATTGCCCACTTCGGCCACAAGGGCGAACAGGGTCTTTGCATCGGCGCAGATCACGCCGGAATTGCAAAGGGTTACGGCGCGTTCTGCATCCGTGGCTTCCTTGAATTCACGAATGGCCAGCAAGGCATCGCCATCGGTCAACAGACGACCATAGCGGCCTGGGTCAGTGGCGTGAAAGCCCAAGACCACCACGGCATGATGGGCACGGGCGGCCAGCATGGATTCCATCGTGTCGGAGGTGATAAAGGGCGTGTCGCCGTAAAGCACGATCGCTTCGCCCGGTGCATCAGCCAGAAGCGGGGCGGCTTGCGCGACCGCATGGGCGGTGCCAAGTTGCGGCTCTTGCACGACGGTTTCAATGGCGTCGTCATAGGCCCGCGCGGCCTTTGCCACCGCATCGGCGCCATGGCCGGTTACCACCACCACCTTTTCAGGACCAAGACTGGCACCTGCCCGCAGGGCGTGGTGCAACAGGGGCGCGGCCGCAACCTTGTGCAGCACTTTAGGCATGTCGGAATTCATCCGCGTGCCCATGCCTGCGGCCAGAACTATCAACGAAACCGGCATGCTGCCCCTTTCCTTCTTTTGCCGCCCGTTTTACCCCGGAACGCGGGCGCTGCAAGCCCGGCGTGGCTCACGGAAGGTTACAATCATGCGGACGGTGGTTTTTGATCTGGATGGAACGCTGGCAGACACCAGTGATGACCTCTTGGCAGCAGCAAATGCCTGCTTTGTGGCCGATGGTCATGGGGTGGTGTTGGATGGGCGCGACCGGCTGGTGGCCTTTCACGGCGGGCGGGCCATGTTGCGGGCCGGGTATGACCGCTTGGGGATCAGTTACAGCGAAGACGACATCGCGCGGCATTACCCCCGGCTCTTGGCGGCCTATGCCGAAGGCATCGACACCCACACCCGGCTCTATCCCGGTGCCGCCGAGGCGGTGGAGGCGCTGCGCGCCGCTGGTTTTGCCACCGCGATCTGCACCAACAAACCCGAAGGGCTGGCGGTCGAACTGGTGCGGCGGTTGGGCATAGCGCCCCTGTTCGGTGCGCTGATCGGGGCCGATACCCTGCCGACGCGCAAGCCTGACCCGGCGCCTTATGTGGCGTCGGTGCAAAGGGCTGGGGGCGATGTGGCGCGATCCATGTTGATCGGCGATACCGAGACGGATCGCAAAACCGGGTTGGCGGTGGGGGTGCCGGTGGCGCTCGTGACCTTTGGCCCCGAAGGTCGGGCGATTGAACGGCTGGAGCCAGAGGCCTTGCTGGACCATTTTGATGATCTGCCGGGCTTGGCCTTGCGTTTGTTGAAATGAAAAAGGGCCCCGCGGGGCCCCGTCCATGTGTCTGGTGCGGCGATCAGCCCCAGACGGCCTTGCGCGCGATACGGTCTGCGTCGCCGGGGAATATCCCCAGATCCAATGCCTCGGCGTGGGGCAGGGTGGCGATTTCGTTGCGGATGCGGCGGTAGGCTGCATGCTTCACTGCGGTATCACGCAGGCGGGCTATAAGCGTTTTCATCAGGTTTCCTTTCGTCTTGCGACCGGATGGCCCGTATGGCCGATCCCTTCTTCGCATGCTGATCATATGGCAGGCCGTGTTAGCGATAACAACTGACAGGCAAGCCCTGCCGCCATGCGTGTTGCGCATAGCAAAAGGGCGCCCGAAGGCGCCCATTTTTCAGATTGTCTTGGGACTAGTTAGGATTAGATGAGTTTTCCCATCGCCACGGCAGTATCTGCCATGCGATTTGAGAAACCCCATTCATTGTCATACCACGACAGCACCGAACACATGGTGCCCTCCATCACCTTGGTCTGATCCATATGGAAGACCGACGAATGGGGGTCGTGGTTGAAATCCGACGAGACGTTTTTGTATTCGGTATAGCCAAGGATGCCCTTCAGCGCGCCATTGGCCGCAGCCTTGATCGCAGCGTTGATCTCTTCCACGCTGGTTTCGCGCTTAGCGATGAACTTCAGGTCCACGACAGAGACATTCGGCGTCGGCACACGGATGGCAAAACCGTCCAGCTTGCCCTTCAATTCGGGCAATACCAGACCCACGGCCTTAGCCGCGCCGGTCGAGGTCGGGATCATGCTGAGCGCTGCCGCACGCCCGCGATAAAGATCCTTGTGCATGGTATCCAGCGTCGGCTGGTCGCCGGTATAGCTGTGGATCGTCGTCATCATGCCCTTTTCGATGCCGATGACGTCGTTCAGCACTTTGGCGACAGGCGACAGGCAGTTGGTGGTGCAAGAGGCGTTCGACACCACGATGTCATCGCGCGTCAGCGTTTGGTGGTTCACACCGTAGACGATGGTTTTGTCCGCGCCATCGCCAGGGGCCGAGATCAGCACGCGCTTTGAACCGTTTTCCAAGTGGGGCAGGCATTTTTCCTTTGTGGTGAAGATGCCGGTGCATTCCAGCACAACATCCACATTCGACCACGGCAGATCGGCGGGGTTCTTCAGCGCGGTCACGCGGATCGGTCCGCGACCGACGTCGATCCAGTCTTCGCCGGTGGTCACGGTCGCCGGGAAGCGGCCATGCACGGAATCAAAGCGCAACAGGTGCGCGTTGGTTTCAACAGGGCCAAGGTCGTTGATCGCCACAACCTCGATGTCGGTGCGGCCGGATTCGATGATGGCCCGCAAGATGTTGCGCCCGATGCGCCCAAACCCGTTGATGGCAACCTTGACGGCCATGGTGAACCCTTTCTTGCAGCGACTCACGCGTTACGTTAGCGCTAACATCGCGAAAATCACGAAAAGATCAAGCCGGAAAGCAAGGCTCGGCTGATTTCTGCGGGACACGCCGTTGCGGCGGGGAGCTTGGGGGAAGGGGGCGCTTAACGCCAGAAACTCACGAGCGCGATCAGGTCAATCAACTTGCGGGCCAGAAACAACAGGGCCGACCCGCCGTTCAAGGTCAGGTCGGCCAGAATGGCCAGGGCAACGACCCCGGCCAAGACAAAATAAATACGGTTACTCAAGACGCCTCCGGTTCAGCCCAGAAGCCGCCCCATTGCAGCGGCCACATCGGCCATCCGGCAGGAGAAGCCCCATTCGTTGTCATACCACGCCAGAACGCGGACGGTCCGACCGCCAACGACCTTGGTCTGGTCAGGGGCAAAGATACACGATTGCGGCGTGTGATTGAAGTCGATCGACACTTTCGGTTCCGGATCATAGGCCAGAACGGCGCTCATCTTGCCCATGGCGGCTTCGCGAACGATTTCGTTCACATCTGCGACGGTGACGTCTTTCTTGGCGACGAAGGTCAGATCAACGGCCGAGACGTTCGGGGTCGGCACGCGGATGGCCGAACCATCCAACTTGCCCGCCAGTTCCGGCAGAACTTCGCCAATCGCCTTGCCGGCCCCGGTCGAGGTGGGGATCATCGCCATGGCGGCGGCACGGGCGCGATAGAGATCCTTGTGGCGGCGGTCCAGCGTCGGCTGGTCGCCGGTGTAGCTGTGGATCGTGGTCATGATGCCCGATTCGATGCCGATCGAGTCGTTCAGCACCTTGGCCAAGGGCGCGAGGCAGTTCGTGGTGCAAGAGGCGTTCGACACCACCAGATGTTCCGGCAGCAGGCTGCGGTGGTTGACACCGTAGACCACGGTCAGATCTGCGCGCTTGGCCGGGGCCGAAACCAGAACCCGCTTGGCGCCGCGCGACAGGTGGACGGCGGCCTTGTCGCGGTCATTGAACTTGCCGGTGCATTCCAGAACGATATCAACACCTTCCCAATCCAGTTCTTCGGGATTGTAGGTCGACATCACGCGGATCGGGCCACGGCCAAGATCCAGCGTATTGCCTTCGACCTTGACGGTGCCGGGGAAACGGCCATGGACCGAGTCATATTTCAGCAGATGGGCGTTGGTTTCAATCGGGCCGGTGGCGTTCATCGCCACCACCTGCACGTCGTTGCGCCCCGATTCCGCAATGTGCGCCAGCGTGCAGCGCCCGATGCGGCCAAACCCGTTGATCCCGACGGTGATGGTCATGCGATTGATCCTTGCAGCCTGATGTTGCTTGCCCCGCGCTATACCTTAGCCGACGGGGTGCAAAAAGCGCAAAAGCGACAGGTTTTCAGCGTGTTATCGCAAACATTGCCCGTTCGCGCTAACAAGTCACGCTTTGCCTTTGGGCCAGACCCGGCTAGATAGGGAGCAGGTCAAGCAAAGGGTATGGAATGAGCGGACTTCTGGCGCTTTTGGATGATGTTGCGGCCATTGCCAAGGTGGCAGCGGCAAGCGTGGATGACATTGCCGCCGCAGCGGCCAAGGCAGGGGCAAAGGCTGCGGGCGTGGTGATTGATGACGCCGCCGTGACACCCAAATATGTGCATGGCTTTGAGGCCGACCGTGAATTGCCGATCATCGGGCGCATCGCCCTGGGATCGATCAAGAACAAGCTGGTCATCCTGCTGCCCGCGCTTTTGACGCTGAACTATCTTTTGCCGGCCGCCATCACGCCGCTGTTGATGATCGGTGGGGCCTACCTGTGCTTTGAGGGCGCCGAGAAGGTGTTCCATGTGCTGTTCCCGCATGGTGACCACGAGGTGGAGGAAGATTTCGACACCAAAGACCCCGCGCATCTGGAAGAAGAAAAGGTCGCGGGCGCGATCAAGACCGATTTCATCCTGTCTGCCGAAATCATGACCATCGCGCTTGCCGCCATCCCCGATTCGGCGCTGTGGATCGAGGCGATCACGCTTGCCATCGTCGGCATCTTCATCACTGTTGGCGTCTACGGCTCGGTCGCGCTGATCGTCAAAATGGATGACATCGGCCTGTTCTTGGCCCGCCGTGGCCGGCTTGCCCCG
>CALBSG010000082.1 GCA_937927675.1 uncultured Paracoccaceae bacterium | reverse complement strand
CATTGCACAGTTTTTCGTGCGGTGCTGCGCCAAGTCAGCTGCTTCGCGACTCGTTTGCCGTGTTGAACACACTGAACTGGGATCGTGTGTTGGACACTGCGAACGGGTTTTCTGGTGCGACACAGTGTTTGCCGTGCTGACGGGCGAGAGGAGAGCCTTTGAGTGCATGGGGCGTCTGGGGCCTCCCCAAGTATGCTCTGGCGCTGGATCCTGGTGTCAGGCTCGCTCATCGCTCAGTGCAGTGTTTGCAGTGGGAACACAGCCTCCCTAATCACTGCGGTATTTGCGCTCGGCACGTGAGCCCTGCTATGTCGACGCACAGGCATTGGGGACGGACGGAATGAAACGGGCAAGTGACGCAACCATCCAGCGGCGCACGGCGACGGCGCAGCGCAAGGGCATCTACTGGGCAAACATCATCTTGGCCCTGATCCCGGTTGTGAACGGTTTCTATTATCTGGGCGCGGGCGGGCGTGTCGCCATGGTTGCCGAACGGCGCTGGCCAATGAGGCTGCTGTATCTGGCCTTCGGCATTGTGCTGCTGTTGCTGCCCATACTGGCAATCACGTTGAACATGCTGCTGGTCGAAGTGCTGTTCATGAACCCAGAACTCGGTGACATGGCCATGTGGGGCGGCTATTTCCTGACCGGGACAGTGATCGGTGTACTGCACTCACGCATCTCGATCAGCTTGGGCACAGCCTACGACTGAGGCTTGTTGGGCTTATTGAACATGTCCGCAATCCGCTGGCTGTTGGCGTTTTCCTCCGCCTTTACGCGGGTGGCCAAGCTCTGCAAACGCCAGATCAAGAGGCCACCCAGCGCGACATGATACGGGACTGTGAACAGCAACACTTTTCCGAGCATCTCCCAATCGTCGAGCAGACCAGCGATCATGGCCACGACGAGGGAACCAAGAAACGACACGACCAGCCCGACCAAGATGGGCAAGCCGTTTGCGCCATTGATCCGAGCCGTTACAGCAGAACGATCCGCCCAGAAGCCCAGCAGGATGATGGCCAGCGACAGGCCAAAGGCGATGCTCAGGAAGATGGTCATTCAGCTGCGTTTCTTTTGTGTATGAGCCCGCAGACTAGCCGTTACAGGGCAGGATGCAATGGCAACAGGGTGTTCGGCGACACTCCGGCAAGCAGTCGATGGCATCCGCAAAAAACTCTGACGCGTTGAGGCGCGTCATGAGGGCAAGATGCCACCAATAGAAAAGGCGGAAACCGGCGGCTCAAAATAGAGAGATGTGCCGCATTCATGGGCTATTTTTCCGCCCACCTCCCCTATCAACGTTTCAGAATGGTGCCAGAAATTGCGCTGCGCCCACCGCAAACTGACGAACATCGCCTGTTGTTGATGGCCTTCTTTGACCGCAAAAGGTGACCGCCCGGGGATCAGGGGAGCTCATTTACAAAGAGCAGCCGCTTGGGGTTTCGGCTCCAGTCAATTTCGCTCACGACACGGATGACGACCTCGAAAGCATCACTGATCCAGCGGGAGAGCAGTTGTTTTGCCTGCTGCTCCTCTGCCTCTGTCAACTCGCTCTGCCTCTTCAACAAGAAAAGCACTGTCTGAGGGCCCGTTTGATGGATCGAGATTTCAGAGCAATTCACGATTTCGCGGAAGATCTTGGTCACGAAATTGAACTTCAAAAGATGGCCAGCGGGATGGCGGAGAAACAGTTTCTGCCGCCCATGGACCGCGGTTAGAGTTGGACCTTGATGCCCACAGGGGCAGGACGAAAGCAGAACACCCATATCGCCGATGTCGTATCGAATGAGGGGGGTCGCATAAGAATGCAGATGCGTAATAAGAAGACGCCCCAGGCGTTGCCCGTCAATTTCGGCAGTTTCCTCTTGATCCGTTTCCACAATGACGTTGCTGTGCGCCACATGATAATGAGCAGGCGTTTGCGCGCATTCGAAGCCAATGGGCCCCACTTCCTCTGATGAATAATTCGAGAGAGTCGATATCCCAGCCTCTAGAAGAGTTGCGCGACGACTTGCATCCTGACTGTCCCCAATGTGGATCCAGTGCCGCACCTGCGCCTTCTTGAAAAGCTCTACCCCCTGCACATCCAGCAGATTGTCGAATTGACGCCCCGTGCAGACCAAGTACCCGACAGGATCCTTGAGCAGTTCCTTGGCCGCCGCATCGGCCCGGTCCGCGACATAGCTGATCGTCTTGTTATGGCCATTTTCAAACACCCTGCCGAGCGGACCAAACCAGCTGGCAGCCCGCTCAACGCTGACAGTTGTCCCATCGAGCGTACGCGTTGCATCCAGCGACTGGACAAAAACGCGGTTCAGATGAAGTGATCGCCCCTCCATGAGAATCTGAGCCAAACTGCGCAACGAGTTGTAGCGGCCGTTCTGTTCTGTGACATGGAACTTGATGGGTATTCCGGTCGATCCACTTGTGCTGCGCGTGAACACACGCCCGCCACGCGGCATCAACGAGCCTTCTTGTTCCGCTTGCTCAATCAGATCGCGCCGTGTTTGCACCGGAAGGGTCTGCAAAGTCTGTGGAGTGAGTGAGCGCGTGAGAATTCGCTTACGCCAGAAAGGAGATCTCTCCGAGGCGTGACGCAAAAGATTGACCAGTTGACGCCCCTGCCAGTTCTCGCGCGCGGCCGCATCGCCATTTTCGATCATGTCGATTTCAGCAAGCAGGGCCAGGTCAGCGCGGGCAGCCGGATCGAGCATACTGACGGGCCGAGCGCTCAGGCCACCCTGCCGCAATCTGTTGGTTCCATATTCAAAGATCATGACAAGATCGGCCCGGCAAAGGTGGTTGGGAGCTTACAAAGGCACTTCATTCATGCCACCGCGCTGGTGAACGCGAGGCGCTTCGGGTTTCGAGACCAATCGATCGCTGGCGACACCTTGACCTCAACCCGAAAGGCGGGATCAGAAGCCCGGATGATGAAGGCTTTCAGGCGCTCCTCCTCATCTGCAGAGATAGCCTCACGCCCTCCGATCTCGACTATGATTGTCGCCAGATCTGGCTGATGAACGCGAAACTCCGAAAATGTAACCACTTCCAACAGGCGCGCCGAGAAAACGTAGAAGGGCATGAGATGGCCTTCGGGGTGCCTGAGGAAAAATTTTCCACGCCCATGCAGGTGTGACAAGGTTGGCCCATCGTGGCCACATGGGCAGACCTGATCCAGTCGCCCGAAGTCACCGACATCATAGCGAATGAGCGGCGTGGCATAAGAGTGCAAATGTGTGATCAGGATACGACCAAGTTCCGCACCGTCCACCAGCACAGTTTCGCTTTTGTCGCATTCGACGATGACGTTGCTGTGGGCGACGTGATAATGCCCCGGCGCGGCGGTGCATTCTGTGGCGATTAGGCCCGCTTCCGAGCAGGAGTAGTTCGACATGGTCGGAATGCCGGCCTGACGCAAATCATTGGCAAGGCTAACGTCGAGATCATCCGAGTGGTGAAGCCATAGCGAAACGCCCATGCGACGCAGTTCCTCAACCCCCGCCTTACGCAAGATCAGATGCATGAAGCTGGACGGGCAACTGAGATACCCCACCCTGTCCTTTTGCAGTTCCTCAAGAAGGGCCGTTTCGTCATGTGCGAACTCAATGAACTTATGGGGTCCATTCGCAAAAACCTGACTAAGGTTTCCAGTCCACGCCTTCTGACGTTTCACGCGCAATTTGTCATGTGGATGGAGCATCAAATCAGCGCCTGCCGGCTTGATGAATGTCAATGTTTCGTTAAGCGGCCATCCGGCCATGAAAAACTGCGCATGGCTACGCATTGCATTGAAGCGGCTGTTAAAACTTCCCAGATGAACCTTTACCGGGGTTCCGGTTGAGCCCGAAGACGCATAGGTTTCATCCTTGCCTCTGTGCTCAGCTTTCAGGAGTGACCCTTCGGACTGCACCTGCTTCATCACGTCATTGCGTGATTGGACCGGAAGCTTGGCCAGGGTTCGCCGCGTCGCAAGACTATGTGGAAGGCGATGCCGCCAGAACGTCGAATTGGCCTGCGCGTATTTTAGAAGATTGAGCAGTTGCTGGTCCTGCCACTGTTCCCGCACCTGCCTGTCAGCATTCTCGACAAGGTCGATCTCCATGATCGTCGCCAGATCCTCATGTGCGGGGGTATCGAGCAATGAAAACGGTTGGCCGCTGTAAGCGGTCGCATTGAGCGGCATTTTCGTGAACGTTGTGAACATCTGGCCCAATCATCTCTGCGGATATCGAAGATTACCAAACAGACTGATTTTCCGAAATTCGAAAAAAACGGCGGGGGCTAGGTGCATCCCCTCCCCCGCCGCCGGAATGGCTGCCCTCACAACGGGCCAGCTTAGAACCTGATGATGATGCCAGTCGATATGCTATAGCCGTCGAGCTTTTGCTTCACCGTGTAAGTCGCATCGGTATCCTCCGACACCCCCGTCGCTGAGATCGAGCCGAGGTCGTGATATTCGGCCTCTGCGCGCCAAACGACATTGTCGGTTACAGCCCATTCGGCACCACCGCCGACCGTAAAGCCCCAGTTGCTTCGGGTGTTGCTGCCCGAGAACTCATAGGTCTTGTCAGCGCTGAATGTGTCGGTGACGCTATCCTGGCTCACCGACGCGTTCGTCGCATATTCGCGGACAGAAGCGGACGTCCCAGCTCGGACTTTGGCAAATGACGGGCCTCCCATGGCAAAAAATTGCACCCGGTTCATTGCAACCCCAACACGGGCCACAGGAGAGATCATCGTATCAAAATGGGTATTGAAATCGATGCTCGCGTCCTGATTGTAGGTGGCCGTGTACGCAATGGCCCCCTCGGTATTCGAAATCGGATCGACGATCGACGTGAGAACGTCCTCAGGGTCAGAATATGTGAACGAGTTTCCGTTAACAATGTTAGTAAAACTAACACTGCCGCTGGTGGTGCCACTGGTTGACAAGGTTTCGGAAACGGACGCACCAAAATTTCCGAAGGCGGCACGCAATTCACCGCCGAAAACCAGATTGTCGCGCTGGACGTTGTAGCCAGCCAAACCCGTTCCGATGACATCAGCATCATCACCCGAAAGGATAGTGGCCCAGTCTGTTAGATCAGGAATAGGGCTGTTCGTGGCAGACCCTTCGACCGTGGAAACACTAAGGCTCTGCAGTGCGTTATAGACATCGCCATGGAATTCTTCGTCAGTCCATCCCAGTGCTGGGCTGCCGTCATCATTGGTGTAACCTATGTCCGCGTCAGACTCTGTCTTGGCAGAGCCAACCAGCCCCCCCACATAGAAGCCGCTCCAATCGTAGACACCGTTGGAGTCCGCAAAGGCAGCACCCGGCCCAGTCGCCAGTAGCAACGCAGAAAGCGCCACCGTTGACCGCAAATTAAATCGTCCCATAAGCCCCACCCCATATAATTGATTATTTAGCCTACACGATCAGTTCCATTACGAACTCTTGTCGATTGAGCGGTGGAGCAATCCTTCCGAAATAAAATCAGCAAAAGATCAAATAAACTATCAAACAATACCACCTTTGATCTTCATTAAGCTCACTAAAGATTTAACATCAATCCTATGCTAATCCAGCACGCCAACCCCGAGGCTCACCTCATAGAGCAGTTTGCCGCCCTTTTTTGATCGGCGCCGCACGGCCGGAGATTTCGGCGAACGGTCCACCACACGAACCATACTCTGCTATGAACAAATACGCCGAACTCGGCCATGAACCGCGTGTTCGACGACGCTGCCACAAGGGGGTAACTCACGGCTGGCAAAGTGCTGATACTGAATAAATTTTTCTGCTGTCCGGTGGGGCAGCCAAGTCGTCACCTGAGCGGATGCAATGGCGACACAGCACCCGCCAGCACCCCAACCTTGTCTGGTGCCATCGCCAAGCCCCATCATCCCAGTCGAGAGACCGCGCGAGCCTGAAATATTACAGGTTCATGCCGACGATCACAGCATTCGCCGCCAGATACCCCATGGCAATCACCACCATGGCCCAAAGGTCCAGCTTTTCGGATGCCGCGTCCCTACCCCGGTAGCAGATGCGCAGCGACCAGACGCTGACGGCCACACACAGGAAGATCGTGCCAACGGACAGAAAATTGATTTGTTCGGCAAGCGTAATCTCGGTGCTTTGAGGCAGGCTGTCGGCAATCACAAAGGCATTGGCACTGGCCGCAAAGATGGACCCGACGCCCAGTCCGAAACGTGCATCCAGATCCGTGGCCCGCACACGAAAGGCCAGAAGTCCAAGGATGACGGAGAGCGCCGAAATCCAGAACTGCTTGAACAGCGGCCCAAAGTCAGAGCGCAGCAATTCTACCTGGAACACCGCGCGCGAATAGCTCGATGATGTCTGTCCGCTGAATTTCAGACCGTAATTCGTCGGATATTCATGGGCTTCAATCTTTGGCGCGTCCAACTTCACGTTCCAGCCCGGCACCGACAGGTCCGGATCGATTGCCGTATTGGCATCGGCCACATAGACCAAGCTGTCGGCGCCCAGATTCTCGTCTTCGATGTCGATCGTCAGGACGTGGCTGTCCAGCGGATAGCGCCTCACATCATAGTCGTGAAAGACAGTCGCTTGCACCCGGACCGAGGTGTAAAGATGATCGCCGTCATGACTTACTACGGCTTCGGACCGGCTGGCGATCCGCCCGTTCGACACTTCAAACCCCTCATAGGGTTTCAGGGTCGGATCGGTCCAGCGGAACCAAAGCCACATGTCGACATCAAAAGTGCCGTCCTTTTGCGAGACGTTGGACAGGCGCAAAACATAGGCCCCAACCTCGACCCGTTGCGCAGAGGCCTCCTGTGCCATGGCGAGGTCTGGCAAGACCGCAGATAAAAAGAGGCTCAAAATCAGGGCAGTCACGGTGGTCAGGCGGCGCAGCAGCTTCATGGGTATGTCTTTCGGTCCTTGTGGCCGAACCCGACCACGCCCGCCCCGCAGCGACAAGTGCGCCAAAGGATATTTTATGCTTCAAAGGTGGCAGTTTCAGATGCCAGCGGTCAAAACTCTTTATCGCCTTGCATCGGTCCGACGTTCTTCCAGTCGGTGAACCGCGTGGCGAGCAGCTGGGGGCCGCGCGGCCCTGCCCATCGCGACTTCAAACTATCCCGCCGACGAACACGCCCACGAAGCAAGGACCGAAAAAACCACCGCAAGCCATTGCGATTGATGAAGACAGCGCCACTCAGCACACGTCGATCATCGACACGCGGCTTCCCCTAGCTCTTGGGAAAGAACGGCGTCAACCGCTCGATCTGCGCGGCCAATCAGCAGTCTGAAACTCCTTCGTTGGTCGCCACCAGAACCATCGGCCGCGGGGCCTGCAGAACCAGCCCAGTGGCCGCTTATGGGAACGTGGTGACGTAGCAACGTGCTCGGACCAATTGCGACATTGGCCCGATATCGACCTTGGGGTCTCAGCGGCGTTTGCCGGTGATTTTGGTCTTCTTGTTTCCGCGAGGTCCGGACTGGGAAGGAGTGTTGGTTCGGTTCTCGTCCACAAGTTTGCGCCAGCGCTCAAGGCGCGCCGGATCAAGCCTTCCGGCTGCAACTCCCGCCTGGACCGCGCATCCCGGTTCATGGTCATGCGTGCAGTCACTGAAGTGGCATTCAGGCGCAAGCTCGGCAATTTCGGCGAACACCACATCCAGTCCAACTGAAAGGTCGCTGGCAAGCAGCGTCCGGATGCCGGGCGTGTCGATCACCCAGCCGCCTCCGGCAATGCGATGCAACGAGCGGGATGTGGTGGTGTGGCGGCCTTTGGCGTCTGCTTCACGGATGCTGCCGGTCAGCTGCGCCTCGTCTGGTGCTTTCTCAGAAAGCGTATTCAGCAAGGATGACTTGCCCACACCTGACGAGCCGACAAGGGCAACCGTTTGTCCGGCCGTGCACCAACGGGCCAAAGCCACGGCAGCTTCTGGCGCCGTTGCATCCAGAGTGACGACCTCCAGGCCGCGCTGCAATCCCACGAGCTGCTCGCGCCAAGGCGTAGTGTCTGCCACTTGGTCAGCCTTGGTCAGGATGATCACCGGCGTTGTTCCAGACTCGTTGGCAAGGGCCAAATAGCGCTCGAGCCTTGCAAGGTTCAGGTCGTCATTGCAGGACGAGACAATAAAGAGCGTGTCGACGTTCGCCGCAATCAGTTGCGGACCACGCCCGCCCTCAGTCCGCCGTTGCAGCGTGGTCTTTCGCTCCAGCCGTCTCACAAGCATGCTGGTCTCAGGCTCTACCAGTATCCAGTCCCCCACGGCGAAATCCGCTGTATTGGAGTGGTTGGAAAGGTTCAGCCTCACCAGGCCGTGCTGGGATTCCGCCGTCATTCTGGCGCGATGCACGGTTGCGACACGCATGGGTGCGAGGCGTGCGTCATCTTGATCAAGTTGATCGTTGAAAAACGCAGACCACCCGAGTGCGGCCAAAGGCAAAGCTTCCTGTTCTGATGCATGGGTCATGATGAACATGCATGGGCGCGATAGCTGGCTGATGCAAGGCCTGCTTTAAACGGGTCGCGCGACTGATGCCTGATGTCGACCGTGCCGAAAACCGCAACCCTCCGCAGCAAATCAGAGCGGCTGATTTTGAAAAGGTGTTTGCTAATGGCGAACGGCAGGTTTGGGCCATGAGCACGCCCAGTGCGGAGAAGCGAGCATTCGCTGCCGTCGTGAAATGACCGTTTCCCGATGCGCATTCACTTTAGGCAGGGTTGCGGCAAGGCAGGAACGGCCGCTTCGGTAGTGCGGGCGATGACATCGTCTACGTCAGCCCCCTGCGGTGGAAGAGCGCGGCGTGAGGCGCCGGAGTTCTTGGCACAGCGTGGTCCGTGTTGATTTCAAATCTCTGACACGAGACCGGCCACCAGAAGAGCAAGACAGGCCAGCGCACCTGTGATCGGCACCCA
The DNA here is from genome assembly GCA_937927675.1 of uncultured Paracoccaceae bacterium. Classification (GTDB taxonomy): domain Bacteria; phylum Pseudomonadota; class Alphaproteobacteria; order Rhodobacterales; family Rhodobacteraceae; genus Tabrizicola_A. The sequence continues at coordinate 44,614 of CALBSG010000082.1, read as the reverse complement.
GCGATAAACGAGGAATGTTCCCTCGGGCGCCGGTGTTCTCTTGGCCCGGATACGGGCCAGCGCCAGACATACGAGCGCGAAGACCGCAAGCGTTATGCCAGATGTGAATTCCGCCAGTCGGATGATCGGAAAGACAAGGGCGAGAGCGAGGGTCGCGGCGGCACAGACCGTCGTTGCCAACACAGGTGTTGCTGTCCGCTCAGACAAATGGGCCAGCCCGCGAGGCAATTCGCCGTCTCTGGCCATGCCAAAGACAACTCTGCCCGCCATCAAGATCTGGACGATAACACCGTTCAGGGTGGCGACACAGGCAATCGCGACCAGAACAAGTTCGGAAAGGCCGGTGTTGCGGACAAAGGTCAGTGCCAGTGGTGACGGATGGGTGGCAATCTCGGTCAAGTCATTGGTCGCGAGAACGGTCAGAACCACCCCCAGATACAGAATGGTCGTAATCAGAAGGGTCAGGAATATTCCCAATGCGAGGGTTTTCTGGGGGTTTTTCGTTTCCTCGGCGATCGAGTCGATATTCTCGAAACCGATGAAGGCAAAGAAAGCCAGCATGCTGGCGGCCATGACCCCGGCCCAGACCGGCACCGACAATGTGGCGGGCACCGCCTGCATCGCCTGATCGAGAATGTCGCGCTCGGCCCAGAAGCCGCCGCCGATGATCAGCAGCAGGCCGCCGATTTCCACAACGGTCAACGCACTGGCAATGCCGACCGAGGACTGCACGCCGAGTGACGCCACGATCGCACTGCCACAGATCACAAGCGACAAAAGGACTTCCGGGGGCAGATCGATCACGCGCGAGAGATAACTGACGGCACCATGCGCGATGGCGGCAGCCGACACGATTCCGATCAGTGTCACCCCAAGCCCGACCACCACGAACAAAGCGCGCGAGTCGAACCCTTCGCGGACGAAGCGTGCCTCGGCCGCTGCAACAGGATAGCGACCGGTGAATTCGGCAAAGCAGGCTGCCGGAAAGATCATGATCAGCGCAGCCACGACGAAGGCCACCGGCGCGTGAACCCCGGCGAGGGAAATCGTGCTGCCGACAAGGGCATAGATCCCGGCCCCGATTGTGACGCCCAGCCCATAGAGAACGACCTGCAGCAAGGTGAGCCTTCGCTTGAGGGAACGTTCAGCCATCTGTGGCCTCCCGGTCGGCCAGAAGTCCGATCTGCCCAACCCGCGCATCCGCGAAGTTGATAAGCCGCACCTCGATATTGGCGTTGATCGAGCCTGCCTCAAACTCGCCATTCGCCGATCGCTGGCCTGCGGGCAGACCCGTCAGTTGGGCAATCGCCTCATCCACATGGGAAATGGCGTGGATCTGGAACTGGCCGGCCGCCACGGCCTGAACCACCTCGTCGCGCAGCATCAGGTTGGACAGGTTCGCACGCGGGATCAGCACGCCCTGCCGTCCCGTCAGACCCCGGTCCGCGCAGATCCGGAAATAGCCCTCGACCTTTTCGTTGATGCCGCCAACGGGCTGCACATCGCCCAGCTGGTTGACCGATCCCGTCACGGCATAGGACTGCGATAGGGGGACTTCGGCCAGCGCCGACATCAAGGCGCACAGCTCTGCCAGTGAGGCGCTGTCGCCTTCGATGTGCCCATAGCTCTGTTCGAAAACCAGCGAGGCCCAAAGTGATAACGGGACATCCGCCGCATATCGGGCCGCGAGGAAGCCCGACAGGATGAGGACCGCCTTGGAGTGGATCGGCCCACCCAGCTTTGCCTCGCGTTCGATATCCACGACGCGGCCCGATCCCATCCTGACCCTTGCGGTGATCCTGACCGGCATGCCAAAGCGCGACTCGCCGATTTCGGCCACCGTCAGGCCGTTGACTTGCCCGATGACGCTGCCGGTGGTTGCAATCAGGATCTTTTCACTGCGGACCATCGCCAGCAGGCTTTCCCGGGTCCGGCCAAGCCGACGCTCTTTTGCGGCGATCACCGCAGCGACATGTGCGCCGGTAATGGCCCCTGACCCGTCCTGTGACGCAAGGTGATCAGCCTCGCGCATGAGATCAAGCACTTCGGATGTCCGCAGCGACAGCTTCCGCTGGTCTTCCGCCGCGCGTGACGACGCGTCGATCAGGGCAGCCACGCCATCGCGGGCGACAGGGTGCAAACCCTCTTGCCGGCCAACCGTGGCAAGTATGCTGGCGAACAACTCCATTGAGCCTGCATCCCGCGCCATGTCATCGGCGAATTCTGCCGCCACGCGGAAGAACTGGCCGAAATCGGGGTCAAGCTCTGAAAGGAGCAGAAGCAACTGCTGGTCGCCGACTAGAACGACCCGCACATCCAAGGGAATGGCCTGAGGTTCCATCGTGGTCGTCGCGATCAGACCCAGCCGGTCCGCCGCTGTGGTGATCTGGATCGCCCGTGTCTCTAGGCTGCGTTTGAGGGCATCCCAAGCGAACGGCTCTGTCAGCACGCGCCGAGCCTCGAGCAGCAGGAAGCCGCCGTTTGCCCGGTGCAGGGCGCCCGCCTTGATCTGGGTGAAATCGGTGACGAGCGCCCCTTGCTGGGACATATAATCGATCCGGCCAGTCAGGTTTGACAGCGTTGGCATGGCCTCAACAATGACCGGGGCGCCTGATGTGTCGTGATGTGTCACGACCACATTCACGGCGTATCGATGAAAGCGCGGGTCGTCGTGAAGGGCAGCGGGGCCGCGCGGAAACGGAGCCTCGGCGCTGCTGCGTTCCCAAGACAAGAACAGATCCGCGTTTAGGACAAGATCCTTGTGCAATGCTTCAAAATAAGGCCGCACTGCGGGGTTACGCGCAAGAGCGCGGTTTATGCGCGACATAGCCGACTTGACGGCGCGTTCTGCCATGCGGGCGTTCAGAGCAGCCAAGGCCTCTCGTTGTTCGCGCCCCAGTTCGGGCAGCGATGCGAGGAAATCCTCAAGTTCGTCATGGGTGGCCCCGATATCTGCTTCGATCCGGACCCGGTCCGCCTCGGCCATGGCTGCCATTGCCTCGGCGTTCAGAACTTCGCTTTCATGCATCGCGGCCAGCGAAAACCCCATGGGGGTGCGCAGGATCGCCACGTTGCGCTTGCGGGCGCTCTCAGCAAGGTCTTTGAAGGCAGCCTCTTGGCGCGCCGCGAATTCCTGCTCGATCGCCGTGCGACGTGTCTGGCAATCTTCGGACACCAAGACTGCGGGGATCCGGCTGGCCAGATCCTCAACCAAAGCGGCAACAGCATCACGGAGTTTTGGTGCTTCGCCGGACGGCAGGCTGATCGCAAGGGGTTTGTCTGGCTCGGCAAAGTTGTTGACGTAGACCCAGTCGCCCGGAACGGAACGGCTGGTCGCGACACTCTGGAGGATCCGCAGGGCCGTCGAATGCCGCCCGGAGCCCTCTGGCCCATAGACGAACAGGTTGAAACGGGGATGACGCATATCTGCCGACAAGCGGATTGCCTCGACCGCGATGTCCTGTCCCACGGGTCCGTCCAACGGGGCGAGGTCCGATGTCGTCTCGAACGCAAAGATTGACGGGCTGCAGACGACCCTAAGCCTGTCTTGCTCTATCAGAGTATCGGCCATCGACCGCACCTCGTCTGTTTAGGAACCGTAACCGATCCATGGATGCAAGGCTTGGCTGCGGGCCCTTCCAAGTCAAGCGTTTTGGGCCCGACACGTCCTTTATCCGCATTGGATGGTTCCTCGCGGCAGCGGCGTTTCCTGACGTGTCGGCGTGGAAGGGTCCGACGGCAGTCCCGCCCCCCTAAATCTGCCATCGAAAACCACCATGCTGACTGTCCGCAACGGGCCGCCCTCGCCGAGAGTGGTGCCAACACACGCAGGGAAGGAACACCGCCGTCTGCCCGCCCTAAAATCTGGCGTCCAAACGCCAGTCGGAAGCAAGGCTTGCAGAAATGGGGAGATCTTTCCTGAGCCAAATGTCTCCGGTTCGCGCAGCGCGCGACACAGGTTCAGGGGCATCCTCTGTCCTTGGCCGGCCGGAAACTGTCAGTCTGCCGGACGGGCTTTCTCCTGCGCGGCGCTTCGAAAATCAGGCTTGACTTTAATGATGATGTTCGTCATTTAAATTAACAATGATGATCGACATCAAAAATACTCACCTGCCCGGCGCGCGATCAAACCGCAGTGCGGGCTGCGATATCGAGGGAACACTCATGACGACCTATGCCCCCAAGCCCCAGAAGACAGCCTTTGTGACAGGGGCCTCCAGCGGGATCGGCAAAGCTGCGGCGCTGGCCCTGACACGGGCCGGCTTTCGCGTCATCGGCACCAGCCGCAAAGCGGCGCCGGGTGAGATGAGGGACGGTATCCGTCTGATCGCCTGCGATGTGACCGATGACGTATCGGTGGCCAAGGCGGTGGCGCTGGCCCGTGACGAACTGGGCCGCATTGATATTCTGGTTAACAACGCCGGGTATGCCGTGTCCGGGGCGGCCGAGGAAAGCTCGGTCGAACAGGTGCGCGCCTTGTTTGACACCAACTTTCTGGGCGTCGTGCGCGTGACCAACGCGGTCTTGCCAATCATGCGGGCGCAAGGACAGGGCCGCATCCTGAACATCGGCTCGGTCTTGGGGCTGATCCCGGGGCCTTTCGGCGCCTATTACGCCGCCAGCAAGCACGCCATCGAGGGGTATTCGGAATCGCTTGACCACGAGGTGCGCGCTTTCGGCATCCGTGTGGCGGTGATTGAGCCTTGGGCAACCAAGACCTCGATCGAGGCGAACTCGCCGCAGGGGGACCGACCGGTTGGGGCCTATGCCCAGGTTCTGGCCCAGTATCGGGCGGCTTTCGATGCGGCGATGGCGGCGGGCGACACTGCCGAAGATGTCGCAAAGACCGTGCTTGCGGCGGCACAGGACCGCTCGCCCCGACTGCGCTATCCCTCGGGCAAGGCGGCACGCCAGACCTCGTTCGCCCGGCGTTTCCTGCCGCGTGCGCTCTTCGACCGCAGCCTGCGCAAGCAATTCAACATCGCCTGAGGGGCAGACATGACACGCTTCATCGACGCAGCTAACCGCATCATCTCTGTCGAGGGAACCCGGTTTGCCTATCGTGAACTTGGGCCACGGGGCGGGGTGCCGCTGGTTCTGTTGAACCACTGGGGCGCGGTGCTGGACAACTTCGATCCCCGCATCGTCGACGGCTTGGCCGCGACGCATCATGTCATCGCCATAGACTATCGCGGCATCGGCCTGTCCGGTGGGTCAGCCCCCCGGACCATCGACGAGATGGCGCGGGATGTCATCGCGATGATCCACGCCATGGGCTTTGGGAGCATTGACCTTTTGGGCTTTTCTCTTGGCGGGTTCGTGGCACAAGACGTCGTACTGAAGGCCCCGAGTCTGGTCCGCAAGTTGATCCTGACCGGCACGGGACCAGCAGGCGGAGAGGGCATTGCCCGCGTCGGCGCGATCTCTTGGCCGCTGATCATCAAGGGCCTGCTGACCTTCCGCGACCCCAAGACCTATCTCTTCTTTACCGGCACGCCGAATGGCCGCGCTTCGGCCCGCGATTTTCTGGCTCGGCTGTCAGAGCGAAAGACCGGGCGCGACAAGGGCCCCTCGCCTAGGGCCTTCCTGCGCCAGCTTGCCGCGATCCAGGCTTGGGGCCGCCAGGCACCACAGGATCTGGGCCGCATCAAAATCCCGGTCCTCGTGGCCAATGGCGACAAGGACATCATGGTTCCCACCGCCAACAGCGCCGACCTTGCCAGCCGCATCCAGGGTGCCGAGTTGGTGATCTATCCCGATGCCGGCCACGGCGGGATCTTCCAAAACCACGCGCAATTCGTGCAGAAAGCCTTGGGCTTTCTAGCCGCCTGACCCCTTACATCGGAGTTCCCACGTGAAAGCCTTTATAGTCGAGAAATACAAAGCCCCCCTCCGTCTGGCAGACAGGCCCGAACCGCAGGTGGGCGCGAACGACGTCTTGGTCCGTATCCAAGCGGCAGGCATCAACCCCTTGGACAGCAAGATCCGCGACGGGGAATTCAAGCTGTTCATGCCCTATCCGTTGCCGCTGATCCTCGGCCATGAATTTGCCGGAACCGTGGTGCGGGTGGGCGCGCAGGTGCGGCGCTTCAAGGCAGGCGATGAGGTCTATGCCCGGCCGCGCGATCATCGGATCGGAACCTTTGCCGAGTATATCGCGGTCGATCAGGCCGACCTAGCACTGAAACCCGCCAGCCTGACGATGGAGGAGGCAGCCGCCGTCCCTCTGGTCGGGCTGACCGCCTGGCAAGCCCTTGTCGAGGTGGCCAAGGTCAAGCCGGGGCAAAAGGTCTTCATCCAAGCAGGCTCTGGCGGGGTTGGGACTATTGCCATCCAACTGGCAAAACACCTCGGCGCGACGGTGGCCACGACGACGAGCGCCGCCAATGCCGAACTGGTCAAAAGCCTCGGCGCCGATGTGGTGATCGACTACCGGACGGAGGATTTCGAGCAGGTTCTGTCGGGCTATGACTTGGTCTTGAACAGCCAAGACCCCAAGACGCTTGCCAAGTCGCTAAACGTGCTTCGCCCCGGCGGGATGTTGATTTCCCTGTCCGGCCCGCCGGATTTGCCCTTTGCCAAGTCGCTGAAGCTGAACCTGTTCCTGCGCTTTGTCATCCGGCTGCTGGGGCGGCGTGTCATCACGAAGGCCAAGGCGCGGGGGGTGGGTTATTCTTTCCTGTTCATGCAGGCTTCTGGCGTGCAACTCGGCAAGCTTGCGGCCTTGATTGACGAAGGCGCGATCCGCCCCGTCGTGGACCGCGTCTTCCCCTTCACCCAGACGCCCGATGCCCTGGCTCATGTCGAGACCGGGCGTGCCAAAGGCAAGATCGTCGTCAAGGTAGCGGACTGAACGCCGATCCGGGCAAGGCGGGGCCGCGGCGCTGCGGCCCCTGCCTCATTCAGCCAAGGTCGCGTGGCAATCGGCGCGGCAGGTGTCCAAGATCTCATCTGCCAGAGACGCGTCGTCCGGGCAGGCCCGCGAAAGCACAACAGCGCCCACCGCCTGCGCCAGAAGGCTGATGGCCTTGGCTCGCGCATCCGGGCGCCCGGCCAACCCCTGCTCCAGCGCCGCAAAGAGCCCCCCGATCCCCGCGCCAAAGACCGCCCGCGCATCGCCCGGCAACCGTGCCGCCTCGCCGCTCAATGCCGCGGCCGGACAGCCCTCGCCTCGCGCATCCCGGTGCTGGCGCGAGACATAGGCGTCAATCACGTCCCCGACCGAATATCCGGCATAGCGGTCCGATGTCTCGACGAACCCCTTGGCGGTGGCTTCGGCAATCAATGCCTCCTTCGAGGCGAAGTGGTTATAAAACCCGCCATGGGTCATCCCCGCCTTCTCCATCAGGTCCGCCACGCTGACCCCGTCAAAGCCCCGCTCGCGGAACATCTCGGAGGCGATGGCGACGATCCTGTCGTGGTTCTCTTGCCGTTTTTCCTTGGTGATGCGCATTTTCAAACCCGCTTGACGGAACATTCCAAAAGGATACTGCCCGTCACCATGATGTCGATCTTATTGCTGACACATATCATCAATATAATGCCAGACACAAGGCGACCCTCAGTTCAAATGCCTTCTCACCACGTTTGAACAGGCGTTTTTTGCCCATCAATTTCGAGCAGCCGCCTGTCGAATAATTGGGGCCATCGACAACGCAGCGCTGTCGGGAACTGATGAACCATTCGGTCCAGCATCGTGGGCGAAGAACGCAACGATAACGTCGGCCAAAACGCCTAGTTCGCCCTCAGATAGAGCCGCATCCGCCGCCGACGCGGCGAGCATGTTCAATTTCGCCAGAACAAACAGCGCTGAACGCAAAGGGGCGGAAAGCGGTCTGTTGCTGCTCGCCGTGAATTGACCGTTCCCCGATGAGATTTCCAAAGAGGCAGGGTTTCAGCAAGGTACCAAGGCAGAAATAGCCGCTCCGGCTCTCGAACTGCCCGTGCATGGTGGGTATTCGGCTTTCACAAGGCCACCAGACCGGCTATGCACCCCAATCTTAGAAATTCGGGGTACGTCATGGCGCAGAATGCGACTGTCTACAAAGTCGAGCTTTCAGTCTCGGATATGGACCGCCACTATTATGAGACCCACAAACTGACCGTCGCCAAGCATCCGTCGGAGACGGACGAACGGCTGATGGTGCGCCTTGTCGCCTTTGCGCTGAACGCGCACGAGAGCCTAGCGATGACCAAGGGCCTGTCCGCCGATGACGAGCCGGACATCTGGCAAAAAGGCTTGAGCGGAGAGCTCGATGTCTGGGTTTCCCTCGGGCTTCCCAGCGAAAAGGTTGTGCGCCAATCCTGCAGCAAAGCAGAGAGGGTGATCGTCTACCCGTATGGCGGACGGACCGCCGAGATCTGGTGGGATAAGATCAAAGGCAGCACCACACGTTTCGACAACCTCGAAGTGGTGAATTTTTCCGAGAAAGACACGGGCGAGCTGGCACGACTGGCCAACCGCACGATGAAGCTTCAGATCAATATCCAAGAAGGCGATGTGATGGTCAGTGCGGGCGATGACATCGTCTACGTCAGCCCCCTGCGGTGGAAGAGCGCTGCGTGAGGCGTCGCTAAAGGCCGCGGCAGAACCGATGCGCAGCTTTTGCTGACCGACCATCAACCCTCTGCGCGCCGACTTCCGGGGGATCGGCGGCTGACGGCTTGCCAATATACACTTCAAGAAATCCCATTAAGCACTTGATAAAAATCACAAATACTCCACCGAAAAGACGGGTCTCAATTTAACGCAAACCGTCGAGTGCGTCGACCAGCGTGACCACGTCATCAGCCGTCGTTCGGTGATTGGCGTAGGCCGCGCGCAACCAGTGCTGCCCGTTGATCGTCGTGTCAGACAGGACAGCGGTACCGGCATCCTGCAGGCGCAGCATCGCCTCGATGTTATGGGCCTTCCGTGTTGCCTCATCCGGTCCGGCGTAGCGGAAGCAGACGATGTTGAGTCTGCTGCCGGCCATCACCTCGAACCCTTCGCTCCGGGAAAGACGCGTTCGAAGGTCGGCGGCCAGATCTATGGTGCCGTCAATCATCTGACCGAGGCGCTCTGCCCCGTGTTCCATCACGCTCATCCAAAGCTTTAGCGCCCTGAACCCGCGCGAGGTCTGCAAGCCGTAATCGTAGAGCCACTCTGCCGCGGCGAGGCCGCGCGTCGTGCCCTGCAGATATTCTTGGTTCAGGGCAAAGGTCGCGCGGTGCAGGTCGCGGTCGCGGACAAGGCAGCAACCCAGCTCGAACGGGGCCTGCAAAAGTTTGTGCGGGTCAAGCGCCAGGGAATCGCCCAACTCGATGCCTTGGACCAGCCCCCGATACCGAGGCCCAAGCGCCACGAGAGCGCCGATGCAGCCATCAATGTGGAACCACAGCCCTTCGTCCCGACACAGGGCAGACAGCGCGGGCAGGTCATCAACGGCGCCGCTGTTCACGGTGCCGGCGGTGGCGATGACGCAGGCCGGGTGAAGACCGGCGGCGCGATCCTCTGCGATTGCGTGGCGCAGACTCAACAGATCCATCCGGCAGTCCGCTCCAGCCGGGATCAATCGCAGCCCGGCCCGCCCAAGACCCAGCACTTCGGCCGCTTTGATATGGCAACCATGGACTTGGCTTGATGCGTAAAAGCGCATGGGCGGCGCGGCTTGCAGCCCCAAGGTCCGCACATCGACGCCCGCCTTGACGTTGCGCGCCACGGTCAGCGCGACAAGGTTCGCCACGGAGCCCCCGGAAACAAGCGTGCCGCTGGTGCCCTCGGGCATGCCGGTCATCTGGCGGCACCAATCGACCACCTGCCGGTCGATCTCGGCGGCGGCATGATCGCCCCCGCCAAGGTTCGAGCCGACGACCGCGGCGAGAAAATCGGCCAGCGCACCGGTTAGATTGCTGCCCCCCATGTACCAGGCATGAAAGCGCGGATGAACGTTCCCCATCGGATAGGGCAGTAAGTCACGCTGTAATGCCGACACCACTTCGGAGAGCGGCAAGGGGCCCTTGGGCAGGGGTGCCCGGAAGCGCGCGCGCACGTCGGGCGGCATCGGCTGCCATGCGGGCCTGTCGCGAATATCGCGGGTATGGTCGATGCCGGTATCGAGAAGCTGATGAGCAAGCGTGCGGAAGGCATCCCAGTCCACTGGGTCAAGAGACCGATTGTCCATGGCAATTACTCCAGTCGATAACCCGGGGTCGACAGCGAGATAGCGCGTTCCTCGTCATCCATGTCTTCGGGGATCGACTGGAACAGTGGCGTCGACAGATAGCGCTCGCCGGTGTCGGGTAGCATCGCCAGAATGACCGTCCCGGCCGCTGCGGATTCGGCCAGTTTCAACGCCACGGCCAGCGTGGCACCGCCCGAAATGCCGGTCAGAATACCCTCCATCCGTGCAAGTCGCTGCGCTATTTCGATGCCTTCAGAACCCGGAACCGGCAGCACTTGGTCGAACGCTCCGGCATCAAGCGCCTCTTGCAGGACCAAGGGCACGAAATCCGGCGTCCAGCCCTGAATCGGGTGAGGTTCGAAAGACGGATGCGGGGCAGCGGGGGCTCCGGTTGCCGTCCTTTCCTGCACGCGACCAGAGCCAATCAGCGCAGCGTTTGCGGGCTCGGCCAGCACCAGTTTCACGTTTGGCCGTTCGCGGCGCAGGAGGCGCGAGATGCCCGTGGCGGTGCCGCCCGTGCCATAGCCGGTCACAATCATATCCAGCCGTCGGTCGGCGAAATCGGCAAGGATCTCGCGCGCGGTCGTCGTCTCATGGATATCGGCATTGTCGGCGGTCTCAAACTGGCGGGCGAGGAACCAGCCATTCGCCTCGGCCAATTCGACGGCCTTGCTATACATGCCAAAGCCCTTTGCCGCGCGGGGCGTCAACACCACTTTCGCACCCAGCATGCGCATCAACCGACGCCGCTCGACCGAAAAACTGTCGGCCATGGTGACAACCAGCGGATAACCCTTGCGGGCGCAGACCATCGCCAGCCCGATGCCAGTGTTGCCGCTGGTGGCCTCGACGACGGTCTGGCCGGGCTGCAGACGGCCCTCGCGTTCGGCGGCCTCGATGATGTTCAGTGCAAGCCGGTCCTTGACAGAGGCACCCGGATTGAAGAACTCGGCCTTGACCAAGACATCGACACCTTTGGGCGACATCCGCCCCAGCCTGATCACCGGCGTATCCCCAACCGTGTCGAGAATGCTGTCATAGATCCGGCCACGACCGGCTGTTTTTCTGATCGTCTGAATGTCCATGGTCCCCTCCCATAGCAGCTCAGCCTCACGATGCGCCCATCCCGGCTGTTATACTTGCAGAACACCTTCAGAATTCCTTCAAATGTGTCGGAATCTGCTATGATCGGCTTATGATCTATCGTTTCGGATCCTACGCACTCGACCCTGATCGCGGCGACCTGTGCCGGAACGGCGTGTCCATGCCGATCGAACGTCAAGTCTGGGATCTGCTGCATCTGTTCGTCGCCAATGCCGACCGGCTGATCAGCCGGGACGAGATCGTCGCGCGGGTCTGGGGCGGGCGGGCGATTTCGGACGCGGCGATTGATAGCCGGATCAGTTCCTTGCGCAAGCTGCTGGGCGATGACGGGCGGCGGCAGGAAAGCCTGAAAACGGCGCATGGACGCGGTTTTCGTTTCGTTGCTCCGGTGCGGATCGACGGGGCGCCCGTTGTGCCACGCCTCGGCAATGCCCCCGCGATCGCGGTCTTGCCGTTGACTGTTTTGGCAGGGGCGCCCGCCCTGCGCCAGTTTGCCGATGCCTTCATCCACGACTTGATACAGGCCCTTTCGCGCCTGCATTGGCTGGTCGTCATCGCCCGCGGCTCAACCTTCCGGTTTCGTGACGCACAGGTGTCATCGGCCAGCGTCGCCACGACGCTGGATGCACGCTATGTCTTTTCAGGGATGGCAGAGGAACACGGGCCGGTTCGGGTGCTGTCGCTGCTGCTAGAGGACACATCGACTGGCCGGGTCATCTGGAGCGACCGGCGCGAGATTGCGCAAGACGCCATTGCAAGCAGCAGAAATGCAATTGCCAGCCGGATCGCTGCCGAGATTGAATCCGACATCCCCGCGCATGAGGCGCTGTCGGCACTTGGCTTGGGCACCGAGGCGCTGGACGCTTGGGGGCACTATCACCTCGGGATCGAGCGGATGTATCGCTTCACCCAGCCCGACAACATTGCCGCGACCGAACATTTCCAGCAGGCGTTGCGCCTAGATCCGCGCTTTGCACGCGCCCGCGCGGGCCTGTCTTTCACCAGTTTTCAGGATGCCTTCCTTCATTACGGACCACCAGCGGAAGCGATCTGCGCTGCACGCGCGCATGCGGAAACGGCGATGGCGCTCGACCCGCACGATCCTTTTGCCGCGCTGACACTCGGCCGGTCGCACTGGCTGGAAGATGCTTTCGACGAAAGCACTTTTTGGATCGGCAAGGCGATCGAGCTGAATCCGAATTACGCGCAGGCGCATTACGCGCTGGGTTTGATCAATGTCTTGACCGGCAACACCGAGCCCGCCATGGCGTCCAGCGGCAGTGCGCTGCGACTAAGCCCGATCGACCCGCTGACCTATGGCATGATTGGCGTAAGGTCCTTTGGCAGTCTGCAGCGGGGCGATTTGGATGCGGCGGCCAGCTTGGCCGATCGTGCCGCCCGCACCCCCGGCGCGCATTTCGTCATTTCGATGATCGCCACGGCGATGAACGAGATCGCCGGTCACACCGACCGCGCCACAAGCTGGTCCGCCACCACGCGCGACAAGCGCCCGGATGCCAGCCGCGCGCAGTTCTTCAACTCGCTTCGTTTTCTCCCCGGAGAGAGCCGCAGCAAGCTCGACGCTGCCCTGATGCGCCACGGGTTCTGAACGTGCCCCCCCGCAGACGGCCCGGCATGTTTGCGTCATGGACTGTGACAACAGGCAACATTTCGTAGAATATTGGGCGGCAGCATAAGGGTCTTGCGGCTGCGAGACCGGACAATACAGGCGCCGTCGGCAGCTTTGCGTCTCGCTTGCGGTGATGGACACAGCAAGCAGACTGACGCCAGACTTGACGACGGTGACCGCGGCTAGGCTTTGGCAACGCGGCAGTCGCGGATCCGACCGACCTGCAAAACCGAACCTATTTTGGCGGTCATTCAAGGCGAAAAACTATCGAACGACACCAAAACCACCCCACGGATACCTTGACGGACCGCATGCCGAGATCGCCCCCTGTTATGGAATAGTATTGGTCACAAATTTGCCCGAAGGACCCTGAAATTGGCGTCCTGATTTCGGCGGCAGTGAGAGAGAACAAGATGATTTTCGCATCTCGGATCACGACATCCAGAGCGCCGCAGCGGGAACGGGGTTCTGTCAGGGGCTACACAACCTGTGCCATCGGGATCATTTTCTTTTGTGGCAATGCAGCCTTCGCCCAGACAACGCTGTCCTCCCCGAACGGCTATGTCACGATTGGCGGCGTGGCCGGCAATTACAGAGGCCTGAATGACGATGGGGCATGGCAAGGCCACACCGTCAACGGCGCCCTGCACTTCCCGCTGGGCAACAACCTGAACGTCCAAGTAAATGGTCGTCTTGCCGATTATACGCTCGGCAACAGCATCTATGCGCCATGGGATGCTGGCGAACAAAGCGCACTGAGCGCAGCCGTGTTCTGGCGAGATCCGTCAGTTGGTCTGGTTGGTGCGTTCAGCGAAGTTGGGGAGGTGAAGTCGTGGCACTCTGACTTCACATCCATCGGCCTGTTTAGTGAAGTGTATCCGAATGACTTCAGCACCATTGGTGCAAGCGTGACGTCCACTGACAGCAACACAAATGAGTTGAACACAGCCATCACAAGCAAGGACCTAACCTACGAGGTATGGGCTGAATATTTTGTCAGCAACAACACTGCATTGAGGGTTAGCGCAGCGCATCAAGTGTCGAAGCACAATTTTGATTATGTCGCGGATTGGAGTGAAAATATCATTGGAATAAGTGGCGAGTACTTTCTGAAAGAGTTGTCTGGCGCTGATGCGTCAATAACCGCGGGTTATTATCATGCCAATTATTCAGATTCCGACAGAAAATCGAATGACCAAATCAGGATTGGCCTAAAGTGGTATTTTGGGCATCCTGCCAGCCTGAACGCGACAAGACGCAAAGGGGCCGTCGAGATGCGCTACAATAGCTATATTGATGCGCCGCGATGGTGGCAGTTCCCGCTTTGACAGAAGGTCCGCGTCGTCATCCACAACGAGGCGGCAGCGTCAGATAATTCCACCTGCCCGCTCAACTCACGCCGCGGTTTGCGGCGGCCTTCGCCGTTACTCCTCGCGGAAGGCGCGTTGGAATTGGTCGATCAAGGGGCGGGCAAAATAGGCGGCGGCGATTTGCTCTTGGGTGGAGAGGTAGACCTCGGCCGGCATGCCGGGCAAGAGTTCAAGCTCTTTCAGCCGGGCGATTTCCTGCGGTTCGATCGTCACATGACCGATGTAGGCGGGTTCGGCCCCTGCCGCGGCCAGCGATGTGGCCGGAGAGACATAGGTGATCTCGCCAAGAATCTCTGGCGTCGTGCGGTGGTTGAAAGAGGAAAAGCGCACACGGGCGGTCTGGCCAAGATAGACCTGATCAATCGCGGAAGGCGGCAATTGCACCTCGACCCGTAACAGCGCCGCGCCGGGAACGATGGTGGCCAAAACCTCGGCGGGGGCGATGATGCCGCCCACGGTAAAGACCGAAACTTCGTTGATACGTCCCGCGATCGGGGCACGAATATCGGTGCGCGACAGCCGGTCCTGTACGGCCACGACGCGGTCTGACATTTCCTGAATCCGCGACTCGACCACTGCCAGTTCGCGTTGCGCCTCGGTGCGGGCGATATCGTCGATGGCCATGATCCGCATCCGGATTTCCCCGATCCGCGCACGGGAACGGGCGGTGTTGGCATCCATCTCGCCAATACGCCCGCGCAGTTTGACGCGCTCGCGCGCGACCTCCTCGATCCGGGGCGCTTCAGCGAGGCCCTTTTCATTCAGGGCGACAAGGCGGGTGTGGGTCTGTTCGACCAGATCGGTTTCCTCCAGCAACGCCGCCCGCTGGGCTTGCAGGCCTTCGATTTCGTCTTCCACCTGAGCGATGCCCAATTCCAATTGCTGACGCTGGTTTTCACGGTTCGCAAGGTTGCTAGCATGCAGGCGCGTCTCGGCCGCGATTAGCTCGCTGTGGTTGGCATTTTCGGCCATGAACCGCTGCGGAAAGCGAATATCGGTGCTGCCATCGCGTTCGGCGATCAACCGGGCGCGGCGGGCCTCGGCCTCGTCCACCTGCGTTGTCAGAATCGACAGTTCGGCCCGCGACTGGGCGTCATCCAACCGAAACAGCACCTGCCCCGCCTCGACCACATCGCCTTCGCGCACATGGATTTCCCCGACGATGCCGCCGTCGCGATGTTGCACCTCTTTCAGGTTCTGATCGACCTTGACGACCCCGACGGCGATCACCGCGCCACTGAGTTTGGCGGTAAAGGCCCAGCCGCCGATCCCGCCCAACAGGCCAAGGGCCAGCACGGCCCCGGCCATGACCCGCCCCCCCAGATGGTCAAAGGCCAATCGCCGGGCGGTTTCACGGGGCTGTGGGGTCGGGGAGGTCATGGCATGTCTCCTTGCAGCGGGACGGTCGTCAGGCGCGGTCGAGGGCGAGCAGATGTTCGCCATCAATCTGAAGTGTCAGGTCGATATGATCGTCGTGATCGAAGTCCACCTCGACCAAGGTGCGCTGATAGCTGTCTGTCCATTCATGCGAATAGCGCAGGCGCGGTTCATCCGCGTTGATGCCTTCGGAAAACTCTTCAAAGAAGTTGTCGATGCTGTCCTCCAGCGCCGCCTGTGCCTTGCGGATTTGCCTTGCCCCCTGCGCGGTGGCGATCCAGATCAGATCGTCGCTGTCGAAATCGGTGATCTGAAAGATCGAGATGACCGGTGCCACCGTGTCACCGGGCTGAAACTGGTACAGATCAGCGCCGCCATTGCCGGTCAGGGTCGCCGTCTCGTCGCTGGCGACAAACACATCGTCATGGGTGCTGCCAACGAAGGTCTCAAAACCGTCAAAGCTGTCTTCGCCGGTGCTGTCCCCCGTCGCCATCTGGGTCATCAGGTTGATCTCAACCCCGTCGGTCGCGGCAGAAAAGGTCAACTGGTCAAGGCCGTCGCCGCCATCAAACTGATCTGCCGCAGCGTCATCATCGGCCAAGACGACATCGGCACCTGCGCCCCCCGACACGCTGTCAGCGCCAGCGCCACCCATCAAGATATCCGCGCCCGCCCCCCCATCAAGGCGGTCATCCCCCGCATCTCCCGCAAGCAGATCCTGACCGTCGTCCCCCGCAAGGCTGTCGCCCCCCGTGCCGCCGAACAACTGGTCATTACCGCTGCCACCGGACAGGTGGTCGGCGCCCGCCTCGGCAAAGAGCGCATCATGGCCCGCATCGCCCTGAAGGCTGTCATTGCCATCTCCCGCGCCGATCCAGTCATCGTCCGCGCCGCCGGCCAAGGTGTCGCGGCCAGTGCCGCCGCGCAGGGTGTCATTGCCCGCATCGCCCGTCGCGAGATCATCACCGGCCTCGCCCTCGATCACGTCATCACCCGCTTCGCCATGCAGCCGATCGTTGCCGGCACCCCCGGCGATCCAGTCATGGCCCGCCCCGCCCGCGATCACATCGTCGCCTGCCCCGCCGTCCAGACTGTCATTGCCCGCGCCGCCTGCGATGTTGTCGGCCCCGTCACCGCCCTCGATACGATCACGGCCGCCCAGACCGGCAAGGTTATCATCGCCGCCCTTGCCCAAAATCCGGTCCCTGCCTTGCGTCCCGACCAGCAGATCAGCCAGTTCGCTGCCGGAAAACAGATTTTCCACCACTGTCAGCGTTGCGGTCTGCTCCACCAGCGCCGTTCCGTCGCTGACCCGAAACCGCAAGGTCACCTCGCCCAACGCCTCGGTGTCGGCCAGATAGCGCCACCCGCCGCTGACCGACCCGATCTGCCCCTGCGACGCGCCCCCCATCGAGACGGTCAGCACGTCGCCGTCGGCATCGGCAGTCTTGGCCAAGAGATGCGACAGCGCGATGGCCAAGGTTGCACCACTGCCCACCTCACCCAGATTGACCGGGCCAGAGTTGCGCGGGGCGCGATTGCGCGGGTCCGCTGTACCGTCCCGATCGCCCGGCAAGGGCGGCGGCGGGCGCCCCCCCGTGGGTGGCGCGCCCGCCCCTGCCGAGCCCACACCACCGCCACTGCGCGGCACCACCGTCTCGGGCACCGGATCCCGCAAGGGCCGGAAGGGCGGCAGAACATCGTTGGCCGACAAGAACGGGGTTGGCAGTTTCAGCGCCGGCAGCGATGCCGCGAACCTACTGTCAAAACGGCTGACCGCCTCGGGCCGCGACAGCATCGACGGCCGGTGGGCTTCTGACGCCTCAGATGCGGAATGTGCGGCCGACGGCTCTGGCTCTGCCGTACCCGGCCGGGCCTGCATGGCGTGTGGTGTTGGTATTCCTTGATTGTCGTCGCCCGTGTCGGGCGCCCGGTGTGGCTCTGGTTCTGGCTTTGCTTCTGCCTCGCCCGGCCACAGAAAGGATTTCAGGTAAAGGGCAAGACCAATCAGCCCCCCCATCCAAACCGCCAGCGCGCGGCCCGCAGGCAGCGGCTCGCAGCGCAGGCCAAGCGGGTCTGCGGGATCAACCTGAGCCGCTGCGACGGTGCGCGTTCCCTTGACCTCGATCATGGCATGGTCCCCCTTTCTGGGCTGACGGCAACCGGAACCGGTCTGCCCCCGATCGGGGTGGACCGAGCCGCTGGGGCGGGGTTTTCCTCGGCCGGGACGGGGCCGGGGCGGGCGTTCAGAACCTGATCCTTCGGACCAAAGGCGCTGAGTTTGCCCTTTTGAATGACGGCAATCAGGTCGCAGGCCTGCAAGGCAGACGGGCGGTGCGCAATCACCACCGCAATGCCACCACGCCGCTTGACCGCTTCGATTGCTACTGTCAGGGCCGCTTCGCCCTCGGGGTCAAGGTTGGCGTTCGGCTCATCAAGAACCACAAGGAACGGGTTGCCATAAAGCGCCCGCGCCAGCCCAAGCCGCTGCCGCTGGCCGCCCGAAATCGCCGTCCCCATCGGACCAAGCGCGGTGCGGTACCCATCCGGCAGCCGCACGATCAGCTCATGCACATCCGCCGCCCGGGCGGCACCGACAATCTCGACCGGATTGGGCGATGGATCGAGCCGCGAGATATTCTCCTCGACCGTGGCATCCAAAAGGGCCACGTCCTGCGGCAGATAGCCGATGTGCTGGCCCCGCTCGTCATCGCCCCATTGTATCAGATCGGCATCATCCAGCCGCACGGCACCGCGCAGCACCGGCCAAATCCCGGTCAGCGCACGCGCAAGGGTGGATTTGCCGCCCCCGCTTGGCCCGATGATGCCCAGCGCGTCGCCCGCCTGCAGGGTGAAACTGACATCACTGAGCAACACCCGCCCCGTCGCGGGCGCCGCAACAGTCACGCCTTCGACCTTCACGGTCGCCTTCGGCGCAGGCAGCACCATCGGCGCATCCTGACTGTCCAGCACCTCAACGGTGTCACGCATCCGGCGCCAGGCATTGCGGGCCGCGACGATGTTCTTCCAATTGCCGATGGCAAGGTCGATCGGTGCCATGGCGCGCGACGCAGAAATCGTGGCGGCAATGATGGCCCCTGCCGAAAGCTCGCCCAGAATGGTCAGATAGGCGGCAAGACCCAGGATCGCCGATTGCAGCAGCATCCGCAGCACCCGCGAAATCGCGCCAAAGGTGCCAGAAATGTCGCTGGTGCGGGTTTGCAGATCAAGATGGCGTTCATTCGCCCCGGCAAACCGCGCCACAGCACGCGAGGCAAAGCCCATCGCCTTCAGCACCTCGGCATTGCGAGCATTGGAATCGGCAATCGCGTTGCGCTCTACTGTCGCGACGGCGGTGGCTTGGCTCCATCTGCGGGTCAACACCTCGGTCGCGATGGCAAGACAGGCCAGCACAAAAGACCCCGCGATGGTCAGCGCGCCCAGGGCCGGATGCAGCATATAAACAAAGATCAAAAATAACGGCATCCACGGCAGATCAAAGATCGCCATCGGCCCCTGCGAGCCGAAAAAGCCACGCAAGGTGTCAACATCACGCCCGCGCTCCAGCGCTTCGGCGGGCGAATAGCCCAAGCGGGGCATATCGATCACCACCTGATGCGCCAAAGGCGCAAGCCGCCGGTCCAGCCGCGCGCCCATCCGCACCAAAACCTGCGAGCGGATGATGTCGAACATGCCCTGAAAGGCATAAAGCCCGATCGCCAGAACCGAAATCGCAACAAGCGTCGGCACGCTGCCACTGACCAAGGCCCGGTCATAGATTTGCAACATGTAGAACGAGCCAGTCAGCGCCAAGAGATTGATGATGCCGGAGATCGACATCAAAAACGTGACAAGACCCCTGATCCCGCCAAGGGCCTCTGTCGCCTTTTTTCCGGGTTTCCTGTTGCGGGCGGCCATGATGGTTTTCCTGTTTGAAAGGGACGGTCAGCAAGGCATTGAAAAAATTTAAGAAAGCGCCCGGTCTGCCGTGGGGACACTGGCGGCAAACCGGGCACCTTATCAGACCTCAAAGGGTCAGATTGCTGGCCGTCAGATCATGATGACCCCGGATCGAAAGGCTGAATTCGGCATCGGTCGCTCCGGCAAGGTTGCCATGAATGACCGTGTACTCGCCGTCTTCCCGCATTTCATGGCTGACGAGCAATTGACCGACCCCGGTCAAGGCGCCCGAAACCAGCGTGAAACTGGTGTCGCCCGCGCCGGTGCCATTGGCGTCGATCTGCGACAGGTCAACCCGGTCACCCGGCTGGAAGGACAGGATGGTGTCACCATTGGCATCTTCGGCCGACAGGAAACGGTAGGTATCGCTGCCCGCCCCACCGTCGATCTGGTTCGCCGCCCGACCTGCGATGATGACATCATCCCCGCTGCCACCGATGAAGTTCTCGATGCTCCACACCACATCCTGCCCGGACTGGCTGCTGCCCGCCAAGCCACGGCCCGTTCCCGCCGATCCCAGATCGGCCGTGATGTTGGCCTGGATGCGCGACATGTCCAGCGTGTCGCTTTCGGTCCCACCCGAAACCTCGTCGCCGTAATAGACGTCGTTGCCGTCGCCGATCGTGGCGGCAAAGCTGTCCTGACCTGCGCCACCGACAACGAAATCATTGCCCGCGCCCGCCTCGAAGAAGTCGTCACCCTCCTCGCCGAACAACCGGTCATCGCCGCCTTCGCCAAAGATCATGTCATTGCCAGCACCCGCCAGCACATTGTCGGCCCCTTCCCCGGCAAAGACCATATCGCGACCTGCCAAGGCCATGATGTTGTCGGCAGCAGCGGTACCAAACAGGGCCTCGCCGGCTGTGGTGCCGACCACAACCCCAGCCGCCGCGAGGGGCGGAACCACGGCGCCGCCGGTGTCGCCCGACGGGGGCGGGGTTACGATATCCTCGTCTTCCTCCTCATCGTCAGAACCGATTTGGTCGTCATCGCAATCACCCTCTTCGGTGTCGCCCTCGTCATCCTGATCGCTATCATCTTCGCCGGTTTCGTCGCCGCTCCCGATGTCGCCGTCTTCCTCGTCGTCGCCATTGCCAGTGTCGTCGCCGTTGCCGGTGCCGGTGTCGCCGTCATCGCCGCCGACGGTGCCGTCGTCTTCCCCATCAGCCCCGCCAGCATCGGCCTCAAAGGCCGTGCCATCCAGATTGTCCAAGCTGGAATTGCGGCTGATGATGTCGGCAAAGGTCGTGTCCTCACCAAAGGTCTGATAGAAATCGAAGTTTTCAAACCGGTCGATGTAATAGAAGCGGTCACCTTCCTGCAGTCGGTCAAATTGCTCGTGCAGGACGACCCAGAAGGTCTGGCCAACCATGCCCCCCAGAACATGGCTTTCGGCAAGGCCACCGACCCACAGATCCAGCCGATCGATCCCCGAGACGATCTTGGTGCCCGCCGGGCCATCGTGCAACACGATGTCTGGATTGACCGCCATGAAGGCCGCAATGTCTTCGGGTGTTGTCAGAACCAGATCAGGATAGGCGGTCTGGAACTGCGCGATGACCGCATCGCTCAGACCATTGCGGGCCTTGAAATCGGCCCAGCTGGTATAGGGCGTCAAATCCCCCGCAAAGCCGACCGCTTGCCGGATATAGGGATCGGTCGAGGCCATAAGATCGGCCCGGACCTGATTCAGTGTGCCAAGCCCCAGATCCCAAGCGCGGGCAACGTTGAAGGCAAACAGGTCGGCGTTGATGCGAACGAGATCATTCCGCACCGCATCGACAATATTGTAATCCACCTCCTCGGCAGCTTGGGTCGCGGTGCCAGCCAAGATCGCGGCTACGCCATGCTGGGTATAGCCTGGCTGCGGCACATAGCCCGCCGGCAAGGGGCCGGTGAAGGCACCCGCCGCGTTGGTCGGGTTCAGGAAGGCATCATAGAGCGGCACCTCGATGGGCTGCCCATCCGCCCCCATCACCTGCAAGGTCTGGCCGATCAGCGAATGGCCAACCCGGTAGACGGCGGCGGCGAATTCATGGCTGATCCGCGCATCGGTGCCGGGGTTGTAGCCATCCCAGCCATGGTTGCCGGTATCCCCTTCTGTGCTGCGCAAGCCACCCAGCAGCATATCGGCGAACTCACTGAACACCACGCGCTGATATTCGCTTTCGTTCAGCATCTTGGCCGCTTGGAACACTTCTTCCTGACTGCCCTCGAACCCTTGGGCCATCAGGTTTTCGACATGGAAATTGTGGTTGCGCGCCCAGATCGTATGCACCGAGGTGAGGGCGAAGTTCTCGTTCGCCCGGCCATCGCCGGACACCCGATGATCCAGCAAGCCGACAAAGGGATTGGCATCCAGCAACAGCGGCTGGCCCGACCCCATGAAGTTGCCGGCCAAGCCCGCAACCATGGCACCGTTGATCGCCCCAGCCCCATCGACCAGCCCCGCGTAATGATCGCGGAAGGCCCTGGCGCCGCCCGGCAAGTCGGGATCGCTGAAGACGGTGTTCGCCTCCCAGTGATGCAAGATCAGGTCGCGCAGTGTGGGCAACAGGTTGAAATCGGGATCAGAGGGATCGGCCTCGCCCTGCAGCAACCGCATGCCGAACCCCTGCGCCCCGTCGCTTTCGCGCAGGAACTGGCCAACCAATTCGTGGCTGCCATAGGCTTGGTTCTGATCGACAAAGGGCGAGGTCATGTTGATGTGCTGCGGCACACCATTGGCGTCGATATGGTCCACCGCCGCCCGCGTCAGATCGGCCGGATTGTCCGAGCCGGGCGCCCGCACCATGCCGGGACCGCCGATTTCGATGGTGCCATAGGCGGCATTCTTGGCGATGAAATCCAGCCCATGGTCGAAATACTGGCCAAAGGCCATGAACAAGGTGCTGGCACCTTTGGCATTGGGGGCTAGGTCGGCCTCTTGCGCGCCCAGCGCGTTGGAAATCGCGCGGGGGTCAAGCCCGTCAAAAAGCGGGTTGATGGCGCGATTGCCATTGGCATCGGGCGCGCCATAATGCGCATCGGTCAGGCGGATGAACGGGGTTCCGGCCGCGCCAAAGTCGGGGTTGTCTTCGTTATTGCCTGTCCCCGACAGCTGGCGCACCCCGGCGGCCCCTTCGGTGTCGTCGTCCCCCTCAAAAGCCGGACGGCCGTTGACCAGGTTTTTCAGCCCGGCAAGATCGCGGGCCGTGAGGGCAAAGCCGCCGTTGACCTCGTCATCATTGCCCGGTTCCAGACCGGGGATCGCCGGCAGGCCATTCGGTGCGCGGAAGGTCACGCTGTTGGCGCCAACCTCGACGCGGGTCATGCCATTGCCCAGCTGCGTGACAACCGGCGTGCCGGCGCCAAGGTCAATCACATCCTGCGGCCGCAGAGTGCCAACAATCACATCGTTGCCGCCCGCACTGCGGAACACCACCCGATGCGCCGAGGAGAAGGCCGAAATGTCGATCGTGTCATTGGCGGCAGAACCGTTGATGGTGATCGTGCTGTAGTTCAGGCTGGTGGTGGCAAAGTTGCCAATCACCAGAATGGTATCACCGCCATTCACCCCCCCATTGGGCAGGCCATTGCCGTCATTGGCGCTGACGTCCAGCGTGTTGATGACAAGCTCCTCGATATTGTCCAGCTCGGCCACGATGGCGGCGTTGGTGGTGCCATTGCGGGTGATGACAATCTCGGTCGTCAGGGCGATGCCGGTCATGCCGGCAAGCACCGCCTCGGCTCGGGTGTAGATGCGGAAGGTTTCCGCGACCGCCGCACCGGTGATCGCAACGGTGTCCTCATCCGCGCCGCCATCGACCGTATCACGCCCCGTCGCACCCGCGGCGAAGTTAAGACGGATCAGGTCCAGCCCATTGCCGCCCGTCACCACATCAACGCCTGCCCCGCCGTCCAGCGTGTCATTGCCATCGCCACCGTTCAGCGTGTCATTGCCGCCAAGGCCCGACAGGCTATCGGCCCCGGCATTGCCGTTCATCAGGTTGGCGCCAGCAGTCAAAAGGCCCGGATTGTGACCCACCGCAACATCGTCGCCCGCCGTGCCCGTGAAATTCGGGACCAGAAGGTTGCCGGTAAAGTTATCCCCCACCACCGCCGTCGGGGCCGAGATCACGCTTTCCACATTGCCCAAGCCATCGGTGAAGGTCGCCACCGTGCGCAGTTGGCGGCCAACTTGCGGTCCGTTGGGGTCGAACAATGGATCATTCGGCGTAAAACTGGTTCCTGTCGCGCCGGGGATGTTCACCCAGTTCGTGCCGTCAAACGACTGCCATTGCACCGCAATCGCACCGGCGATGCCATTGGCATCAGCAATCCCCGCGAGGTTGACCGTCAGCACCTGCCCTTCGGTCGGGGTCGGATCGCTGATCACCGGCTGGCCCGTTGCCGGGCGCTGCCGGATGTCCACGAGGCCATCGCGGAACCGTGCGAATTCGATGTTGTGCAAGGTATCAACGCCATCATCGGTGATGACATCGACATTGGTGCCAAAGCCGGTATGCGCAATGCGCACTGAGCCATCGGGCAGGTAGGTGATGGTGTATTGGTCCGCATCATCGCTGAAGACCGCCACATCCGTATCGGCCGCCTGACCGCCATCCAGCAATTCGCGCACGATATGCATCTGCGACGGCACGATGACCCGCGATACCATCAGCTCAAACAGGCTCTTGCCGACCCATGTTGGGTCAGGGGCATCCGTTGCAGTAAACACATGGCGCAGCGTGTCGACCGTGGCGATTTCATTTTCGGCCAAATTGGCGTCAGCGGGGTTGCCGGTGATGCGGATGCGCACATTCAACCAGCGGTCACCGTCCAGAATGTCATCCCCGCCGTTGCCGGCGATGGTATCAGACCCGCCGCCGCCAAGGATGATATTGCCTGCCTCCCAATAGATCTGGCCGGGTTGCAGCGTCACCAGTTCTTCCAGACCCGCGATGCGGTCAATGCCGGCCTGATCCAGCCCATCATTGAACAGCACGCCCTCATTCGCCCCGGCACCGGGCAGGACCGACCCCGGCGCCACGCGGTCATCGCCCGACAGCACGTCGTTCTGATCCCACCCCGACAGCGCCTCGACCTTGTCGAAGCGGTTGCGCAAGATGTCTTGCTGTTCGGTGGTAAAGATACGGATGCGCAAATCGGCGTCGGCGGCGGTCTGCACCCCTTTGTAGGTGGCCCAGTCAAAGCCGAACATGCCCTCGTTGCGGATCACGCTTTCGCCCTGAACCATGATGTCATCGCCGGATTCCGCATCGAAATCCTGCTCGTCACTGCCGGCGAACATGACGTCATGACCAATGATCCGGCTGTTGAAGAACAACTCTGTGTTGTCGCCGGCAATCACGTCAAAGCCGTTTCCGCCCTCCATCCAGTCGCTGCCCTCGTTGCCCATGATGTTGTCGTGGCCTTCGCCCCCCATCAGGAAGTCGTCGCCCGCGCCACCAAAGATTTCCGAGGAGTCAGTGCCAAGATAGACGACATCCTTGCCGTCGCCCCCCATCACGATATCCAAGCCCGACGAGGTGGCGATGACATCATCGCCCTCTTCGCCCTTCAGGAAGTCGGCCTCGTCGCCATCGTCGATCACGATGTCATTGCCGGCACCCCCATTCACCAGATCGACCCCAAAGCCGGACTGGATGTCATCATCCCCCGCATCGCCCCAGATGCCGTCATCGCCATCGCTGGTGATGATCGTATCATTGCCACTGGTGCCACCGACCACGATATGTTCGCCGCCGGTGAAGCGGATGTAATTGGTATCGCGCACCACCTTGCCAAGCCCCATCCCTTCAAGGACGGGATCATTGCCGACAGGATCGGGGATCAATTGATTTGCCTGGTTCACCTCCAGCACAAAGTCATAGCGGGTAAAGGAATCGACCCCAATATGATGGGTCACAATGTCGTCTGCTGTGCCGCGGATGCCGTCCGCGCCAGGATCGGCAAGGCTTGAATTGGCCAAAAGCATTTTCGAGAAAGAATTCTGTTCCAGCTGGTTGAGGAAATTCTGCCCCTGCGTCCGGCTGAGATAATAGAAGCGGTCGCCAAACTGGAGCGCTTCGAGCTGCGCTTCAAAGACAGCGGTAAAGGTCGAGCCCAGCATGCCGCCAAAGGGCATGATCCGTTCGGCCATGCCGCCCACCCACAGGTCAATGTCGTTCAGACCATTGCTGTCGGAGGTCCAACCATTGCGGCTATTGAGGAAATCCAGCCGCTCGGCGTCTGAAACCGCACCCCCGCCAAAGACCAGATCAAAGGCCGCCGCGCGCTTGTCCTCTAGCGTGGTTGCGGCCAGGATCGAGGCATGGGTGCCATAGGCGGCAATCAGGTTGACCACCGTCATCGGCGTTTTCAGATTGGCTGCCAGTTCGACCCAAGAGTCATAGGGCTTCAACCAAACCGAATTGGTCTGGGCAAACAGCTGGGCGCGTGCCTCGTTGAAGCTGGGGATCCCGGTATCGCGACCGCGGGCGATGTTCAGCGCTGCCAGATCAAGCGGCAGGCCCAAGAGATTGTTGCGCAGCGAACTGACCACGAATTCATCAATCGCGTTGCCGCGCTCTGCGGTCATGCCAAGGATCACGGCGCCCGCCGCCTCATCCGCACTCAGCGCGCCGTCATTGTTGAACGCGATCGGGTTCAGGAACGAGTCGATCAGGCCCATGTTGTCAGAGGTGCCATCGGCAAAGACGCGTGGCATGTTATCGGTCAGCATCGAATGGCCAAAGCGATACACCACATTGGCAAACTCAGCGAAGATCGCGGGGTTGATGTCGGTCACCGCATTGAACACGAACGGTTCGATGTTGGGATGAACCTTGCGGGCGAATTCTTCGAACACCAGATGCTGGTACTGCATCTCGGTCGCAAAACGCGCCGCTTGGAACAGCCGCTCGCCGTTCCAGTCCAGTGTCTCGGCATAGGCCTGCTGTTGCAGTGCAGTCATCGTCTCGAACCCGGCGGGCAGCCCGCCGATGTCGGTGTCCAGCCATTCATTGATGAACCCCATGTCGCCCGAGGACAGGATTTCCAACTGCTGTGCGGCGACCTGCCGGTTGTGTTCAGAATGGAACACATGGTGGACCGAGGTCAGCCCGATGTTTTCATTGCCGCGCCCGTCGCCGGTGATGAAATGGCGGTCCAAAAGCTCATTGTCATAGCTGCCGACCGTGCCAAGCCCCAGATCCCCATCCGCATCGGCGGTTTTCAAAGTGCCGGTCTGGCTGTTGAACGGGTTGGCGTTGTGCGCGATGTCATCAAGGAAGGCATGGCCAATGCGCACGGCCCCGGCCCCAAACGTGTTGACCGGGGTTGCCAGATTGCCTTCAACCACCAGATCATCTGCGGTGTTCGGGATACCATCCGGGCCAAGCCCCGTCACGATCTGCGGCAAGCCATTCGGCCCACGGATGAAGGCGCCATAGGGGTCCGTGCGCAACAGCGGAATGTTCAGCACATCGCCATCGGTCAGTTCGATCCCCAAAACGTCGCGCGCCTGTGCCTTGACATCGGCCCATGTCGCCAGCCCGCCGCCGGCGTGATCCAGCAACCGGCCCGTTGCCACGGGTTCAAAGACACCGGGCGACACTTCTTCCATCACATATTCGCGCAAGAACACCTGATGCGAGGCATGCGAGGTATAGGTCTGGTTCTGATCGACAAAGGGCGTGGTGACGTTCTGGCCTTCATGCGCGGTGTCATCTGCGGTGCCCAGAACCCCATCCGCCCCCGGCCCCGCCACCGGCGTAGACCGGGTCAGCGCCATAAAGCGCAGATGGTTCGGCAGGTCATCGGCGGTGCCGGCGATGCCGTCCGCGCCCAGCACCAACGGGTCATCCGCTTGCAGCGGCACAAAGACGGTGCCGTTGCCGCCCTTGGTGATCAGGTCCAGCCCGTGGTCAAAGAATTGGCCAAAGAAGGTCATCCACGCATTGAACGGGGCCGAGATACCGTCATCCGGCGCGATATTGGGCAAAGAGGCCAAATCGGTGTTGTCGATCTCGATCATATTGCCCTGCGAGGACGAGGCCGTGACGGCGACCTGATCGACAAGCACTTGGGCGCCGCCGGTCTGCTGGATTTCAACCCGCAAGGTATAGCCATCCAGCGCGGCCGGGATGGCCGTCGTGGAAAGCGATACGGCCGCCCATTGCCCGTCGGCCGGGGTCGGCAGGGTGGTCTGCGACAGGAACACCGTGGTCAAACCATCGGCCGAAACCGCCATCAGACGGGCCGTGCCGCCAGACCAGACCTGATCGGTGCGGTCACCCACCCGAAAGTTCAGTGTATAGGCGAGGCCTTCGGCCAAGAGACCCGAGGATTGCGCCAAGGTGGCCCCCCCCGTCAGCCAAGCCACGTTCGGCCCGGTATGACCGCCCACGTCCGTCACCGCCGCCGCCGGGGCAAACACCCCGCCCGTGCCGCCGGTCAGGGTCCAGCCGTCAGGGGCGCCGAGGGTGTAATTGCCCAAGGCATCCGTGATGACCCCCGGCGCGCCATCGGTCATCACCTGCGTTTCAAACCCCGCATTCACCAGCAGCGGCTGTGCGATCCCCTCGCCGGGGCGCACCGGAATCGCATCCTCTCCATAGCGCAGGTGAAAGGCCGCTAGGGCCGCCTCGCTGGCAAACCAGGCTTCGACCGCGGCCGGGTTGTTGATCGACTGATCTACCACAAGGTTCGAAATGATCCGCGGGTCGGCATCGGCCACATTGCCCGTATTGCCACCATTTCCGGCTGACGGCGCGCCGATCACCCCGTAATCGGTGTTGGTCACCAAAGGCCCGCCGGGCGGGCCAAGCGGCATCACATCGCCGTCCATGTCATTGCGGAAATTCGGATCCAGCAGCCGCGGCATGGCCTGATCTGCCGCCCCCCAGGTTTCGCGCCCCTCCACGACATTGTTGGAGCTGCCATCGACCGTGCGCAGACCATAAGGCACATGCGGGTCAGAGATTGCCGGCAGCGCGCCGGGGGTTCCGGCCGGCACGACATTGCCGTCGGCATCGACCCAAATCTCAGACAATGGCGTTCCGGCGGCGTGGGCCTCACTGATCTTGATCTGACGCAGGATGAAATCAAGGTCCGCGACATTGAGCTTGACGGTCATGACAAATCTCCCCCAGGCCCCGCCGCCCATGGCGACGAGGGTGAAAATGATGCAGCTAAACGGGACGGGACGGCCTTCGATCTAAGGCAGGCAGTATGCGATCAAGAGCAGCCGTAAAATTCCCCCAATACCCCATGATGCTTGCATGAGGCCCGGACTGGCGGAAGCACCAAAGGTCGCTGACGGCGCGGCGAAATTGGTATATTCGGACTGTAGACTTTAGTCCGAATGGAATTAAGACCTTGGTCCCATGTTTGCTTGGGACGATTTTCGACCAAAACTTTATATTTTTTAGCAATTATATGAGGTTAACGATGACCAAACTCTTTTTGAATTGCCTTATTCTCTCCGAATCGTCGCAACGCGCCGGGCGGCGTCAACCGTGATCACCCTCCCGGCGGTCCCCTCGGTGCCGACCGATGACGAATCGTCTCGCGGCAGGTTTCCGGGCAGCAATCTGCCCCCCCGGCGGCTTGCGGTCTTCATGACCCTTGCCGTGTTGCTGATGATGATCGGCCTTGGGCTCTTCATCATCAACCGCTACCGGGCTTTGCAACTTCATTCGCTTGGCGAAATTGGCGCGGTCTATGTGGACAAGCTGCTTGCGCCCTATGCGCTGGTACAACGCAACGATGATCCGGTGTCTGAGGCGGTGCGAACTGCGATTGCCGAGGTCATCCAGAACAATTCCGGTGCCGCGGCAGATGTTGCGTTGCGGATCTGGGCGCCACAGGGGGACTTGCTGTTTTCCAGCATTCAGGGCGATACGCCCGACATGCATGACCCCGGCGATCTCACGATTGCACTTGCAGGGGAAACCATCACGCGGCTGGAAACCAGCGGGCCCAACGCGGGTGAGAACCCGCTGCCCTATCCCTATTTCGAGATTTATGTGCCGATCCACGACCCGCAATCCGGCCAATTCGTCGCGGTGGGCGAGATCTATCAACCTGCGAACCAAATCCTGCAAGACCGCGCCTTTGTGGAACGCACAGTCTGGCTGGTGACGGCCTTGGCGACCATGGGGATGCTTGGGATGCTGGCGCTCAGCGTGCGGCAAAGCGAACAGCTTGAGGCGCGCCTGCTGGTGAAACGCCGCTTGATGGCGCAGAACGAACAGCTTCGGCGCGAAGCCGTCCAGGCGCGGCTTGATGCCGCGCAATCGAATGAACAGGTGTTGAACCATGTCGGCGCCGAATTGCACGACGGTCCGGTGCAACTTTTGGGGCTGATGTCGCTAATGTCCGAATCCGGGGCGCGCGGTGTGCTGCCCGATGGTACGTCCTTTGCCGCGCTTGCCCGTGATGTGCTGTCGCAACTGCGCATCCTGTCGGCCGGGCTGATCCTGCCCGAGGTCGAGAATCTGACCACCAGCAGCGTCATTGATCTGGCGGTGACGCGCCATCGCAGCCTGTCCGGGCAAGACGTTGAGCTGGACATCGGCACCTTGCCCGAACGGCTGGATGCGCCGCGTTCGGTTTGCCTGTTCCGGGTCATTCAAGAAGGGCTGTCGAACGCGCTGCACCATGGCGAAGGTGACACCCCGCCCCACCTGAGGGTGCATCAACACGGCAAGATTCTCCTCATCACCGTGCGCAACGCCCCGGCCGCCGCGACAGGCAGATCGCGCAGCAAAGTCTGGCACGGTCTTGGCCTGCATGGGATGCGCCGTCGGCTGGACGCCTTTGGTGGCGCGTGCCAGCTCGAGACGGTAGGCCAACACGCCGTGCTGACGGTGCTGCTGCCGCTTGGCAGCGATGTGCCGGATTTGGGTCTGGCGCAGCCGATCAGTTGATGGTGGCCCCCGGTGGCAAGGCACCGGCACTGGCCAGTTCTTGTGCGGCAAGCACAACCTCCACGCGGTTGCGCACATGCAGTTTCTGAATCAGCACGGTCACATAATGCTTGACCGTCTTGTCGCTGATAAGCAGCCCTTCGGCGATTTCCTTGTTGGTATGGCCGCGCAGCAAGAGGCGCAAAACATCCTCCTCCCGCTTGGAAAACACCACACGCGGTTGCGCCACCCGCCGCGCCGCCTGGCGCAGGCCCGCCACAACTTTGGTCGCGAAACTGGGGGTGATGTAGGTTTCGCCGTTCAAAACCTGACCGATCGCTTCGGTCAATTCCTCGATCGTGCTGCCTTTCAGGACATACCCACTGGCCCCCGCCTCCAGCGCGGCAATGGCGGTGTCGATGCAGTTCGAGGCGGTGAACACCACAAAGCGCGTGCTGCCCCCGCCGCTTGCAACCTTGGCAATCGCCTCAAGCGTGCGGCCCGGCATGTTCAGATCGACAACGATGACATCCGGTTCATGCGAATGGAAAATCTCCACCGCATCCTGAGCTGACTTGCCGACAGCAACAACATTGAAGCCATCCAAAGCAGAAAAAAGCTGGCACATACCGGACAGCAGAACCGGATGATCATCAACAAATGCCAGAGTCGCTGGTCGCATCGACATTTCAATGCCTCCCGTTCGCGGGCAGCCTTTAAACGATTTATTAAACGAGCCGAGACCAAATATCGCCGAACGATAGCATCGGCGTATCGACCGATCAATCTCGATATCACGTTAGATTGTATCATTGCCGATAACAAAAGGCGGTCATTGACCTTGGCCCAGACAACACCGGGCGCAGCCAGCGGCCTATTCGGTCGAAACCTCGGGGCCTAGAACATTTTCGTCCGCCAGCGCGGCGCCGGTCTGCTCAAAATATTTGGGAATGGCCGCAATCAACCGATCATACCCTGCCTTGTCGCCGGCGCGCAGGGCAGTTTCCACATTGCGCCACGCCTCGGCCAACCGCGAGGCA
The DNA here is from genome assembly GCA_937927675.1 of uncultured Paracoccaceae bacterium. Classification (GTDB taxonomy): domain Bacteria; phylum Pseudomonadota; class Alphaproteobacteria; order Rhodobacterales; family Rhodobacteraceae; genus Tabrizicola_A. Next base: position 13,075 of record CALBSG010000082.1, on the reverse strand, counting down.
CCAAGTACCGCCGCAGAGCCCCCGGCCCGATGCGCCATCTCGATCTTTGCCTTGACCGAAACGCCGATCTTGCCTTGCGCCTTTTGTGCCTCGACCGTGTCCGCCATCATGGCCGCGGCCAGTTTGCGGGTCATGTCGCGCCCCATCAGGCCCAACACATCCCGAAAATTCTCCAAAACCGGGAAAACGGCCATCGGCAGGACATCGGGTTTTGTCGGAATGGACTGATCGATGAGATCGCGCAGTTGCACCATGCTGATGGGCTTTTGATAGGCGCCCTCCATCCCGGCGTTCCGCACCTCGTCGCGACATTCCGTCAAGTCGCGCGCGGTCAGCGCATAAATCCGGCTGTCAGCATTGGCGCTTTCCCGGCGGATCAGCCGGGCGGCCTCAAAGCCGCTCAGCCCCGGCATGCTCAGGTCCATCAAGATGATGTCGTAAAGCTTTTCACGCGACATGCTCAGCGCAATGGTGCCGTCCAGCGCCATTTCCGGGTGATGGCCAAGACGTCGCACCATTTCAGACATCAAGGCCCGGTTCACCGGGTTGTCGTCCACGATCAGAATATTCAGTGGCGTCGTGGCCTTTGTGACGGCCGACAGGATCAGAACATCCAGCTTGGGCGCCGGGGCGGGCTTGTCGGACGCCGGGGCCTCGAAACTGAAAAAGAACCGGCTGCCCTTGCCCAGTTCGCTTTCCACACCGATGCGGCCTTGCAAACGCTCGACCGACGACTTCGCGATCGACAGGCCCAACCCAAAACCCGAGACTTTGCCCGCCGGGCTATCGCCGACCATGGCGAATTCTTCAAAGATCCGCGATTGGTCGACCGGCCTGATCCCAATCCCGGTATCCTTGATCGCAACCTCAACCGAGATCAGACCCGCCGCGACGGTCTGGGCCGTCAGGGTGACTTCGATTTCGCCGTTGCTGGTGTATTTCACCGCGTTCGAAACCAGATTGCGCACCGTGAGCTGGAAGCTGCGGCTTTTCGAATTGATCAGGCTTTGCTTGGCATTGCCCTGCACCACGACGCTGATGGTGTTGCCCCGCTCCAGCGCCAGCGGCACGATTTCGCTGACAATGTCGTCGATGAGCTTCGAGGGCAGGAACGGCTCGTCCGTATCGCCAAGATAACCGTTGCGCGTCAGGGCCAGCACATCGTCGATCTGGGTCAGCGCCGATTTTGCGCAGGCCGATGCGGTCTGCAAGAACCCCTGCTCGCTGGCCTTGACCTCGCCCAACTGCACCAGTTCCAACGACGTGATGACGCCATGCAACGGGGTGCGCATTTCGTGGCTCAGCACCGACAGGAACCGCTCTTTCGCCTTGGCGTCCATCCGCGCCCGGTCGCGGGCATCCCGCAGCACATTGGCCGCCGCCACCTCTTGCGAGCGGTCCCGGATGAAAACAATGTAGGAAAAACGGCCATCAAACGAATGGTCGATCGCACAAGAAAGCTCGACCGGGCACAGAGCGCCGTTTACATCATAAATATGGGAATTGATCCGCTGCGCCACGCTGACATCCGAGGCACCCGCAGGCCCATCAAGCCGAAGCATCGCGATCAATTGGCTAATTTCCTTGCGATCCTCTTTCGCAATCAGCTCTAGGACATCCATGCCAGTGATGACGTCACCCGCCTGCATCTTCAGGATGTTGAGAAGGGCCGCGTTGTACTCCTTGATCCTGCCATCGTCATCGACGATCAAAACCGCGTCCAACGAGGCATTGAGCGTTCTGCTCAGCCGCGAAACCACCTTTGCGGTTTCTGCGGCATGGTGGCTGACAGAGCGGGTCACCTTCATCGCCTGACGCACGGACAAGACCATCAGAACGATCACCAGCCCCATGACCAGTTGCAACTGGCCCAAAATCCAGTGCCGCGCCTCGCGCCCTTCTTCGGCGTTCGAAATGGAATCCAGCATCGCCGCATTGGCCACTTTGCGGATAAAGGGCACATCGGCATTGAAGGCTTCATGCAGCGCGACGATGTCTTGGGCGGTCAGCCGCGGCTTGGCGTCCATCTGGTTGGCGAGTTTCTGGCTCGATTGGACCAGCAGTTCGAACCGGCTGCGCACGCGTGCATCCTCAAACGCCTCACGCGCAACCGACGTCGCCGTCCGCGTCCGGCTGTAATAGATGTCGAACGCCAAGCGGATCTTGCGTTCATGCGCGGCATCCGGCTGGCCCTCGCCTTCCGTCGTCATCCCCTCCAGCAGCGCGATAGTGAAATTCTTGGCCTCGACCTCAAGCTGGGAAAAGATCCACACATGGTTGTCCAGACCAACCTCGGACGCACGGGCAAAGCGGTCATACAGCGTGATGCCCTGCACCCCCAAAAGCAGAAGCGCCGAAAGGATGAAAAGAATCAATGACCCGCCCACCGCCCAATTGCTTTCTGGCGGTGAGAGTGCGTCTTTGGAGCCGAGATTGGACATCCGGACCTTTCAATGGCCGCCCGGATCAGGGCTGGCCAGGCTTCACTTTTCGATACGAATTTCTATCAATTGCCAGATGCTGGCGGAATAGACACTTTCGGTTTGGTACTGTGAATCGAGTTCATAGGGAAAAACAACCCACAGCGGCCCATTCTGGCGCGTGCCAAAGGCTTTGTCATTCATCCGGGTCGCGATGATGGGCGCATCATCTTCCAAGAGCTTCATATCCAGCGTGACTTCGTATTGGTTGGCCGCGAGGAGATGAACGACGCTATCTGCTGTCAGGTCTGGATCGGCCAGCTCTAGCACATCCTTCAAGGTCGGGCCGGAAAATTTGATCTTGCCCTCGGTCCACTGCGTGTGGGTCGAAAACTCTGTCTGGGGCAATTGATCGATCGCCGCGCGATCCAGCCGCAACGGTTCATCCGCCCCTGCCGCAATCGTCAACAAAACGTCTTCTTCTGCTTGCACCGGAGCAGATGGCCCCATGATTGCCGTCATACACAGCATGCCCGCGGCGAAAACCATCTTGACGCGGCTTGACAAAAACACCCCTTGGGACAGCATCACTTCCTCACCCTTGGAACAAACCCCTTTGGGGGGGTTATCACACCCATTGGGTCAGGCAATTTACACTTGCGATACTTGATATGTATCTTTTGATACCAATTGGCACAATTACGCTGATCGCGCACGCCAGCGCTGGAAAGCGATCACCAAGGACACTATCATCAATGTCAGATAGACTATTTAACAACGCGGTGCGATCAAGCACCCCCCTCTTGAGGCGGAGCCAATGTCAGAAGTGATGTCCGTGCTGGTCGCAGATGACCACGATATTGTCCGCGACGCCGTTGCCCACGTCATCAGCAACGAGCTTGAAGCCCCCGTCAAGACGGCCAAAGACAAGGCGTCCGTTCTGGATGCCATCGCGGAATCTGGCCCGTTCTCGGTTCTGCTGCTTGATATCGCCATGCCCGGCATGGCCAGCCCATCCAGCGTCGAAGACATCGTAAAGGCCAACGATCCAGGCGCTGTCGTGGTGTTTTCCGGACTGGTTGACGAAGTTTTCGTGCGGCAATCCATTCTGAACGGCGCGCGCGGCTACATCCCCAAGACCCTGCCGCTGAAATCGCTGTGCAGCACGCTGAAACTGATCGCATCGGGCCAGATCTTTGTGCCCTTCTCTGTCGCCGAACCGCAATCCGTAGACATCAAGGCCCCTCGGCTTTCCGAAAAGGAACTGTCGGTCCTGCGACTGCTGGTCAAAGGGCAGACCAACAAGGAAATCGCCCGCGCACTGGAATCGACCGAGGTCCGCATCAAGATGCACCTGCGCTCGATCTGCTCGCGGCTGAACGCGAAAAACCGCACCCAGGCCGCCCTGATCGCCGAGCAAAGCGGCCTCGTCGAGTCCGCCTCCTTCTGACAGGCGCCCCAGGGCGCCCTCATCATCCATCACGATCCTGATTCAGGACGGGCCCCTGCGGCCCGTCAGCTTCGCCGCGCGTGCCGCGGCCAGAGCAAGACCAACGCGACAGGCAAGAAACTCGCCGCATAGATCACGGTCAACGCACCGGGGCCAACCCCAGCCACCAAGGCAACAGCCAAGGCCAGAGTTCCGATCGCAGTAGCCAGCACCAAGCCTACCAAAACTCATCCTCCAATTGTAGGCCTTCAGAATACTCTCGCGTGCCCCTACCCCCAAGATTTCGAGCGATCACGCCGCCTATCCTTTGTGGAATTACGGCAAAGAACTGCCGACGCGATCCGCCATAAATCTACCCTTCCGATAGTTTTGTATCCAAAGTGCGTTAAGTTTATCAAGATTGCACGTGACCTGCGCGTCGGCGCGGAGGAAACTGACTAAGAGTTTCGAGGTGTCCCATGTCAAATGCCATTGTAATCAAAAAATCTGATGGGAACTTTTTTTCGCAGCTTGCGAAAAGTCTGAAATCTGGTGCGGGCAGTGTCGCGCGCCTCAAGCCTGCCCCGAACTTCGAAGAAGCCGCCCTTGATCGCATCGTTGCCCGCAAGCTGATCGACAGCCAGATCGGGCCCGGAAACCTGACCTATGCCGATGCGCTTTATGGCAGCACTGTACTGCTGGTAGACCCGCGCGATCGGCAAACCCGGTTGAAGCACTGGCTGAGAGATAACGCCGTCGATTTGAACTCCGTCGACTCGTTGCGCCAGGCGAATCTGAATATTTCTACGTCAAATCAGCCCATTGGCCTTGTGATCCTGGATCTGGAAAGCTGTGGCGGCATCGCCTTGGTGGCATCTGACTTGATCGCATTCCGCCTGCGCCATCAAACAACGCCCGTCATTCTCATCAGTGACGAAAGCGCTGTTGATGACTTTTCGACCGAACGCCTGGCAATTACGGACGTCACGCTACGCGGTCCTGTTTCCTTGTCACGTCTGGATCTGGCTTTGGCAGAGGCACAGATCAACAATCAGGTCTGGCAGGATCGAAACGCGGCCTCCCTCCCCTAGCGTCGTCCCGAAAACCGCGAGAGAGATCTCGCGGTTTTCATTTGCGACCCGCTGGCCCCAGCCGTCGGTGAGGTCAAAACAATCCAAGGTAGATAGAGCGGCACAAAGTGCGTACCGCGCCCACCAAAGGGAAAAACAATATCCTTTGGCGCATCAAAGTATCCTTTGTAGCAATTGGATACCTGATGCGAGTTTGATCCCCAGTCTCGAATAGCAGACAATCACGATAGGGGTTGATCTATTGCCACTCGCTAGAGTGGAATCGGTTTCGTAAGGGGCGCATCACTGTGAACAGCATGTCTGGAGATCCTGGCGCCACGTTGGAAAGCGGCGGAGGTGCTGTGCGGCTCTTCAAGTCGCACCAACGGCGCGCAGAGGCCCGCGTCGCGATGACCACCGACCCGGTGCTGGTGCTGACGGCGGACTCGGTCTCCCTGACCTTTCAGATTGAAATCCTGCGTGGGCAGGGCTGTGATGTTGTCGTCTGCAGCGACCTGCGGCAGATTCAGGATCTGCTCGGGATGCCCATCGAATACTGGTCGATGCTGATCGTCGAGATCGAAGGCTTTGGCGGCATTTCTGCTGTGATCGGCCCCTTGCTGACCCTGCGGCGTGCCCATCCCGACCTGCCTGTGGTCCTTGCCTCGACCCGCATGCCCGCGCATGATTTTACCCAAGAACGCCTGCCGATCTGTGATGCCTCACTGGCCCTGCCTTGCTTGGCTTCGGATTTGAAAGTCGCCATCCAGAATGCGCTTGAAAACAACGAGGCGTGGCAGCGTCGTGTCAAAGACCTTGAGGCAGAGATGAACCGCGGTCCGGAAACGGTCATTCCCGCTCTCAGCGAGGCCAGCCCAGAAGAACCGGGCTTGGACGCCACCGAGGCCTGACCCCGACTTAGCGGATACTCCGCCGCATCAGGTAGATATCCATGATCCAGCCATGATCGACGCGGGCTTTGGCGCGGGTTTGGGTGATGAGATCGGCCATTTCAGCCAAAGGTCCAGACAGCAAGATCTGGTTTTCCATCCCCACATAAGCGCCCCACCAGATATGCACCCCAGCCGGGTCTAGCGTGGCAAAGGCACCACCGCTGTCCAGCATGACAACGGCCGTCTCGGCGCCCTCGGGCCAGCCGGTGTCGCGCAGGCGGCGGCCGGTGGTGATGGTGACGGGGGCCGCAAGGTCATTCAGCGGGATGGCATGCGCCGCACACAGCGTCTGGATCGCGGTGATGCCGGGAATAACCTTCAGCCGCAGCGACATCTGGCGGGCAAGCCGCTCGGCGATACGCAGGGTGCTGTCATAAAGCGACGGGTCCCCCCAGACCAGAAAGGCCACTTTTGCCCCACCGCCCTGCCCCAGATGCGTGGTAATCGAGGCGGCCCAAACCGCCGCAATCTCGTCATGCCAGTCGTTCACACGGCGCAGGTAATCGGGGGTGGCAGGATCCCGCACTGGCAGATCAAAACTTTCGATCCGCGTCGTGGGATTGGTCACACAGGACCGGCAGATTTCCAGCCGCAATCCAGCCAGATCGGCCTTATCCTCGCCCTTCAGCGGAATGAGGATCAGGTCGGCTGCGTTCATCGCCTTGACCGCTTCCAAGGTCACATGGTCCGGATTTCCGGTACCGATCCCGATCAGGGTCAATTCGATCATCGGCTCAGCCCTCCATCAAGGGGCCATAGAGGATCAACGCCGGGCCGCTGCCCGCCTCGGCCGCGATCACTGCGTCCAAGGCCCCAAGGGTGGAGCGGGTCAGGCGCTGCTCGGGGTGGCCCACCGCCTCGGCCATCAGGGCGGGTGTATCAGCGGGCAGACCACGCGCCATCAGCCCTGCGGCCAGAACGGGGAACGTGCGCTTGCCCATGAAGACCACCGTGGTTGCGGCAGGATCGGCCAAGGCGGCCCAGTTCAGCCCCTCGGGCAGATCGCCCGTCACATCGGCACCGGTGACGAACTGCACCCGGCGCGCGGTCAGACGCCGCGTCAGGGGGATGCCCGCCGCCGCCGCCGCCGCACAGGCCGAGGGCACGCCCGGCACGATTTCAAACCCAACACCGGCCGCATTCAGCGCGGTGATTTCTTCTTCCAAACGGCCAAAGATGCCGCTGTCGCCGGACTTAAGCCGCACCACCTTGGCCCCGGTCAGCGCGTGATCGACCAACAGACGGCTGACATGATCCTGCTTCGGCGAAGGGCGCCCGGCCCGTTTGCCAACCGCCACCAGATCCGCGTCAGCGCGGCAATGCGACAGGATCGGGCCTGCCGACAGATCGTCGAACAGGACCACATCCGCCTCGGCCAGGAGGCGCGCTGCCTTGAGCGTCAGAAGTTCGGGGTCGCCGGGGCCGGAGGAGACGAAAGAGACAAAGCCGCTCATGGGGAAACCTCGGCGCTGGCAGGAGAAATCAGGTGAAAGAAGGTGCCGCTGACGCGCGCGCCGCCGGGGGTCTGGCGGCAGGATCCGGTTTCCGGCACGGGCTCGCCGTTGGCGTCTTCAACCGCGGCAAGCGGGGCATCGGGTTGGTTCAGGATGGTGGCGTAGTGAAACTCATGGCCGCGCAAGGCCACGGTGCCAAGCGGGCCCGGCAAAGGATGCAACGGCCGTGCCAAGCGGTAGCCAAGATGCATCCGGCGTTTGGCAAAGCTGGTTTCCAGCCCCAAAAGGCCCACCATCTGGTGCCGGGTGCCATCCGCCGCGACCAGACCTGCGCCCAAGGCCATATAGCCACCACATTCACCATGCACCGGACGGGTTTCGGCAAAGGCGGTCAGACCGGCCCGGAACTGGTCCGCCGCCGCCAGACGTCCGGCATGAAGTTCAGGATAGCCCCCCGGCAGCCAGCAGCAATCAGCGCTGGGATCGGGGGCCTCGTCGGACAACGGAGAGAAGGGCAGGATCGTCGCCCCCTGCGCCCGCCAATCAGCCAGAAGATGCGGATAAACAAAGGAAAACGCCGCATCGCGAGCAAGCGCAATACGCCCGCCGGGGGCAGGAACGGGCTGAACAGCCCGTGCCGTACCGCGCGAGACCTCGGCCGCCTTGCGGATCGCCTCCAAATCGCAATGCGCGGCAACAAAGGCCGCGGCCTCGGCCAAAATCCCTTGCAGGCGGGGCAATTCCTCGGCCTGCACCAGCCCAAGATGCCGCTCGGGCAGGGCTACGGCAGCCTTGCGCGGCAAGGCGCCCAACACGGTCAGGCCCGCCGCCTGCATGCCAGTCCGCACCAGCGCCTCGTGCCGGGGAGAGGCGACCTTGTTCAGGATGACACCGGCCAGCCGCAATCCGGGGCGGAACCCCGCCAGCCCGGCAGCCACCGCCGCCGCCGTCTGCGCCTGCCCTGAGACATCGAGAACCGCGATCACCGGCCAGCCCATCAGGGCCGCCACATCGGCGCTGGCACCCGTGCCGGTTTCGCCAGCCCGCGCCACACCGTCAAACAGGCCCATTGAGCCTTCGGCGATCACCAGATCGGCGCCCGCAGCAGCCCCGGTCAGCCCGGCGATGCGGTCCTGCCCCATCGCCCAGCTGTCAAGATTGACCGAAGGCCGTCCGGCCGCAGCCGCATGAAAGGCCGGGTCGATATAATCCGGCCCGCATTTGAAAGGCTGCACCGCAAGCCCCGCCGCGCGGAACGCGGCGATCAGGCCCAGCGTGACCGTGGTCTTGCCAGTGCCCGAGGCAGGGGCAGAAATAAGCAGGCCAGGAGGCGTCATTCAGGGAACCGGGGTTCAGTGCCGACGGGGCGATAGCGACGGTCATAGTCACCCGCGTAAAGCCGGCTTTCAATGAATTCTTCGGCCCCAAGCGCATGGCCAACAAGGATCAGCGCCGTGCGTTCGCCATCACCGATGCTGGTTTCCACCGTGCCCAAGCTGGCGCGAACCACCTTCTGGTCGGGCCAGCTGGCGCGGAACACCACGGCCACCGGGCAATCTGCACCGTAATGCGGGGTCAGCCGGGCCACCACATCGGACAGCACGTGAACCGAAAGATGGATCGCCAGCGTCGCCCCGGTGCGGGCAAAGTTTTCCAGCGTTTCGCCTTCGGGCATTGACGACGCCCGGCCCGAGGTGCGGGTCAGGATCACCGATTGCGCCACCCCCGGCAGCGTCAGTTCCGCACCCAACACGGCGGCCGCGGCGGCAAAGGACGGCACCCCCGGCGTAACGTCATAAGGAATGTCCAAGGCGCGCAAGCGACGCAGCTGTTCGCCCATCGCCGACCAGATCGACAGATCCCCGGAATGCAGCCGCGCTACATCCTGACCTGCGGCATGGGCGGCAGCGATTTCCGCGACGATCTCATCCAAGCTCATCGAGGCGGTGTTGATGATCTTTGCGCCGGGCGGGCAATGCGACAGCAGCGCCTCGGGCACCAGCGAGCCAGCATAAAGGCAGACCGGGCAAGCGGCGATCAGGTCGCGGCCGCGCAGTGTGATAAGGTCGGCGGCACCCGGTCCGGCCCCAATGAAATGAACGGTCATGTCTTGGCTTCCTTTGTCTCGGCCATGGCGCAGGTTGCCATGCCATCCGACGCGGTGATCCGCGCCACGGTGATCTTTGCCCCCGGCCCGGCAGCGGCCAGCGCGGCGGCCTCGGCCACCGATCCGGTGGCGTGCAGCGCGTGAACGCGAGGCGATTGGGTCGGGGTGGGTTGGCCCGCAACGGCAACGGGGTATAAAGGCAAACCCCGCTCGGCGGCAAGGCTTTGCAGGCGTGCATCCGCTGCCTTTTCGGGCAGGCTTGCCAAGGCTTCGGCAGGGCCGCCCAGCGCCTCGGCGGCGCTTAACACGCCACGCAGACTGTCCAACGGCGCGCCCTTGCGAAATCCGATCCCAGCCACCCTCATTTCACGCCCCGCCATTGCACAACGGGCCGCGCGGCGCGCCAGTCACGGAAACGGCCAAGAGCCGCCGCCTCGGCAATATCCAACCGCAACAGCGTGCCACCATGGCGGCCATGCTGGTCGGCCAGAACCGCCTCGGTTTCAATCGTCACGCCATTGGCCACGATGCGCGCGCCTTCGGGCAAAAGCGACCAGAGGGCGGCATGAAGGGCGGCATCGCCCCCACCACCCACAAAAACCGCATCGGGGGCAGGCAGCGCGGCAAGCCCGTCGGGCGCGGTTGCATGCAGCACGGTCAGCCGATGGGCCACGCCAAAAGCCGCGGCGTTGGCCTGAATATTTGCAATCCGGTCGGCCCGCGTCTCAAGGCAGATCGACAGCCCCCCCGCCAGACACCATTCCACCGAAACCGACCCGGACCCACCGCCGATATCCCACAAAAGCTCTCCCGGACGCGGGGCAAGGGCGGACAGCGTCAGCGCGCGGATAGGGGATTTGGTGATCTGCCCATCGCTTTGGAACAACGCGTCCGGCAGGCCAGACGCCCGTGACAGACCGGCGTTGCGCGGCAGGTTGGCCCCGTCGATCGCGACGGCCACCGGCGCTTGAACATCTGTCCATGCCGCCCTGGCCCGCAACCGTTCGCGCGGGCCGCCCACGGCCTCGCAAACCGTCACCTGCGCCTCGGCAAAGCCGTTGTCTTGCAGCCAAGCGGTCAGTTCCGCCACCGCCACCCCGTCGCGCAAGGTGACAATCACCCGAACGCCCCGCGCCAGCACCGGGCGCAGACGCGCATAGGGCGCGGCATGCAGGCCAAGGCAAAGGCAGTCTTCCAATCGCCAGCCCATGCGCGCGGCGATCAGAGAAAAAACTCCGGCCACCGGAAAGGCACGCCATTCGTCGGGCGACAGATGCGCGGCAACCGACCCACCCGCACCGAACCAGAACGGATCGCCCGACACCAGCATCGCCACCCGTGCCTGCCCCCGCAAAGCCAAAAGCGGTGCAAGATCAAAGGGGATCGGCCATTCCCGCCCCTTTGTCCCAACTCCGGCCAGTTCCAGATGACGCGGCGCGCCGAAGACAACCTCGGCCGCGGCCAGCGCATCGCGGCTTGCACTTGCAAGCCCCGCCGGTCCATCTTCGCCCAAACCGATGATCGCAAGCCAAGGCTCAGACATGACACGCATCCTTCTTCTTGGCGGCACCACCGAGGCCAGCCGTCTGGCGCGCGCCTTGGCCGATGCGGGAATGGATGCAGTGTTTTCCTATGCCGGGCGCACCGAGGCGCCGATCGCCCAGCCGCTGCCCATGCGCATTGGCGGCTTTGGCGGTGTGGCGGGACTGAGGGAGTATTTGGCCCGAGAAGGCATCAGCCATGTGGTCGACGCAACGCACCCTTTCGCCGCGCAAATGAGCCGCAACGCGATCGAGGCCTGTGCGGCAAGCGGCACGCCGCTGCTCACACTGGAGCGACCGGCATGGCGTGCAGGCCCCGGCGATGACTGGCAAAGCGTCGCCGATATCGGGGCCGCCGTTGCTGCCCTGCCCGACACACCCGCGCGGGTGTTTCTGGCCATCGGCAAGCAGACGCTCGCCCCCTTTGCCGCCAAGCCGCAGCATCATTACCTGTTGCGCCTTGTCGATCCCCCCGAGGCGGCCTTGCCCCTGCCACAGGCCAGCGTGGTGATTGCCCGTGGCCCGTTTGATGTGGAAACCGATACCGCGCTGCTGCGCGCCCATGCCATCACCCATATCGTCGCCAAGAACGCCGGCGGAGCGGGGGCCGAGGCCAAGCTTATCGCCGCCCGCGCCCTGCACCTGCCGGTGATCCTGATCGACCGGCCCACGCTGCCCGCCCGCAAGGTGGTCGCAACGGTTCCAGAGGTGATGGGCTGGCTGTCTCATCCGGCAACGGACCGCGGGGTGTAAACCCAACGCCCGACCCGGCGGGTCGCCTGATTGCCGACGATCACCACGGTCTGCATATCGGCCATCTCGGGCGTCGCCTCGGACAGGGAGACGCAAGCGATCGCCTCATCCGGGCGGCTCACGGCGCGGGCGAACAGAACCAAGCGTTCCGGCTCACACTCCTCGCGCAGGATCTCCAGCACGCGGGTGAACTGATGCGGCCGCGATTTGGAGCGCGGGTTGTAAAACGCCATGGCAAAGCCACCCTGCGCGGCATGGCGCAAGCGGCGTTCCACCTCGGCAAAGGGTTTGAGGTTGTCACTCAGGTTGATGGCGCAGAAATCATGCCCCAAGGGCGCCCCGGCCCGCGCGGCCGCCGCCAGCATGGCCGTGATGCCGGGCAGGATGCGGATGTCGGTGTCATGGGCGTCGGGCCGTGCCTCTAGCGCCTCGAACAAGGCCGAGGCCATGGCAAAGACCCCAGGATCGCCCGACGAAACGATGACCACCCGCCGCCCCGCTGCGGCCAGATCCAGCGCGAATTGTGCGCGGTCCAACTCCACCCGATTGTCGGACGGGTGCAACACCAGCCCGTCACGCGGGGCGACGCGGGCGACGTAAGGGATATAGCCGACCACATCGGTCGCTTCGGCCAAGGTCGCGGTGACCTCGGGCGTGACCAAATCCTCATCGCCGGGGCCAAGACCCACGACGGCAATCCAACCTGCGCTCATTCTGCGGCCTCCGCGACCGGACGGCGGCCATGGCCATGCACCAGCACAATGGCGAAATACGGGCAGTCTTCGACGTCAACGTCCGACAAGGGCACCAGCCGCTGGCCGGGCATGGTGCCGCGCTCGACCAGCCACGCATCTTGCAGCCGCCCCGCGGCCGCCAAGGCCCGACGCACACGTGGCAGGTTGCGGCCCGTTTTCATGATGGCCAGCGCATCCGCGCCCTGCATGTGGCGCGTCAACTCGTCTTCGGGCAGGGTCGCCATCAACACCGTCAGCACATCATCGCCCCAGGTGATCGGCTGGCCCGTGGCGTTCCAGCAGCCCACCATGCCGGGAATACCGGGGATCACATCGACCTGCACCAGATCCTTTAGCCGCACATAAAGATGCATGAAAGAGCCGTAGAAGAAGGGGTCGCCCTCGCACAGCACAACCACCTCTTGGCCCGCCTCGGCCAAGGCCTGCAACCGCGCCGTCCAGTCATCGTAAAAGGCGGCGAGCAGCGCGTTATACTCGGGGCTGTCAAAGGGAATTTCGGTGGTGACAGGATATTCCATCGCATGTTCGACAGCCACGCGTGCGGTGGGTACGCATGGGCCTAACAATAGGCGGCGACGTGCTTTCTCGGGTAG
>CALBSG010000081.1 GCA_937927675.1 uncultured Paracoccaceae bacterium | reverse complement strand
CCAGCACCCAGTATTTCAGTTCGGACACGCCGATCAGCTTGGCCGAACGCCGGTTCCCGCCCAGCGCATAGACATATCGGCCATAGGCGGACCAGCGCAGCGCGATGATCACGATGATGGCAAGACCGATCCAGATCAGGATGGTTGGCGGAAAGGAAAGGCCAAAGGTCGTGCCATTCATGGCAGCAAGGTTTTGCAGCCAAGGCGGGACAGAACCGAAGACATTGCCGCCGAAGGCCGATCCGATCGAGGTCAGGATCTGCGTCAGCCCAGCCACGGCAAAGCCCATGCCAAGCGTCAGGATCAGTGCTTGCCCCTGCAGTTTGAAGGTCAAGAGGCCGTTGACCAGCCCGATCAAACCGCCCAGCACCAGAATGAACAGCGCGGCAACGAAGGATGGAACGCCCAGTGAGATCAGGAACAAAAGTCCGATATTGGCGGCGCCGATGACGAAGGGGATCGAAAGATCCAGCCCCCCCATCATGGCAACCAAAGTCTGCCCCACACAGGCGATGCCAAGAAAGGCCGCAAAGAGCAGGATTGCTTTGACGTTCGGCCCTGACAGGAACCCATCGATGGTGAAAGACGAGATGATGATGAGCGCGCCGAGCACAATCAGCCCAATGAAGGCACTGCGTCCCGAGGCGAAATAGCCCGACACCTTGAAAGCAAAGAGCAAGATGAGCTCAAGGACCAGAAAGGCGATTAGGTTCATCACGGACCGGAAGTCCGGCACACTGGCCGTAACGATCAGATAGGCCAGCAACAGCAGCCCCATCGCGATGATCAAGGCGCGGTTGCGTTGCCAAAGGTTCGGCGTTGCTGCCTTTGGTTCACTGCGTGCCGCAACTTTCGCCGCCGTGCGCGTCTCGAAGATGACCACGACGTAGTTCAGCATCCAAAGCGTGACAGCGAGGGAAACGACCGTGGCAAGAATGACTTCCTGCGCCTTCATGCCCTGTCCAAAACCGACGCCGAAACCGATGGCAGCGATGATGACCGTGATGGCAAGGTTGACCCAGACCATCGCCGTCGATCTTGGGATCGGCAACAGGCCAGGGCGCGGGTCGGAATTTGGCATATCGCTCATGGCGCGGCTCCTTCAATCAAAGAGACATGACCCTGCCCTGCGACCACCGCGAACAAGGCGAGGATCAGCACAGCGACGAAAACATAGAGAAAGAGGCCCATCCGACGCGCACGGGATTCGGCATTGATGAGCCGCGCGGTGAAGACCAGAACGACCAGCGCCAAGGCGGCCAGGAAGGTGATCTTCTGGATCGGCGACAGCACAAGACCGAAATCAGCGCCCCCCGCCGGGGTGTCGAGAAGATAGCGCGTCAAAAGCGGACCTTGCGCAGCCCCCATGACGCCCTCAGCCGGCAGATAGGCGCCCGATGTGGCAACCTGCAGCATGATGCCGATCACCAAGGCCCCAAGCACAAGGAAGGCGCCCCAAGGCGAGATGAAACTGATATGCCGCCCGATGATGGGGACCAGCAGCGTCAGAAGCAGCGACAGCACAAGGATGATGCCGTAGCTCATCTGGGTGACAAAGGCCTGAATGGCACCAAAGTTGAACGTCGCCAGCACAAAGCCGATCAGATAAAGGTTCAAAGCCCCCAGCAAGGCACCTGTCACGCCGCCGCGACCACCCGACAGGCTGACCCCACCAAGAACCAGCGCCGTAACGGCGGTCAGCGTCATTGTGGTACCCTGTGTCGGGTCGCCGCTGGCAATCAGCGCGGTATAGCAAATCGCACCGAGGCCCACGAAAAGCCCTGCAATGACATGGGCACCCACGCGTACGATATTGATGCGAACCCCGCTGGTCCACGCCGCACGCTCGTCATACCCCATCATGCGCAGGTTGGCGTAAAACGGGGTCAGCGTGAACAAAAGCCAGCCGGCCGTGGCAATCAGCACGATCAGCAGGATCGGCGAAAAGATCGTTGTTCCAAGCCCCCAGCTGCCCATCCACTCGGGCGCCATCCCACCGGGGCGCTGCAAAATCACAAGGTTGATGCCGGACAGGGCAAGAAAGCCCGAAAGCGCCACGATGATCGGCTGCACCCGCACCCAGATCACGATCAACGCAAACAAAAGCTGGTAGATCACCCCCAATCCCAGCGCCACAAAGAAGACGCCGAAGGGGCCGGTAACAACGCCAAGCATGTTCAGCTTGACGATAGAGACGTTGATGAACGCCATCAGCGGACCGACAGCGAGATCCACCGTGCCACGGCCCGCAACGGCCAATGACATCAACGCATAGGTCGCAAAAACCAAGGGTGCCGCGACAATGATCGCACTGCCAAAACCGGAGAGCGAAACAAAACTTGGGTTGCGAATGGCTGCCGTCCCCAGAAGCAGGGCGATCAGCAGAATCGGAACCAGCAGATATGTACTGGTCGAAGAGGATCGTTCCGACATGCAAACCAACATCCGAAGAGGGCGAAGGGGAACCGGGCGCGCTAACCGCGCCCGGCGGGGAGGATCAAAGCTCGATCACGCGCCGCGCCGCGGGGCGCGATACGGCACCGCTTGCCGCAACCGGACCGGGCAGCGCCCGTCCGGCCCCACGACGATCGGGGTCGTTCTGCACAATCTTTTTCAAGACCGGCGAGATGACATCCTTGAACTTCGCGGGGTCTTCCGAGGTCGGGAAGTGCCCGCCCGAGAAGATGATCGTTTCCGAGCCCTTGACCTTTTCGGCGGTGCGTTCGGTCATTTCCGGTGTACAGGCGAAGTCGTATTCGCCGGTCAGGAAGTAGATCGGCAGACGGCCCGAAATCTTGTGAACCTGATCGCGGAAATCGCTGTCAACAGAGTAGAAGTACAAGTCGCCCTTGAAGATGCCGGGGCCGCCTTGCGCGTAATACCACCAGGTTTCCCAACGATATTCGTCGGGGCTTTCGGGGCTCATCAAACCGAATACGGCTGTTGCCACCGCCTCGCCGCCGTGGATATGCGGATGATGCAGCGGATAGATCCACCAACCGGGGCTGTGGTCACAGGCTTCAAGCGCGATCAGCGCCGAGAATTCCTGTTCGTATTTCAGCGCCAGATGCAGGCAGATGTTGCCGCCCATCGATTGGCCCATAATCACCGGCTTTTTCAGATCAAGCGCGCGGCAGAAGGCCACGATGAACTCGCCATAAAAGCTGGTGGTCAGTTTGTATTCGTCCTCCATCAGATAGAAATCGGCCGGAGGGATCGACTTGCCGTGCCACGGCATGTCAAAGGCGATGACGCGGAAATTCGAGGTGATTTCCGGGTCGCACATCTGGTGGCGATACTGCCGCCCGTCGGTGCCCGCCGTATGAAGGCAGACCATCGGAATGCCTTCGCCGGTTTCCTCGTAGTAGGTGCGGTAGGTTTTACCCTGACAGGTCACATAGACATAGCGACCGACAATGGGATCGTGCTGGTTCATGGCTCAGTCCTCGCGTCACACTTGCCGCATCAGGGAAAGCATCCGCGTCAGCGCGCGCATGTTCTGCCAGAAGGGAAGCTGGTTGCCGTCGATGGTCAGCTGCTTGTGCAGCGGATGGGCCATGGCCCAAATATCGTTGAACATCGGCGGGGGGATTTGCTGGCTGAATTTGGCCCAAGCGGTCGACGGCGCACGCAGTGCAAAGTCGAAGCCCAGGTCATTCGGCGTCAGCCCTTCGGAAATGCGGGCAATCTTGCCGCCGCGCACTTCGATCAGGAATTCCGTTTCATCCACCCCAAGAACAAAACGGTTGTTGAAGAACCTGCCGATGACCGGCAGGATCCTGTCTTCATTGACGCAGCGCGCCCAGCGTTCGATCCATTCAAGGTCGAAGCCTTTTCTGCTGCCGTATCTACTCATGCAGTCCTCCTGTCGGTTCGGCAGATTTCTCAAGCGGTTGGCAAAGGTTTGCGCGCCGGTCCGTAATGGGCCGTGAAAGATGCCTGATCGATGGCGACTGGCATTATGGCGGCGGCAAATTCGGCAAGATCGGCATCCGATGGGATGGCGATGTGGGGCGTCTTCAGCGCGTAAAGCGTGAAGACGTACCGGTGTTGGCGATCGGGAGGCCATGGCCCGCCCCAGCCACGGCCGAAGCCGGGGATCGCGAATGTCACAAAGTCGGAATTCAGTTCGACCGCGCCAGATGGCATGGTCGCGCTGCCCGACGCCCCTTCAGGCAACTCGCGCACCGCAGCGGGGATGTCATGCACCAGCCAATGCGCAAAGCTGCGGGGAAAGTTGAACTCGGCCGGAAGATCAGGGTCGGTAACCGCGAGCGCAAAGCTGCGGGTGCCATCCGGCACGCCCGACCATTGCAGGCGGGGCGAGATGCGGCTGTCTTCGACAAAGCGGTCCGGCACGAGCGAACCTTGCGGAATATCGGGAGAGGTCAGCACAAAACCGGATTGGTTCATAGGGGTTCCCTCGTTGATGCGTGCGGCCGCCAGACGCACTGGACGCGCGGCAGGGCGACCGTCTTCGGTCGTCGTGGGTGGAAAGTGCGCGGGAATGAAGGTCTGGCTGTCATCCTCGGCGTGGTGATGGGGATGCGCCTCTTCCTCGGCCAAGGCTTCACCGGGCATAGCGGCGTTGGCGCGGCGACCGAACATGGCGTTCAAGATCACATGGGGTGCAAAAGGCGGGTCAAAATCGGCCGATACCGCACCATTGCGGAAAACATGCACCCGCGAACAAAGGTTCAGAAATTCCTCAATCTCGGAAGACAGGAACACCACCGAGTTTCCCCGCGCCGCAAAATCGCGCAGGTTACGATAAAGGTCGAGCTTGGCCCCAATATCGATACCGCGGGCCGGATCGTTCAGCACCAGAACGGTCGGTTTTTCTGCAAAGGCCCGGGCAATCAGTACCTTTTGCTGGTTGCCCCCCGAAAGCGAGGTGATGAGGTTATCAGGCGCGCCCATCTTCACGGCAAGCTTCGAAGCTTCCCATTCAAAGACCGGTCGAAGTTTGGCCCGGTTGGTCAGATTCAGCCAACCGCCGCTGCGATAGGCGCGGTAGACCGGCAGCATCATATTTTCGAAGATGCCAAGATTTGGGAAAATTCCCTCTTTCTTGCGGTCGCCAGAAACATAGCTGATGCCATTTTCACGGGCCGACCGAAGATCTGTCACCAACTCGGCCACATTGTCACGGATGATGGACACACGGCCGGCCAAAAGCGGTTGAACACCCGCAATTGCACGCACAAAATCGGCCTGCCCCTGCCCATCAAGGCCCGTAATTCCAACGATCTCGCCGGGGAAAAGTGTAAAGTCGAAAGGTGCGGCATCGGCCCAGACTTTGACATCCTGCATCCGCAACAGGGCGCGATCCGACAGGCGCTGCGCCTCGGCCACAGCCTCTTGGGCTTTCTCGCGTTCTGGACCCGCGATCAGGGTCAAGATGCGCGCTTCGGTGATTTCATCCTGCTCCAGCGTGCCAACGGTACGCCCATCGCGCAAAACGGTGGCGCGATCAGCAATTCGGACAAGCTCTGCAATCCGGTGCGTGACGATCAGGATCGCAGTGCCGCGCCGCTTCATCTCACGCATTTTGCGAAACAGCCGCTCGGTGGAATCGAAATCCAACGCGGCAGAAGATTCATCAAGGATCAGTACCTTGGGATCGGTCAGCATCGCCCGGGCGATTGTGATCCATTGCTTGACCGAAAGCGGCAAATCCCCTGCCAACGTGTTCAGATCAAGCTCGAAGCCCAGAAGTTCAGCCATCAGGGCCGAAGCCTTGCGATAGCGCTCCTCTCGGTTCACCGACGAGCCGAGAAGCCCATCAGCACCCAGATACAGGTTGTCTAGAACTGAACATTCATCGGCGACCAACACCTCTTGGAAGACGTTGGAAATCCCCAAAGACCGCGCTTCGTGCGGCGAGGTCGCCGCTTTGCCGAGGATGGAGACTTGCCCGCTGTCAGGGATCAGAACCCCAGAGATCACCTTGGCAAGCGTGCTTTTCCCCGACCCGTTCCCACCGATGATGGCGTGAACCTCTCCGGCATAGGCCTTCAGCGACACATCGGCCAGCGCGACGGTCGGGCCGAAGGTCTTGCGGACCGCAGATATTTCGACCGAGACGGAGGACATTGCGAGAGGTTCCGGGGCTCATAAGATGTGAGGGGGGTGGCGACTGCCGCGATGACAACGCGGCAGCCGGGTTTTCTGTCTTGAAGTCGACGTTTCAGGCCGGATCAGTTCGCCGCAGGGTGCGACTTTGGATCATAGGCTTCTGGGTCAGCCGGATGCAGGAAGAACTGATCGAGGAACTCCTTGCCCGCCCATTTCTCGATGCCTGGATGGTACCAGCCGTCCGAGTCTTCGGAGCAATCTTCGGGGATCGCAGCCAACATCTCGTCCTTGGTCATCATGATGGGCTTGGTCAGGATCGACTGGATCTTCGGCCCTTGACCTTCCAGCGTCCGCATCATGATGTTCCACAACATCTCGAAATCATCGCCGGGCGGCCAGGCGTGGATCGCACCCGAGATGAAATCGGGGTTGTGCCGCCAGTAGCAAAGCGCCCCCATTTCGGAACCGATGGTGATCGGCACCATCGGGCGACCCGACTGCTGCATCGCCCGCAGCGCGCCAAGCTCCGACGCCGACTGAATGATGATGCCGTCAAGTTGGCCCGGGTTGGTTGCCAGCCACTTCTGCACCTCGGCCTGCGCAACCTGATCGGTCCACATACCCGCGACCTGACCGGCGATGGTCACATCGGGGGTCTCGGCCAAGGCCGCCTGGATACCGACGTTCTGGCAGATCGGAAGAG
>CALBSG010000080.1 GCA_937927675.1 uncultured Paracoccaceae bacterium | reverse complement strand
ATCTACACAGGCGAAGACACTCTTTCCCTACACGACGCTCTTCCGATCTCGAAATGCCCGATAGACGACAACAAATTCGCCAGCGTCAACCCCGTGCAACTGGAAAACAGACTTCAACGTATTCATGCCGATGCGGATTGGAAAACATTTCATCGCTTTCTCCTCGGCTCTAGGCTTCGATCTCAAACTATTGCGCCGTTGGGCGAGGAGCCGTCCACACCAGCACATCGGGGTGGCTCAGCGACTCACATATCGAATGTGAACATTGTAGGAACTCAATATCCAAAAACCAAGACAACAGCCCTCGCCATCCAGATCAGACCGTAACTGACCTCGTGACCGCAGCGCTACGAGTGTCGAGAGATACTCCGTGCCATCGATCGCCACCGACGATCCTGTTGCAAGCTTGCCCTTGCGGCACAGAGCGGTGCCCGCCCTGCCGGGATTCGCGCCGTTCTTCCGCTCGATACCGCAAACAAAGAACGCCTCAGACAAATCTGCTGTCGATGCGTCAGAACAGGAAGAACCATGAAGCTGCCAAAACGAGAGTTTTACACCGTCCATGAAGTTGCTGCGCGTTGGGGCTATACCATTGCCGATGTCGCCGGCTGGTCCGTGGCCGGGCATTTCGACATCCTGACAGGGATCCCACCCGCGCTCTGCGGCGAAAAGGTCGTCGCTGGTGAGGTGATCATTTCCGCGTTTGACATCTTGCCGATGTTTCGCCGCTGCGGGACCGGGCCGCAGACCGCCTGGGTACGCCGGGTCCGTTCGAAGGCAGACCCCGACCGGCAGCTGATCACCGATCCTGTCGCGGGCGTGGAAGTATCGGTGGCAGACCTGCTAATTGCCGGGCAACAGGTCCACCACTTTGAAGAAAAGAACGAACTGTTCCGGCGGATAAGCGGCAGCAATGGGTCGACCTCACCTTACGACTGGGAAGGCATGCTGCAAGCCGTGGCCCTTCGCATTCATGAACGCGGCCTGCCCGCCTCGCAAGGCGAGCTCGTCGCAGAAATGCAGGAATGGTTCGTTACACATTCCAACGGCAATGAGGTGCCAGACGAACGGTCGATCCGCCGCCGTATCACCCCAATCTGGCGAGAGTTGACCAAGATGCCAGTAACCGCCTGAGAGAAGGCGGCCCAAGAAGAACAGCCCCTCAGGCGATCTTCCGGCCGAGCTCTTGGTCATGCACGACCTTCAGCCGTGGGCGGACCGCACTGGCCACGGCATCTAGCCCGGCCCGCAGCGGTGCATCGAGCAGGTGCGCATAGCGCTGTGTCGTCTGCATCTGGGTATGGCCCAATAGCTTACCGATCATCTCGAGCGATGCCCCGCCACTGACCAAAAGCGATGCGAAGGTGTGGCGAAGATCATGGATCCGCGCATCGCCAATTTCGGCTGCGACCTGGATACGCCGCCAAAACCGGCGGATTTCTCGGACAGGCTGACCAGGCACATCGCCCGGGAAAAGCCAAGGATTGCCTTTCGGGACCTCCAGATGGCGCTCGCGCACAATGGCAGCGACCTCGTCCGAGATCGGCACGCGGTGGATTTTGCGCTGCTTGGTGGTGGCTGCGGGCTTCGTCCAGATGCCGAGCTCGAGGTTGAACTGCTCAAACCGCGACTGACGCACCTCGCCAACACGCGCACCGGTCAAGAGGCAGATCCGGATTATACCCGCAGCGCGCTGATCCTCGTCGGCATCGAGTGCTTTGGCTAGACGGTCGATCTCATCCTTGGTCAGGAAGCATTCGCGGGCATTCTCGATCCGGCGATAGAAGCTGCTGGCAGGATTATCGGCACGCATCTCCCACTCGACCGCAAGGTTGAACATCTTGCGCAGCGCTTCGCCGACGCGGTTCGCCCGCACTGGGGTTGGCTTCGAGGGCTGGAGTTTCCGGGCGCGGTTGTTGGGCTTGTCCTTATGCGGCCGCGCCCTGCCCTCAGCGATCTTTGCCAAGAGTTTCTCGACATCCGACTTGGTGATTTCTGTCACCAGCTTTTTGCCCCAATGGGGCGCGACCAGTTTCAGCATCATCGATTTCTGGTCAGAGGCGTTTGTTGGCGAAAGCCGCGCGCAGTGCTCCTTCAGATAGCGATCGATCAGATCCTGCACACGCGCTGCTTCACGGATCTGATCGCGATCGCCAAGCGGGTCCCCACCAAGATCGACATCGCGACGAAGTTCACGCACGCGGTCCCGGGCGGCGGTTACGCTCCATTCCGGCCAGCGTGCAAAAGTCATACGGCGCTGCCGCCCTGCCACGCGGTAGTCAAAGGTGAAGGCGCGGCCTCCGCCCCGATAGATGCAGACCGCGAAGCCGCGGATGTCGTCATCGAAGATCTGATAATCCCGCCCCTCGGCAGGGATAGCCTCCCGCACAAGTTTCTCCGTCAGGTGTTCTCGTGTCCGCATTGATGCACCTCCTTTCCCTGTCCATGACGCGTAGATTCGCGGCTCTATCAAGCTAATCATGGCGCCCTGACCGGCAGGGTGGCAGCGACCGGCAGGGGAATTGGTGGGCCTGCCACACCTGTGCCGCGGTGCTGCCGCCCAGCCTCGCGCCCGGCGAGGTCGTCCTCGATCTTGTTCGAACCGATCTGACCCCCGACCGGCACCTCGGCTTCCTGCTGGAAATCCCGGTGGTCCTGCCGGTGACGAGGCTCCCTGTCTCTGGGGGTCTCTGAACCATGGCGGCAGCGCTTGAGCTTCGCCCCCTGACCGGGCCGATCCGCCTGCATTTTATATCCAGTGAACCGATCCGGCTGCGCGTGCTTGCGGGACCTGTGGCTATGCGGCTTCTCGGGCAGCCCGGGCCCCAAGGTCGAACGGGTCTGCAAGGCGACAAGGGCGACACGGGTGCGCCCGGGGTCACCATTCTTCCGACCGACGCTCCCATCAACGGAGGCTTCTTCTGATGGCCAATACGATCCAACTCAAACGCCGTGTCTCGGGCGTGGCAGGCGCACCTTCGGCGCTCAAATCCGGTGAAATCGCCCATAACGAGGTTGATGACACGCTTTACATCGGCAAGGGCGATGACGGGGCGGGCAATGCCACTTCGATCATTCCTCTGGCGGGTCGGGGCGGATTCCTTGACCTTACGACCGGGCAGACAGTGGCGGGGACCAAGACCTTCAGCCTTGCCCCGAAATCATCGCAAGATGCGAGCGACGCGACGGATCTGGTCCGCAAGTCGCAGCTCGATGCGGGCCTTGCGACAAAGGCCGCCCTCAGCCACAGCCATGCCATCAGTGATGTGACGGGGCTTCAATCCGCGCTTGATACCAAGGCGCCCATAGCATCGCCTGGCCTGACGGGGACACCGACGGCACCCACGGCCGGTGCCGATACGAATACCACCCAACTTGCGACGACAGCTTTTGTTCTGGGACAGGCTGGCACCTCTGCACCGAGCATGAACGGGTCTGCGGCGATCGGGACCTCCACCCGCTTTGCGCGCGCGGATCACGTCCATCCGACGGATACCTCGCGCGCGCCGCTGGCCTCTCCCGCGCTGACGGGCACACCCACAGCACCAACGCCTGCTAACGGCACTAACACCACCCAGATCGCCACGACGGCCTTCGTAAGGGCGACCCGGCTTGACCAACTCGCCGCACCCGCAGTGGATCTGGCGCTCGGTGGCTATCGCCTCACGGGGCTTGGCGATCCGCAGGGCGCGCAGGATGCCGTGACCAAGGCCTATGTCGACCTCACGGTGCAGGGGCTTGAGCCCAAGCAATCGGTGCGGGCGGCGAGCACGGCGAATATCGCAACCTTGTCCGGGCCAATGACCCTCGATGGCGTGGCGCTGGTCGCAGGCGACCGGGTGCTGGTGAAGGATCAGACGACCGCCGGCCAGAATGGCATCTATGTCGTGGCCGCTGGGGCTTGGACCCGGTCTGCAGACGCCGATGTCTGGGGCGAGCTTATCTCAGCCTATGTCTTTGTCGAGAGCGGTACCACCAATGCGGATATGGGCTATCTCGCCACGGTGGATCCCGGCGGCGCGCTCGGCACCACGGCTATTACCTTCGTGCAGTTCACAGGTGCGGGACAAATCCTTGCAGGCGCGGGTCTTACCAAATCTGGCAACACGCTGGATGTGGGTGCAGGCACCGGCATTGCGGTGGCGGCCGATACGGTTGGCCTCACGGGGCAGGCCCTGGCCCTTCATACCCTTGCCACCAACGGTATGGTCGCACGCACCGCTGCTGCCACGGTGGCGGCACGATCCATTGCTGTCAGTGGCGCCGGGCTTTCTGTCACCAACGGTGATGCCGTTGCCGGAAACCCGACACTCGGCCTCACGGCAGCGTTGGCAAGTGTCGGGAATTTGACACCGGCTGCGGATCGTCTCGCGTATTACACCGGCGCCTCGGCCGCTGCCCTGGCGAACCTGACGGCTTTTGCCCGCTCGCTTCTTGATGATGCCGATGCTGCCACCGCTCGCGCGACGCTCGGGCTTGGCACACTCGCCACCCAGTCATCTGCGTCCGTCAGCATCACCGGTGGGTCTATCGATGGCGTGGCTCTCGACGGTGGGACGTTCTGACCATGCCGAACATCCTGTTGTTGAAACGCAGCGCCGTCGCCGGACGCGCGCCAGTCCCGGCTGACCTTGTGTTAGGGGAACTCGCTGTCAACGTGACGGACGGCAAGCTCTACCTCAAGAAAAGCACGAGCGGCGTCGAGAGCATCGTCGATGTCACGGCTGGTGGCA
>CALBSG010000079.1 GCA_937927675.1 uncultured Paracoccaceae bacterium | reverse complement strand
CTCAAGGTGATCCAGCCTGCAACCCCTCATGATGCGAAGGGCATGCTGCTCGCCGCGCTCGAGGATCCCGACCCCGTCATGATCTTCGAGCACAAGCTGCTCTACAAGATGAAGGGCGAGGTTCCGGAAGAGCCCTATCGCATCCCGATCGGCAAGGCCCATGTGGCGCGCGAAGGGCGCGATGTCACGGTGGTCGCCACTTCGATCATGGTGCACAAGTCGCTCGAAGCAGCGGCAACCCTCGCTGCAGAGGGCATCGACGTCGAGGTGATCGACCTGCGCACGCTGCGCCCGATTGATTATGACACGGTGATTGCAAGCGTGCAGAAAACCAACCGCTGTGTGACGGTGGAAGAAGGCTTCCCGGTTGGCTCGATTGGCGATCACTTGGCCTCGACCATCATGCAAAGGGCGTTTGATTACCTCGACGCGCCGGTCGTGACCTGCACCGGCAAGGACGTGCCGATGCCTTATGCTGCGAACCTTGAAAAGCTCGCACTGGTGACGACGGCTGAGGTTGTCGCCGCTGTCAAATCCGTTTGCTACCGCTGAGGGAGGGGAACATGGCTGTTGAAATCCTGATGCCTGCGCTGTCTCCGACCATGGAGGAAGGCACGCTGGCCAAATGGCTGGTGAAAGAGGGCGATGTGGTCAAGGCGGGCCAAGTGCTCGCCGAGATCGAGACCGACAAGGCGACGATGGAGTTTGAGGCGGTCGATGAAGGCACCGTTGGCAAGATCCTTGTCGCCGAGGGCACGGCGGGCGTGAAAGTCAACGCGCCTATTGCTGTGTTGATCGAAGATGGGGAAACCCTGTCGGACGCCCCCAAGGCGGCCCCGGCTGTGGCCCCTGCCCCCGTTGCAGCGCCCCCCGCGGCGGCGGCCCCGGTAACGGCGGCGGCCGCGGCAGCCCCGGTTGCCACCGGTGCGCGGGTCTTTGCCTCGCCCTTGGCGCGTCGTCTTGCCAAGGAAAAAGGTCTGGACCTGACCAAAGTGCAAGGGTCTGGCCCGCATGGCCGGATCGTGCGTGCGGATGTTGAAGGCGCGGGTTCCGTGGTGGCCGTCGCCGCTGCAGCCCCCGTAACGGCAGCGGCCGCCCCGGCTGCGGCCAAGGCCGCGATGCCCACCGGCATGGCCGCTGAAACCGTGCTGAAGATGTATGCCGACCGCGAATTTGTGGAAATGCCGCTGGACGGCATGCGCCGCACCATCGCGGCACGGTTGACAGAGGCCAAGCAGACCATCCCGCATTTCTATCTGCGCCGCGAGGTGCGCTTGGATGCGTTGATGGCCTTCCGCGAGCAGCTGAACAAAGGGCTGGAAGCGCGCGGCGTAAAGCTGTCGGTGAATGACTTCATCATCAAGGCTTGCGCGATTGCGCTGCAAGCGGTGCCCGATGCCAATGCCGTCTGGGCTGGCGACCGGATCTTGAAGCTGAAACCGTCGGATGTGGCGGTGGCTGTGGCAGTTGAGGGCGGCCTCTTCACCCCGGTTCTGCGTGATGCCGACAAGAAGACCATGTCGGCGCTTTCGGCTGAGATGAAGGATCTGGCGACGCGGGCAAAGACCAAAAAGCTTGCCCCGCATGAATATCAGGGCGGCAGCTTTGCCATCTCGAACCTTGGCATGATGGGGATCGAGAATTTCGACGCCGTCATCAACCCGCCGCACGGGGCCATTCTGGCCGTGGGCGCAGGGGTGAAAAAACCTGTGGTTCTGGCGGATGGGTCTTTGGGCGTGGCGACGGTGATGTCGATGACGCTTTCGGTCGATCACCGGGTGATCGACGGGGCCTTGGGGGCAGAGTTCCTGAAGGTCGTGGTCGAAAGTCTGGAAAACCCGATCTCGATGTTGGCCTGAGGCCAGATATGAAAAAAGGCCCCGAGGGAAACCTCGGGGCCTTTTCAATTCAAAATCTTAGGCTTCAGCAGTCGCAGTCTTTCAGACGCTGATCCATGGTCACTGCCGGCTGGTCGCAACCCGCATCCCCCACGATCCGCGCCGGAACCCCTGCCACGGTCTTGCAGGCGGGCACGTCGATCAACACCACAGAGCCCGCAGCGATCCGGCTGTTGGCACCGATGTGAATATTGCCCAAAACCTTGGCCCCGGCGCCGATCAGCACGCCATTGCCGATCTTCGGATGGCGGTCACCATCCTCTTTGCCCGTGCCGCCCAGCGTCACCGAATGCAACATGGACACGTTATCACCGACCACCGCCGTCTCGCCGATGACGATGGAATGCGCGTGGTCGATCATGATGCCACGCCCGATACGGGCGGCAGGATGAATATCCGCGCCGAAAACTTCGCTGACCCGCATCTGCACGAAATAGGCCATGTCACGCCGGCCCTGCTGCCAAAGCCAATGGCCGATGCGATAGGCCTGAACCGCCTGAAAGCCCTTGAAGAACAACAAGGGCTGGATGAAGCGGTGGCAGGCCGGATCGCGGTCATAAACCGCCATGATATCTGCACGCGCCGCTTGGCCCAGTTCGGCATCCGCAGCATAGGCCTCATCGGCGATCTCGCGAAGGATCTGTTCGCTCATCTCGCCCGAGGCAAGTTTCAGCGAAAAGCGATACGCCAGCGCGCGTTCCAAGGTGGGATGGTGCAAGAGGCTGGAATGGACCAACCCGCCGAGCAAAGGCTCGGCCGTGACCATTTCAAAGGCCTCCTCGCGGACCCGCGACCAGACCGGATCGACCGATGTCAGTTTTGCCTTGGTTTCCGCCATAGCCGTCTCACGCATATCTGTTTCACTCAATGCTAACATAGGTCGCGCAGAAGAAACAGACCATGCCTCCGCGCCAGATTTACGGCACGAAAGCGCGTGACAGCGACGGCCATCACCGCAAGGGACGCATAGCACAACGGCAGACCCCGCGCACCGTCGGCCAAGGCCCGCGTCATAAGACTACCGTTGCCCCACCGGGGATGCGGGCGACCAAACCGGCGCATGTAATGATGCGCGGCATGCGCCTCGGCCAACAGACGTTCGGCAAGGTCCAGCCGCAGGGCGGGAGGTTCCAGGGCAAGCCGTCCTGCCCCGGCCACGAGATCATCCAGCATGCAGCGCCGCATCAGGTTAGCCCAAGGCCAGCCCGACCGCGGGGCCAGCGCCAAAACTGCTCGATAGCTGCGCCACTTCGATCATCGTCGCAGGACTAGCGCCATCCACGCCTTGCATGGCGGCGGTATAGGTCCATGTCGGCGTGCTGGTTTGCACCTCTCGCACCAATGCGGCACCATTGCGGATGCGCAAGCGGTAGCGTTCCGCCTCCTCGCCCAAGGGCACCTCGGGCGATTGCCAACTGTCACCATCAATGCGCGTTCGGCGGATCCAGTTGATCGCCACATCACTGCCTGCGGCACCGATCTTGCGCAGATGGCACACCGAATAGGGCCGCAACCCTATGCCGTTGAAGGCCTCGCTTCGCGCCACCACCCCGGGCGCGTCATAACTGCGCGCAGCATCGCCGATCCGGTAGTTCCGCGTCAAACCGCGGGCCGATTGCGGCAGGTTGATCTGTTTCAAGGCGCTGTCCAAGACCACGACAAGACTGCCTGCGGCCCAACTCTCTGGCATCACCCCATCCGTCCCAAGCTGGCCGCGCAATCGGTGTCTGATCTCAAAGGTCGCCGGAGCGACCAAAGCGGCATCGCGAAATTGAACAATCTCCCAGTTGTCCGGGCTGCCATCGCCAATCGCCAAGACATTCGCCCCTGCCAGCACGGCCAGTTCTTCGGCCGAGGTCAGGTTGCCACTGCCCATCCGCACACGAAGAGCCGGGCCGTGCTCCCATCTGGCGGAAGGACCGCGGCCCAGTGCTGTTTCGGTGACGCCAATGAACGCAGGCCTTTCAAGCAAGGTATTGACGCTAAAGCCAGCCTGCGTCGCCGAAGACCAGATCGCCATGCGTCCCGGCCAAGGTTGCGCGGCGATGGCAAGATGCGGCACATGCGGCTTTTCAGCCCCGGTCAGCAGCGGCAGGTCCAGAAACACAGCAAAGGGCGGTGTCGGTGGCTGATACGGCTTCCACGCCGTGGCCTCGGGGTCGATGCGGGGGGCGCGATAGACGGCCGGATCAATACGTACCGCCTCCAATGCCTGCGCGCTGGTCAGTTCGCACCGATCAACCCGATATCGTTTGCCATCCAGTTCCATCACCGACCCTGCCCCGATGTCACGGCGCGAGGGTGGCAGGCTGAACCGCAGCGTATCGCGGGCCAGTCGCGCCTCGACCAACCAGCGCTCTGCCATCGCGGCAGCCTCGCCATTCGTCAGAGCCAGCGGCAAATCGGTTTGCGCGACCACCTCGCCAGTCGCATCCGGCAGGCTTGCCGCCACGGCCCGAACCGCAAAATCACTTTCGGCCTCAAGATAAATCAGCCGCAGGTGGTCCTGCATTTCGGCCTCGCCCATCCGGCCAAGCTCGGCAACCTCGGCACCCTCGCCTTCGGCAAAGCCCTGCCGATCCAGCGCAATCGCCGAAAGCCCCGAACGCGGCACAAAGCCCAAGACGCCCTCACGCTCCACCGCGTCAACCGCATTTGCCTGCATCAAAGGTTGCAGCACGGCGCGCGCCGAGGTCACATCCGTCAGGCCATAGCCCCTGACCACCCCCAGCGCCTGATCGGTATCCACATCGGGCAGGCCGGATTTCTCGCACAGCTCGGAAATCACGGCCGCCAAGGATTGGTTGGCCGATCGGCCGTTCAGCCAATGGCCGGTTTCAAAATTGGCGCCATCATCCCACAGCGGTTGATTGACCGGAAAGACCGGAAAGGGCCGCGCATCCCAAGCCCAAGCCAACGAATGGTCAAAATCAAGCATCGGTCCCGGGTAGAAAAGCGATGTCGGGTTGTTTGCCGGGTCCCGCCAAAACCGCGCCATCGCCGTGTAATAGGCCATCTGCACCAGATCGTCCCGCTGCCCGGTCGAATAATGGGGCAAGGCTGATTCCGATGATTTCGGGTCAAGGAACTTGTTGGGCTGATTGGTGCCCTTGTCGATGGCCGCACATCCATATTCGGTAAAGCGGATCGGCTTTGACTGCGGCACCCAAGCCGTTGGAACCGCTTGCCGCACCCCATTGATGCGCGGATGATGTTGGCAACTCCACCAATTGCGCAGATCTTTGTACCGATAGACCCACGGCTCACCATGCGCGCCATCGGTGATCGGGGTGCGGGTCTGTGTCGCCTGATCCGCCGCACTGGCGTAATACCAGTCAAACCCTTCGCCGCCCGCTATGTTTTGTTGCAAATAGGCCGGATTATGGATGGCCGTCCACGCGCTGTCGGCATGGGTTTCGCCTTCGCGCCAATCCGAAAGCGGCATGTAATTGTCGATCCCAATGAAGTCGATATTGCTGTTCGACCACAAGGGATCCAGATGGAAATAGACATTGGAATTGGCGTGATAGCCGAAATATTCTGACCAATCCGCAGCATAGGTCAGCTTGCATTGCAGCCCCAGAATGGCGCGAACGTCGGCGGCCAAGGCAATCAGTTTCGCGACCGCTGGAAAATTATCGCCCGCGCCACGGATCTGGGTCAGCCCCCGCATCTCGGATCCGATGCAAAAGGCCTCCACCCCGCCAGCAGCGGCGCACAGATGCGCGTTGTGAAGAATAAAACGCCGATAGCTCCATTCGTTGGGGCCAGAATAACTGATCGTGGTGCCCGAACGTGAGAAATGCGCGGGACTAGCAGTGCCGAAGAACACCTCCACTTCCGCTGTTGCGGCGGCAGTGCGGTCGGGTGTGCCGGGCTGCCCCGGCGCGATCGAGGTGGTGATCCGCCCGCGCCAAGGCAATTTGGGCTGGTCGGCAGCACCGGTCCAAGGGTCATAAATCCCATTGTCGGCCGTCTGATCCATCAGGATGAACGGATAAAAGGTCACATCCTTGCCCGCTGCTTTCAACGCCTGAATGGCCTCGATCACGGCCTGATCGGTCGGCGTGCCGCCATAAATCGACCGCCCGTTCACCTGCGGCACCATCTCGGCGGCGGTACGGGTGATCCCGCCCGACCGCCAAGGCATGGCCACCCCTTCCATGGTCTTTTGCTCCACCTTGGGGCGAATGGTACATGTCCCGCACCGCAGGTCATCACCGAACCATGACACGACCAACGACGTGGCCCCCACCCCCGGCATCTCGTCGCGCAACTGTTCAAGCGACAGCGCAAAGTCAGTCTGGTCGGTCGGCATGTTCACATTGGCCGAACGGTTGACGCCCGGGGCGATTTCGTAATGCACCGGGGTGGTGGCCAGCGCATATTCCCCCGTACCAGGGATCATGCACACACCGGGAATGGTCGCCGCCAGATCCTCTATCACCGGAACGGCGGCCGGATCCGCCGCCCGCACCACTTCAAAGGTGAATTGCGGCACGCGGTTGCCATAGGCCGCAAGCTCCAGATCCTCGAACACCACATAGGCAATGCCGCGATAGGCCGGGGCTTTGCCCGCCCCCTCCACCGCGGAAATCTTCGGATCGGGCAATTGGGTTTCGGTGCCCTTGTAGATCCGCATGTTCAAGGTGTTGGTGGAAATCTCATTGCCGTCCGCCCAAACCCGGCCCACCCGGCGAATTTCGCCCTCGCACAGCGCAATCGCCAAACTGACCGAGTAGCTGAATTCCGTGGTTTTGGGTGTGCCACCGCCCTTGCCGCCCCCGCCGCTTTCCGTGACAGTTTCCTTGAACCGTGTCGCCCAGATCACCTGACCGGCAAGCCGCACCCTGCCCCAGGCGCGCGTCACCGGTGTGCCCTCGCTGGCGCCAGTCAGGCGAAACCGCTCGACCTTGCCGACCTCGACCGCCTCCGACCCACCCCCAAGGATTTTTTGGTCAATGGCGCGCCCCAAGGTCGCTCCAACCGCACGCCCGATCACGGCACCGGACAGACCAAGAACCGTGCCGCCAAAGCCCGAGCCGATGGCCGCACCTGCGGCCGACAAAAGGATGGTTGCCATGGATCAAATCCCTTCAAGGAAAACGGAAAATCGCAGCAACCTTGCGTCGCCACGGGGCCGAAAGCGGCGACAGCACCACACCGTGTCCGCTATAGGCATGGATAAAAGACGGCTCTGTGCCGATGCTGGCCAGAATACCCAGATGCTTGGCCACAGCGCCCGGCCGCATCCGAAAAAGCAGCACATCGCCCGCGGCCTCCTGTCCCTGATCGACGGGGCGCAAGAGATCCGCGGCAGCTTCGAACAAGGCCTCGCGGCCCTCAGGCTCTGACCAATCGGCGGTATAGGCCGGAACAGCACGCGGTTCGGCCCCGTAGATCTCGCGCCACACCCCCCGTAAAAGGCCCAGACAATCCGTGCCCGCGCCCTTGCAACTGGCCTGATGCAGATAGGGCGTGCCAAGCCAGCCTTCGGCCAGCGCCAAAACCTGCACGCCCCGGCTCATCCTTGCAAACTCCCACCATCATTCACCGAAGTGCCTGTCGGATAGGCCGTCAGCCAATCTTCACCGGGAATATAAGGAAATCCACGGAAATTCATGAAATTGTTGAACTTTGATCGACACGTAGCAGCCCGCCTGTCGCACCCAGCCAGCAAGCGGATGCTGTCGCCAGCCACCAAAACCGCCCCGGTGCCGTGCCACAAATCCAGCACCCGCCCGGTCGCGGTGCGCCGGTCGCCCTTGACCATCGCCACCATGCCAACTGAGGCGCCCGACAGCACCTCGATCTGCCCCCGTTCAAACCAGCGATCTGCAAAAGAGGCGCCGCTTTCGATTCTGATCCGCCCCAGCACATCGATCTCGGCAATCTCTGCGGTCGTGCGATAGGCCGCCCCTTGCAGATTGATCTTACAGCGCCCGTCGCCCAAAACCGCGCTGCATCCGGCCTGAAACACCCGCCCCTGCGTCTGGTTGAGCCGTTCTGCAAGCCCCCGCAATTCCACCCGGAATGTGCCAGCCTTGCGGGTCACCTCGCCGAAATTGCCACGAAACTCAGCCAAGCGCTGACCGACATCGGCCCAATTCACCAGCCAGCTTTGGACCTCGGCCCCGTCGAACCTTCCTTCGGCCAGATCCTCCTCTGACACCGACGCATCGGACAAGGCGCCAACCGCCTCGGAATTGTCGACCGACAGCCCCGTGGTCTGCTGCAAGGCCCCCGCCGACAGCCCACTCGCCGCCCTAAACAGATGCCCCCCGAACGACAAATCGCGATCATGGTCGGTGAACCCATAGCGCGCGCCATCCGTTCGCGTGACCAACCAGCAATGGCAAACCGTCGTGGTGCCCGTGGCCAGATGCGCCAAGACCTCATCCCGCGCCGTCATAGCCGCACCTCGATCACCGGCACATCCGGCACTTCACCCGCATTGTACGACGCCAATGAGACTGCAATCCGGTCGGTGTCGAACCGCACCGGCACGTCAAATTCAAAGCCTGCAGTTACCAACGCCCCGATGTCGGGGGGCGTCGTAAAACTCACCCCCCCCGTCGCGGTATTCACGGTAAAATCCACGCCCTCGACCTTGGGATCATCGGCGATGGCCAGCGTGACGGTGCCGAACACCGGCTTTGCCACCGGCCGCCAATACTCTTGGGTGCCGGACTGGTAACGCTTGCGCAACTGGAACGTCGTCGTCACCCCATCGCCAAAGCCCAAACGCTGATCGGTCGGCGCGGTCGGCTGCGACGGCACCGAGGATTTCCAATCCGCCCAATCCTTCCAGCGAAAGGCGTGCAGCGGCCCACGCCGCGCCTCCAAAAAGGCGATCAGCACCTCCAGATCATCCAAGGACCGGAGCCCCATGCCAGCGTCATAGCGGCGGCGCGAATGTTCCCAAGGGCTGTTACGCTCCTCATGGCCGTTGGCCAATGTGACGATGTCCGTGCGCCGCTCTGGCCCGCCCAGCGCGCCAAAGGAAAGATTGACCGGAAATCTGATGTCGTGAAATGCCATTGCCTTGCCCCCTCAGCGATTTTTCTGCCCGCGCGCCAGCATCCGTTGCGCCTGCGCGGCGATCTGGCTTTGACTGCGTTGAAAGCCCTGCACATCGGGGGTTGTGATGTTCATCACCACGGTCACCGGCCGCCCGCCACCGGCCGCTTGCACGCCAAGCCGTCCGTCAGCGCCGCGTGTCAGCGGCATGATCGCCTCAGGCCCCGCCTCGCCCATCAACCCGGTTGCACCCCGCATAGGAAAGCTGGTTGCCTGCGCCACCACGCCGCCCTTTGCAAAGGGCATCACCCGGCCTTGCGCAAAACTGCTACCCTTCTCAAACGGCATGACATTGCTCAAAAGCCCGTTCAGCCCCTGCGCCAAGGCACCGCCGACTGCATTTTGCACAGGCTTCATCGCGATGCCGTACACCGTATCCGACAAGGTGCGCCCGATGCCCTTCAAGGCATCCGACAGCTTCATCCCGTCGAACACCAACCCGTCAAAGGCACGCCGCAAGCCGCCCCCCAGCCCATTGGACAGCGTGTTCACCTCGCGACCGGTGAAAACAAGGCTCTCACGCATCCGCGAAAGTTCGCCGTCAAAAGCTGCGACCATTCCGGCGCTGCCCGAAAGCGTTGCCTCCAAGGCCGCGATCTGGTCCTGCACGTCTTCAATCTCTGCCATGATCCTTGCCCCTTTCCTGATCAGGATAAGCTGCCACCAACTCATCCAAGCGTGCCCGGCTCAAAGGTGGCGACGCCCCCTCTGCGCCCAGCATCATTCGCAACTCCATGGGGCTAAGTCGCCAAAACTGATCGGGCGTCAGCCGCAACTGGCCCAGCCCCGCCCGCATCAGCCCCGGCCAATCCATCGCCCTCATGCCTCCCCCGGAAGAGCAAAGGCCCGGGCCAACAACGCGGCTGCCGACCGTGCGGCCTCAACCGGCCCTCCAGCAATCTCAACCGTGCGAAGGTCCGCCGCCACACCTTGCCAGCCACCGCCCCGCAACCCCGCCACGATCAGCGCCAGCACGTCGCGGGTGGTAAAGCGCCGCGTCTCGAAACGCTCCACCAGATCCATCAGCGACCCGGTTTCTAGTGCCACCTCCAACTCGGCCAGTGCGCCCAGCGTCAGCTTGGCCACATGGCGCTGGCCATCCAGCCAGATCGCCACCTCGCCCGCATAGGGATTTGCCATCACGCCCGCCCCTTACAGCGCCACAAACGTCAGGGCCCCAGCCGAGGCCATGGCGATTTCATAGGTCGCCTCGCCATTATGGCTGCCCGCATATTCGATCGAGGTGATCTGAAACGGCCCCTCAATGGTCCCGAAATCTGGCACGATGACCTGAAAGTCGGGCATGATCGCATCGAAGAAGATCGCCCGGGCGCGGGCATCGGTTGCCGCATCGCGAAACACCCCCGACCCCGATATTGAGGCCGATTTCACCCCCGCGCCGGCCAGCAGCTCGCGCCAGCCGCCCGCGCTGTCCAGACTGGTGACATCCACCTGCTCGGCATTCAGGCTCAGCCGTTGCGCCCGCAATCCCGCCAACGTCTCAAATGAACCATCCCCAATCATATCGACCTTCACCAACAGATCCTTGCCCTTCTGAACTGCCATTTGTCATCTCCATGAATGCCTGCGGGCCTTGCGCCCCGGCCTGAAACTGCTTCAGATTTCCACGCGCGCGCGGAAGGTCAGGTCGATCCGCCGTGTCGTGCCCTCGTCCAACCGCCGCGCCACGGCGCGCTGAAAGGTGACCGACACCAGATGCCCGGTGCCCAGCACCATGTCACCGGCCAACAGCGCGCCCGAGACGGCGGCCGCCACCGTCTTGGCGGTCATGAAGCCCGCGGCATCACTGATGACACTGGCCGTAAAGCGATGCTCGGCCCCTGGGCCGGACCCGTCTGACTGATCCACCGCCACCTCAGGCCCGATCAACACAAACGTGCCGGGCGTGGTGCCGGGGGGCATGGCATCAACCACGCTCACCCCCGATAGCGCAGGCGCCGCTGTCAGCGCGCCGAACACCGCCGTTTGCAAAGCTGCCGCTGCGCCATAGCTCATGCCGGAACCTCCTCGCGTGCAAAACAGGTCAGGTATTGGCCGCGGGGATCGGCCTCGGTCACCGCCACAATGGTGAACACCCGCCCCCCATCCCGCAGCCGATCCTCAGGCTTGGGCCGCGCACCCGACCCGACAGGCGCGCCCCGCACCGTGATGCGGTAGGGCGTTTCGGCGAACAGCACCTCCTCGCCTGCCGCCTCGCGGCCAGAACCGGGCCTCAGTGCGGCCCAGATCACCCCCCGCACCGCCCAAGACAGGGTGAAGCCGCCCGCCCCATCGGCAATACGGGTCGGCCCCTCCAGCACCATGCGCCGGTCCAATCGGGGGGCGCTCATACCTTGCCCCCCAGAATACGCACTGTGCGCCAACGCTCGATCAGCGCCTGAACGGCAAAGGGCAAACCCGCCTCACGGCCCTCACCCACCTGCCGTACTTCGTAATACTCCGCGGCGAGCAAAATCACCGCCTGCGCCAGATCGGCAGGCACCTGCCCCCAACCCGTGCCAAACCCGGCGTCGAACACAACCTCGGCCCGGCCATCCATCGGCACCGTCGGCAGCAACACGCCCACCGACGCCAGCTTTGGCCGATGCAGATCCGGCACCAACCGATAACGACTGGCAGCCAGAACCGTCGCCACATTCGCCGCATCCACCACCGTGACCGAGACAATCCCGCTGACCGGCGCCACCGGCAACGGCTGTTCGCCCGCCGCGCGCCAGTCCTCCACAGTCAGCCGGTATTGCCGTGCCAGCAGCACCTTGCCGATCCGCCCCTCAACCGCCGCCATCGCGGCCCGCAGATAGGCCTCGATCAACCCGTCCTGCATGCCATCCTCGGTGAATCCCGTGCCCAGCCGCAGATGGTCTTTCAACGCCTGCACCGGCAGGCTTGCGCCCGGCACCACCGTCAATTCCTTCAACATCATGTCCCCGATCCTTCTTCCTCGGCCCCACCATGGACGCGCGCCCCGCGTCGCTCGGACGGAGGGGAGCAGCTAGGCGGCGCGGTCAATGCCGGCGCGCGCCCATGGGTTTCGCCCTGTCGGGGGCGAAACCCGCCCGGCCCCGTCAGGGGCCAAAGTCAGATTTGTCCCTTACGAGACGGCAACCTTCAGCAGCTTGATGGCCGCATAGTCGGTGATGTCGCCGCCCACGCGCTTGTTGGCGTAGAACAGCACGTTCGGCTTGGCCGAGAAGGGATCGCGCAGGATACGCAGGTCGGGGCGTTCCGCCACCGTGTAGCCCGCAGTAAAATCGCCAAAGGCAATCGGGTAGGTATTGGCACCCACATCCGGCATGTCCTCGCAGATCAAGACCGGATAGCCCATCAAACGCGCAGGCTCGCCCGCTTGCAGGCTGTCACCCCACATGAAGCGGCCATCGGCATCCTTCATCTTGCGCACCGCACCGGCGGTTTTCGAATTCATGATGAAGGCCCCGTTGGCGCGGTAATCCGCCCCCAGCGCATAGACCAGATTGACGATGCAATCAGAGGCATTGGTGGTGGCGAAATCAGCCGCCGCCCCGGTCGGAATGTAGCCAAGGCTGCCCCAGGCCCAGGAGGCATTGGCCACCTTGGCGGGCAAGAGGATCCCCTTCGGCTTGTCCACCCCGTCACCATTGATAAAGGCCGCAGCCTCAGCACGGATGAAGCGCGTGGCGATCTTGCCCGCAAGCCAGCCCTCAACGTCAAAGGCGCTATCGTCCAGCAGACGCTGGCTGGCCTTCGGCATCGCCGACAGCTCATGCAGCTTGATCGAGATCCGCTCGATGGTCGGCGTGCCGGTTTCCGCCTGCGCGCCGGTCTCAGTCGCCCAGCCCGACCCAACCTCCGACCGGTCGATCAACACGTCGAACGAGGTCGCCTCCACCTGCACCACATTGGCCAAGGCCCGCAGCGACGAGGTGGAGGTCAGCATCGAGCGAATGGTGTCCGCGGTCTGCGGGTCCACCAGATAACCGCCATCGGCAGCCACCGCCGTCGACATCGCCTTGCCATCCAGCACCAGCCCTCGCAGGCCGTCATCATCGCCCGACCGCAGATAGGCGGCGAACGCCTTCTTGTGGGGCACTTCCACCTCGGCACTGGTGGCCAGTGCGGGGCGGCCAAAGGTCATCTGTTTGCGATCCAGCATGGTCAAACGCTCTTTCTGATGTTGCAGTTCTTGTTTCACTTCCGCCTGAAAGC
This sequence comes from uncultured Paracoccaceae bacterium, assembly GCA_937927675.1. Lineage (GTDB taxonomy): Bacteria > Pseudomonadota > Alphaproteobacteria > Rhodobacterales > Rhodobacteraceae > Tabrizicola_A. The sequence continues at coordinate 6,849 of CALBSG010000079.1, read as the reverse complement.
CTTTGACAGCATTCAGAAACCCCTCAAGCGCGGTCTTCACTTCCGCACCCGGAGGCAGGGCAGGTTGCAGGGCGGGGGACAAAGCTTCCCCGGCCCGAGCCTTCGTCTCGGTCATTGGTTTCATCCTTCGGTTTGGTCGTGAGAGAGTCGGGCTAGACCGGCCCGGACATCGCCTGCGCTGCCTCGGTCAAGGTCCGCGCCAGCGCGCGCCAGGTTTCGGCCTCGGGATCATCGCCCTTGGCAGCCACCCGCGCTTCGGGAAGCATCGGAAAGGTGACCAAAGACACCTCCCAAAGCTCCAGCTCCTGCAAAAGGCGCTGCCCCTTGCCGTCGCGCTCTGCCCTGACGGTCCGATAGCCGATCGACAAGCCGTCAATCGCCCCCGCCGCCAGAAGGGCCGCCGCCTCGCGGCCCTTTTCCACCTGCGGCAACAGACGCCCCTTGACCCAAAGGCCTGTGGCATCCTCGCGCACCTCGTCCCAGATGCCGATGGGCTGCGTGGGGTCATGCTGCCACAGCATCTTTACCGCGCGCCCGCCCTGCGACAGCCGCTTCAGGCTGGCCGCATAGGCCCCTTTCATCACCACATCGCCGCCCTGATCGCGTTTGCCGAACAGACTGGCGTAGCCCTCGATGCCCAGACCTTCGGCCCCGTTGCCATCCACCACGCGCAAGCCCATCCCGGCCTGCATGTCCTTGCGTTCCAATGCGCCTTGCATGCTCATCCTCATTTGGTTGCCGCCTGAATGACCGCCTCTGCCATCTGCGCCAGCAGAAAGGCCGCGACCCCGTAAACCCCCAGCCAGATGCGTTTTTCCAACCGCTCCAGCACCGCATCAATCTGGCCCAAGCGCCATTCCAGCCCCGCCCAGCGTTCTTCGGCGACCCGCTCGTTTGCCTCGATCCGGGCGGCCGCCGCGTCAAAGCTGTCGTAGACAAAGCGCGAGCCGCTCTCTCCCGGTTTCCTCACGCCTCATCACCCTCCGCCAGCTTGGGAAGGCCCAGCAGCACCCGCTTTTCCGCGGACGTCAGGAAATCGGCCGTCCCCACCCGCGCCCATTGCTGATCACGCTCCATCGCCAGCGCCGGGATCTGGTCCAGATCGGGCCGCAGCGTCACTGCCTCGCCGGTAAAGCCAGACAGCCAATGCGACACCGCCGCCACAACCCGGCTCACCAAGGGCAGCACCGTCAGCCGGTAAAAGGCCCGGTTCGCCTCTTGATAATTGGCATAGGTCGCGTCGCCCGGAATGCCCATCAGCATCGGCGGCACGCCAAAGGCGATGGCAATCTCGCGCGCGGCGGCCTCTTTGGTTTTTTGGAACTCCATGTCGCTGGGCGAAAACCCCATCGGCTTCCAGTCCAGCCCACCCTCCAACAGCATCGGTCGCCCGGCGTTGCGTGCGCCTTGATGGTGGGTTTCCATCTCGCTCAACAGCCTGTCATACTGATCGGCCGACAACTGCCCCTGCCCATCTACGCCTTTGTAGACAATCGCCCCCGAAGGCCGGGCGGCGTTGTCCAACAGCGCCTTCGACCAAGCACTGGCGCTGGTATGCACATCCAAGGCCACGGCCGCCGCCTGCAACGGCGAAAACCCGTAATGGTCATCCTGCGGATGAAAGGTCTTGATATGGCAAATCGGCGGGACCTCTGCCGTCATCGCAAAGCGATGCGTGCGCCCGCCCACGGTATAGTCATAGGCCACCGGCCAGCCATCTGACCCCGGCACCAGCGCCATACGATCCGACCGCAGCACATGCAGCTCCCCCGGCAGAGCGCCTGTCCCCGGCACCGCCTCGATATAGGCATTGCCCGACAACAGCAGATAACCATAGACCGCCTCGAACAGCTCCGCCCGCCCCTGCGCCGCGTTCGGACGGCTCATCAGATCCAGCACCGGATGCGTTTCATAGCGTCGCTCGGCATCCTGCAAGACCAAGGGCAGCGCCGCAGCCGCCTCTGCAATCAGCTTGACCGCGCGAAAGCCAATCGGGTTGCCCTGAAACCCCGTGCGCGCCAGCGACACCGCATCACGCGGGCTCCAAGCCACCCGGCCCGAGGTGCCAAAGGCCACGACCCGGCCCGTAGCCGAGGCCTTTTTCTCTACCACCGACCCAGTTTCAGGTCCGGGCCCGCGCTTCAGGAAATCGAACACCATGTTGCAAAGCTCCTTTGTCGCGTGACCCGTCAGGCCCGCCGTTCCGCATCCCCCGAAAGGGCCGCCATGTCTTTTGATCTGGAAACCACCCTAGCCGGGCAATCCTTAAGGCGCGTTAACCCAGCGTACGCACCTGCGGGCGGCGATGCCGCAACGCAGGCTCCACCATCAACTCGGTCAGCGCCCAAACCAGCGCATCCAGCCGGTCCGGGCTGCCCTTGCCCAAATAGCCTTGCGCGGTCATCTGGCACATCTGATCCTCCAGCGCCGCCAGCCCCCGCACATGCGTGACCCGCCCTTGCTCATAGAGCGCCGACACCGGCTCCGCCCGCGCCGCCTTGCCTTTTGAGGCATGAACCGCCTTGATCGGCACCAAGGCATCAATGCTGCGAATGACCTGCGTGACCAACTCTCCGCCCTGATTGACCTCCACCACCAGCCGGTCCGCCTTGTGTCGGTCCATCGCCGCAATCGCCGCCCGCGCCCAAGTGTCGGGTGTAGCGCCCCGCACCGTGGCATCCTCCAGCACCACAGCGCGCCACCCCTGCGGCGGCCCCTCGGTCACCGCGCCGACAACCACAATCCCACATTCGTCCGCCGCCCCGCCGGATGTCACCGAAGGGTCAACCGCCACCACAATCCGGTTGAACACCGGCAAAACCCCGGCCCGACGCGCGTCAAGATCGGCCGCCTTCCACAAGGCCCCCTCCACCTCTTCGATCAACAGGCCCTGCAACTCCTGCAGACCCAGCCGCTGCCCGCCGTAACGTGCCTGCACCTCTTCAAGGAAACTTGCCGCGAGATGGGCGCGGTTGGCCTCGGTAGGGGCATGGGTCGTCACGGTCGAGGGATTCTTCAAAATGGCCTTCAACACCTCGACGTTCTGCGGGGTCGTCGTCACCACCTGCCGCGGATGTTCTCCCAGCCGCAGCCCAAACTGCAACTGATCCCACGCCTCTTGCCCCTTTGGCCATTTCGCTAATTCATCCACCCAAGCCGCATCAAATTGCGGCCCGCGCAGACTGTCAGGGTCATGCGCCGAAAAAACCTGCGCCACTGCCCCATTCGGCCAAACCAGCCGTCGGCGGGTGGCCTGCCATTCAGGCCGGCGATCGGGCGGGGAGCAGGCCAAAATTCCGCTGTCGCCAAACACCATCACCTCGCGCACCTGATCGACCGTTTCACCGACCAAGGCCACCCGCCGCGCGCACCCCGGCGCCAGGGCTGTCGGCCCTTCCACCTGTGCCCGCACCCATTCCGCCCCGGCGCGGGTTTTCCCCGCCCCGCGCCCGCCCATGATGACCCAGGTTTTCCAGGCACCCTCGGGGGGCAATTGATGCGGCAGCGCCCAGAATTCGAACAACCACGGCAGCGACATCAGGGCATTGTCCGAAAGCCCGCCCAGAAATTCCTCAATCCCCGCCGGCGTCGCGGAGGCGAGCCAAGCGGCGCCCGATTTCATCCCGCGCGGCGTCCAGGTCGAACGCTCCGGCACCTGCAGGCCCGGCGATTTGTTTGCGGAGTTTTTCAACGCGATTTCCTTCCTCGATTGCCAAAGCCACCGCCACCTTCAGCCCCTTGATGCAATCGGCGCTGTCCTTGATCCGGCCGAACTCTCCGGCCTTGATCGCCTGAACGGTGGTGGCAAGTGTCTCTGCGGCTTCTCTGAGCCAATCCTCGGTGATCGCCAGCATGTCTGCCGGCGGCTTGTCTCCTGCGGAGAAATTGATCGTCATTTCAGCTGGCTGCCCTCTCATGCCCCCCGCACGAGCAAAATGAAAAAGCGGCCCAAGGGGTTGCCCCCCGGCCGCTTGCCCACCTCTCCTAGCATGACGAAAACCCTACATGAGAGCGTCCGCAAAGTCAAAGGAAAACTGTTTTTCTTCAATGACTTGGCGCACGGCTTCTTTACGGATCGTAAAGAAATCTCGCCGCACCAACGTCACCATACGCGCAACCGCATCGGCCAGCCGTGCTGCTTGGTCCACCTCATCGGGTTCGGCCATCACGCCAATCACCCGCGACAGCGGCCAATCGCCCAGCAAAAGACCCAAGAAGCACTCTGCCGCGGCCTGCCCGTCCAAGCCGTGCCGCGCCAACAGCACCGCCAACCTTGGCATCAGCGTCTCGCGTGCGCCCAGAGCCAACTCACGCCCCAGATCCCCCGACGCATCCCCCGCCGCCGCCCGGTGCAACGCCACCGCGCGCTCCCCAACCAACAGCTCCAAAAGTCGGCCGCCGACCTCGCGCAGTTCAGCGTCCAAGGGCAACTTGCGTTCGGCCGCCGCTTCCAGCGTGGCCAACACCTCAGCGGCATTGGCGGCAATCATCGCCCGCACCAACCCCGGCTTGTCGCCATACCAACGATACAGCGTCTCATTCGATGCGCCCACCGCCTTGGCCAGCATGAGCATCGACATGCCGGCATAGCCGCGCTCTGCCATAAGCCGATAGGCCACGGCCTCAATCTCGGCCCGGCGTTTATCCTTGCGATCTTCCTGCATCAGCACCCCCGCAACCAAGCGTATCGCCGGTTACGGCCCAGTGCAACCGAACGAGTGCAACCAAGCGGGTGTCAGTTCCCGGCCTCGGGCTGCTGCGCCTCAATCGCGCGCCATTTGGCAACGTTTTCGTTATGCGCTTCCAGTGTCTCGGCAAAGGCATGGCCACCCGTGCCATCGGCCACGAAATAGAGGAAATCTGTCTGGTCCGGGTTCAACGCCGCTTCAATCGCCGCGCGGCCGGGGTTGGCAATCGGCCCCGGTGGCAAACCGTCAATGACATAGGTGTTATAGGGCGTCTCGCGGCGCAACTCGCTTTGCCGCAAGCCTCTGCCCAGTACACCCTCGCCCTTGGTGATCCCGTAGATCACCGTCGGGTCAGTCTGCAACTTCATCCCCTGCCGCAACCGATTGACGAAAACGCTGGCCACCCGGCGGCGCTCTTCGGCAACCCCGGTTTCCTTTTCCACGATCGAGGCCATGACCATTGCCTTTTCCGGCGTGTCATAGGGCAGATCGGGCGCGCGCATTTCCCACAGCTCGGCCAAGATCCGCGCCTGCCGGTCCGACATCTCGCCCAACAGGGCCTGCCGGTCCGCGCCGCGGTCTACCTCATAGCTGTCCGGCGCCAAAGACCCTTCTGGCGGCACCTGATCAATCTTGCCTTCCAGAAAATCGGCGCGCTTCAGCCCTTCGACCACCTGCCAGCTGGTCACGCCCTCGGCCACCGTAATGCGCCAGCGCATGTCGTCGGCGGTTGCCGCCTCCAGATATTCTGCGGGGGCAGCCCCGGCGGCCGGGTCGAACTTCACCACCTCAACATAACGGTTGGTCGCCGCATCCAACTCGCGCAGCACCACATCCGTCGTGTTGACGCTGATGCGGAAATTCACCTCGCGCCCGCAGGTCGATTGCCCGCCCGCCGTCAAAAGCTCAATCACCTCGGCCATCGATGATGCCGGCTGGATCAGATAGCTGCCGAATTTCAACTCAGTGCCTTTATCGGCATAGTCCGAGCCGATGCGGAAGATGCGGGCATCGCTGACCGCACCTTGATCTTCCAGTGCCCGGCTGACCTGCGCCAGACTTGCCCCACGCTCCACCTTGAAACACACCGCCTGCGTCAGCGGACCCGGCCCTGTATAGGCCTGCCGCCCCCAAGCCAAGATCCCGGCCAAGACCACCAGGATCACAATGAAAAACGTCAGCGCATTCGAGGCAACCCCGCGCCACATGGTCTATTTCACCCGGCCAAGCACAAGGCTGGCATTGGTGCCGCCAAAGCCGAAGGAATTCGACAACGCCACATCAATCTTGCGCTTCACCGCCTTGTTCGGGGCAAGGTCCAGTTTCGGGGCAACGGCCGGATTGTCGAGGTTGATCGTCGGCGGTGCCACCTGATCGCGGATCGCCAGCACGCAGAAGATCGCCTCGACCGCGCCCGCAGCCCCCAAAAGGTGCCCGATCGACGATTTGGTCGAAGACATCGTGGCCCCTGCCGCCGCATCGCCCATCAGCCGCTCTACCGCGCCAAGTTCGATGGTATCCGCCATGGTCGAGGTGCCATGCGCGTTCACATAGTCGATCTGGTCGGTGCCGAGATTGGCGCGCTTCAACGCCGCCTTCATGCGACGATCGAGCGTGCTGCGCGAGGCGCCGAGCTTCGCGGCGAGCGCGTTGACGTCGAGCCCGCGGGTGGCGCCTTCGCGGATGAGGGCGACCGCGCGCGCCACGAGGCGGTCGCGGAGGACCAGTTCGCCGGAGGAGCCGCGCACCTCGATGCCTTTGGGCGCGAGCAGGACCGGCTTCGTCCGGACGGATTTGCCCTTCATCAGCCGGTCGAGCAACCCGGCGGCGGCGAAGCCCACGGCATGGCCGTCGAACCGGACGCTGGAGAGGGGCGGGGTGGTGAAGCTGCAGAGCGTCTCCTCGTTCTCGGCCCCGACGACGGCGACTTCTTCGGGTACCGCCACGCCCGCCGTCTGGCAGGCCTCGAGCAGGCGTACGCCAAGCTGGTCGGTCGAGGCGAAGATGCCCACCGGCTTGGGCAGCTGCGCGATCCACTGGATGAGGCGAGCCTGGCTCTGCTCCCAGTCCGGGACGCGCTCCGGGTGGTCCTCCGGGAGCTCCAGGCAACGATGGCCGTAGCCACGGACGACCTTCTTGAAGTTCGCCACGCGCTCGACGA
>CALBSG010000078.1 GCA_937927675.1 uncultured Paracoccaceae bacterium | reverse complement strand
CAGACGTGTGCTCTTCCGATCTCTCGACTATGTAAGCAAAAACAAGAGCAAATTTTCAAAGATCTCCGTAGAAGATTACTACAAGACTTTCAAGGTTAGCGATGCGATGTTGATGGACTTGGCGGACTTTGGAAAGAAAAATAAGGTGGAATTTGATGCGAAGGATTTTGCCAAGTCCAAGGAATACCTCCGAATCCTGATCAAGGCACACTTGGGACGTCAGCTTTACGACGATAGTGCCTTCTACAAGGTCATCAACGACATCAACGAGGTCTACCAGCAGGCCATCAAGCTCTTTGGCGAGGCGGATAGGATTGCTTCTGCGAAAACCCTTTGAGGTCTTTCAGACCTCGAAGGATTAAAACTAGAATTAAACCTTCGAGGTTTTTAAAACCTCAAAGGTTGGGATTTAAATCACTTGGAATCCATGTACGTAGGGATCGTCCTCATCTAGGATGATTGTATTGTAGCCATAGACTTTTGCCCAGCCTTCGATGCTAGGAACGATGGCGGGTTTTCCTCCTATCGTTGTTACTTCTTCGATGCGTCCGATAAACTTGGAGCCGATAAAGCTTTCGTGGATAAATTCGTCACCTGGCTTCAACCATCCTTTGGCGTACCATTGCGCCATTCGTGCCGAGGTACCTGTACCACATGGAGAGCGGTCTATGGCCTTGTCTCCGTAGAATACGGCATTGCGGGCAGTGCTGCGAATGGTGTCGTCGAGGTCGAGTTCATCGGCCGCGCCTTCGCGGGCAAAGCGCCGCAGCCGCGACGGGCGCGCAAGGGGTGGCGCGATAGGAGGCTTCCACCCAGCCTTGCCGCGCCCCGACCATGCCGCAGGCAATCACCGGGGTTTGCCGGCCTTGCGGCAGCCAATCCCCGATCAGTTTCAAAAGCGCGGGTTCAAACCCGTCGCGCGTCAGCCCGCCCATCCCCTGATCCGAAGACGCCGTCGCCAAAACCCCCGCCTCCCCCATCGCCCAAGCGCGGAGGTTTGAGGTGCCCCAATCAACGGCGATCCAGTCGGGGGAGAGGGGGTGCGTCATCCGCGCAGGTCTTCCGGCCAAAGCGCTTGCGGCAGGTTCTGATAGCTGACCGGGCGCAGGAAACGGCGGATGGCCATGGTGCCGACCGAGGTCGCGCCAAAATTGGTCGAGGCCGGGTAAGGCCCGCCATGAACCATGGCATCGACCACCTCGACCCCTGTCGGGAAGCCATTGGCCAGAACGCGGCCCGCCTTGCGCTGCAAGATCGGCATCAGACGGCGGCCCATGTCGGTATCGGCATCGTCAAGGTGCAGGGTGCAGGTCAGCTGACCCTCGAAGGCCGATGCGATGGTCAGCATTTCGTCGTCACTGTCAGCGGCAATGATCAGCGCCAGCGGGCCAAAGACCTCTTCTTGCAGAACATGGTTCTGGATCCAGTCGCTGCCCTTGACCATGAACAGTTGCGGCGTGGCCTGACGGCGGTCGCACATCTGGGTCAGCAGTTGGCGCACGGCGGGGGCGGCGGCGATACGGTCGCGGCCCTGCACATAGGCGTCAGCAATGCCCGTCGTCAGCATGGTCTGGGTGCCGATGGCTTTCAGCGCCTCTACCATGGCCGCACCCAGTGCCTCGGCTTGATCTGCGCGCACCACGGCGATGCCGGGGTTGGTGCAGAACTGGCCCGCCCCTTGGGTCAGCGACCCCGCCCAGCCGGCCACGATCTTGTCCATCCGGTTCGCCATGGCGTTCGGCAACAGGAACATCGGGTTGACCGACCCCAATTCGCCAAAGAACGGGATCGGCTCGGGACGGCTGACGCAGAGGTCAAACAGCGCGCGGCCGCCGGCAAGGCTTCCGGTGAACCCGACAGCCTTGATCAGCGGATGGGTGACCAGTGCGGTGCCGACATCGCGACGCCCGCCCTGCACCAAGGAAAACACGCCCGGGTGCAGCTTGCACTTGGCAACCGCCTCGGCCACCGCTTCGGCGATGATCTCGCCCGTGCCGGGGTGGGCGGAGTGGCCCTTGACCACAACCGGGCAACCTGCGGCCAAGGCGCTGGCGGTGTCGCCGCCTGCCGTGGAAAACGCCAACGGGAAGTTCGACGCGCCAAACACCGCAACCGGGCCGATGGGCTGCTGCATCAGCCGGATTTCCGGGCGCGGGGCGGGCGCACGGTCGGGCTGGGCGGCGTCGGTGCGGCAATCAAGATAATCGCCCTTGCGGATATGCGCCGCGAACAGGCGCAACTGGCCCGTGGTGCGGCCACGTTCGCCTTGCAGGCGGGCAACCGGCAGGCCGGTTTCCTGCGTACCAATTTCAGTGATTGCCTCGGCGCGCGCCTCAATCGCATCGGCGATGGCGTCAAGGAAAGCGGCACGAACCTCGCGGGTGGTGGCCGAATAGCTCCAGAAGGCATCCTCGGCAGCCTCGACCGCGCGGTTCACCAGATCAACCGTGCCGACGCCAAAGGCATGGGCCGGGCCATGCGCCGGTTCGGACATGAAGGTTTGCGGGCTGGCGACCCACTCACCAGCGATCAGGTGGCGGCCATGCGGAGTGAAGCTCATGTCGGTATCCTAGAAATGGAAGGCCGCGACCGTCTGGCGGCGACCAAGGGAAAGCGCGTCGGCCACATGGACCATGGGCGACAGGTCTACATCAGACGCAGCCCTGCGCAAGAGGTTGGCCATGCGGGCGTAAAGTGCGGGGTATTCGCCCATGATGTCGGCATCGCCCGCAATCGCCGTCCCGCCAATCTCTAACACATTGCCTCCCATCCGCAGCGCCATCGGTCCTGCGTCAGTTTCCACCGTGATATCCCAAGTCTGCGGGCCGGTCTGACGCCAGTCAAAATCGGCGGTGACGTTGCCCGTGAAGGTCAGTTTCGCCGCGATGGGGGTTTGGCGGTTTTCCGGCACCTCCAGCGTGGCCCCGGTCAGATGAACGGGCTGCGGCAAGATTTCCGTCAGGATCGACAGGGCGTTGATGCCCGGATCAAAGACACCCATGCCACCCGGTTCGAACACCCAATCCTGACCGGGGTGCCATTTGCGGACATCCTCGCGCCAGGTGATATGGGCCGATTGCACCGTCTTGTCCGTCAGCCATGCCGCGGCTGCTGCCACAGCAAGGGCCATGCGGCTGTGCCATGTGGCGTATAGCGTCAGGCCCTTTGCCTGCGCCAAGGCCTGCAAGTCATGCACCTCGGCCAAGGTTGCGCCGGGGGGCTTTTCCAGCATCACATGACGACCAGCCAAAAGCGCGGCTTCGGCATAGTCAAAGCGCGGCACCGGCGGCAGGCAGAGCGAGACGACCCCCACATCGGGGCGAGCGGTCAGGAAGGCTGCGAAGTCGGTGAAGGCTTCTACCCCCGGCACGTTTCCATGTCGGCTGACCGTCGCGGCCAGCTCAAAATCCGGGCTGGCGGCAAGGGCCGGAACATGTTGATCCACGGCGATCTTGCCGATGCCCACCAAAGCAACCTTGGTTTTCATCAGTGGCTGTCCTTGCCCACCGGCGCACCTCGGCAGCCTTTCAGGAAATCAAGGTCGGCCCCGGTGTCGGCGCCCTGCACATGCTGCTGGTGAAGCCATGCATAACCGCTGTCATATTGCGGGTGCAGCGGCTTCCACGCGGCCAGACGGGCGGCTAGTTCGGCGTCCGGAATGTCCAGATGCAAGCGGCGGTTCGGCACGTCGAGTTCAATGAAATCGCCGTTCTGCACCACAGCCAAAGGCCCACCCGCCGCCGCCTCAGGCGAGGTATGCAGGCAAACCGTGCCATAGGCGGTGCCGGACATGCGGGCGTCAGAGATGCGGACCATATCGGTGATGCCCTTGCGCAAGACCTTGGGGGGCAGGCCCATATTACCCACCTCGGCCATGCCGGGATAACCTTTTGGCCCGCAGTTTTTCAGCACCATGACGCAGGTTTCGTCAATGTCCAAAGCCTCGTCATTGATCTTGGCCTTGTAGTCGTCGATGTCCTCGAACACCACGGCGCGGCCCCGATGCACCATCAGGCTGGCCGTCGCGGCAGAAGGTTTCAACACAGCCCCTTTCGGCGCAAGGTTGCCCTTCAAGACCACAACGCCACCCGATTTCGCCAGCGCCTTGTCGGCAGGCAGGATCACGTCTTCGTTGTGATTGGTGACGTCCTTGACCTGCTCCCACGCCGTTTGGCCCGACACGGTCAGCGCGTCTTTGTGCAACAACCCGGCCTCGCCCAGCCGCTTGATGACCACGGGCAGGCCGCCGGCATAGAAGAATTCCTCCATCAGGTATTTGCCGGATGGCATCAGGTTCACAATCGTTGGCACGTCGCGGCCGCAGCGGTCCCAGTCTTCCAGAGTGAGGTCAATGCCGACGCGGCCGGCAATGGCCAGCAAATGGATCACCGCATTGGTGCTGCCGCCAATCGCGGCATTGGTGCGGATAGCGTTTTCGAAGGCTTCTTTGACCAGCACATCCGACGGCTTCAGATCATCCTTCACCATCTGCACGATGCGGCGGCCCGACATCTGCGCCATGACGCGGCGGCGGCTGTCCACCGCCGGAATGGCGGCATTCCCGGAAAGCGCCATGCCCAAAGCCTCGGCCATGCTCGCCATGGTCGACGCAGTTCCCATGGTGTTGCACGATCCCGCAGAACGGCTCATCGAGGCTTCGGCCTCGGCGAATTCCTCTTGGCTCATTTCCCCGGCCTTCACGGCCTCGGAGAATTTCCACAGATGGGTGCCAGACCCCACCCGTTCGCCCTTGAAATACCCGTTCAGCATCGGCCCGCCGGTCACGATGATCGACGGCAAATCGGTGGAGGCTGCGGCCATCAACAGGCTGGGCGTGGTCTTGTCGCAGCCAACCAGCAGCACGCAGCCGTCCATTGGCTGGCCGCGCATCTGTTCTTCGACCGCCATGGCGGCCAGATTGCGGAACATCATCGCGGTGGGGCGGAAGGCGGATTCCGATGCCGAAAACACCGGAACCTCAACCGGAAAGCCGCCCGCCTCATAGATCCCGCGCTTCACAAACTCGGCCAGCACGTTCAGGTGGGCGTTGCAGGGCGTCAGTTCCGACCATGTGTTCAGGATGCCAATGACCGGGCGACCATCGAACATGTCATGCGGGAAGCCCTGATTTTTCATCCAGCCCCGGTGATAGATCTGGTCGCGGCCATTGCCGCCAAACCATTCCTGCGAGCGTAGATGGCGGGGCCATTGGGCGGGTTTGAAGGTCATGTCTGCCTCACAGGGGATGCACGGCGGTCGGTCCGGGCGTTGCCGGATCAAAAGCCAAGGGGTTGGTCAGGGGAAGGCCAAAGGGCGCGGCCTCAATTTCAAAGACGTCGCCGGGTTCGGTTTTCAGCCCGTCGGCAAAGGACAGGGTGGCGGTGCCGAACATATGCACATGCAGATCGCCGGGCTGGCGGAACAGGGCGTATTTGAAGTGGTGATGTTCCAGATTGGCAAAGGAATGGGACATATTCGCTTCGCCCGACAGGAAGGGCTTTTCGAACACCACCGCACCACCGCGCCGCACACGACTGGTGCCGCGAATGTCGGCGGGCAGATCACCGACAAGGATTTCCGGGCCGAAAGAGGCCGGGCGCAACTTGGAATGCGCGAGCCACAGATAGTTGACGCGTTCTGTCACATGGTCGGAAAACTCATTGGCCAAGGCCCAGCCAACGCGGTGCGGTGCGCCATCGGGGCCGATCAGGTAAATGCCCGCGATCTCTGGCTCCTCGCCACCATCTTCGGCAAAACCGGGGGCCGTCAGGGCTGCGCCGGGGGCCACGGCCTGCGTGCCGTTGCCTTTGTAGAACCATTCGGGCTGCACCCCCACGGACCCCGCAGCGGGCTTGCCGCCCTCCAGCCCCATGCGGAACATCTTCATGCTGTCGGTCAGCGTGTCTGCCCCCGCCAGTTTCGCATGCATCGCATCGCGGGCCGACGCACTGCCCAGATGCGTCAATCCGGTGCCGGTCAGGTGCATATGCGCCGCGTCAGGGTGGCTGATCGGCAGGGTCACGCGGCCCGCGGCCAGAAGGGCGGGCAGGTCCACCGCCTCGCCCAAACCATGGGCCGAGATGGTTTGCGCCAAGGTCTTGCCGCCGGCAATCGCCTCGCTTGCCAGCGCATAGGTGCTGGTCGCGCCGCGCACCACGGCTGCCTCGGTGCCATGGCGGACCACCACGGCGAGGCCGCCACCCGGTTTCAGGATTTGCGAAATCAGCATGGGAAGGCCCTTACTTGTTCTTGTTGTAGACATCGAAGATGACGGCGGCGAGGAGGACGAGGCCCTTGATGACCTGCTGGTAATCAATGCCGATGCCCAGAATGGACATGCCGTTGTTCATCACCCCCATGATCAGCGCGCCGACCACAACTCCGATGATCTTGCCAGATCCGCCCGTCATCGACGCCCCGCCGATAAAGACGGCCGCGATCACATCCAGCTCAAACCCGGTGCCGGCCTTGGGGGTGGCAGAGTTCAAACGCGCGGTCACGATCATGCCCGCGAGGGATGCCAGCACGCCCATGTTGACAAAGCACAAGAACACCAGCCGGTTGGTGTTGATGCCCGACAGCTTCGCGGCTTTTTCATTGCCGCCAAGGGCATAGATCCGGCGGCCAGCGGTCGTATTTTCGGTGAAAAAGGCGTAAAGCACGGTCAGGATCGTCAGCACCACGACCACATTCGGCAACCCGCGAAAGCTGGCGAGTTTGTAGCCGACAAAGATCAATGCGGCGGAGACGATCAGGTTGCGCACCCAGAACAGGCCTGTCGGTTCCGGCTCAATCCCAAATTCGGCATCCCGTTGGCGGGCGCGAAGGCCTAGCCAGATCAGGATCAGCGCGGCGATGGCCACCACGACAAGCGCGGTGACATTGGGTTTGCCGACCATGAAAAGGTCAGGAATGAAGCCCGTCGACAGCGCCTGAAACGACTTCGGGAAAGGCCCGATGTTTTGCCCACCCAACAGCCACAGCGTCAGCCCGCGAAAGACCAACATGCCGGCCAGGGTGACGATAAAGGACGGGATGCGCCAATAGGCCACCCAATAGCCCTGTGCGGCGCCGATCAGGCCGCCGACCACCAAAACCGCGGGGATCACCGCGATGACGGGCCAGCCCAGCGTGACGGTCAGCGTCGCCGCCACCGCGCCGGTAAAGGCGGCGACCGAGCCGACGCTGAGGTCGATATGCCCGGCGACGATGACCAAAAGCATCCCCAGCGCCATGATGATGACGTAGGAATTTTGCAAGAACAGGTTGGTGATGTTCTGCGCCGACAGGAAATCGACGTCGATTGTCATCCGCACGACCAGCGTGAAGAAGAACACGATGGCCACCAGCGCCACCAACATGCCGTTTTCTCTCAGATGCCCGCCGAGATGCGCGCCCAAGCCCTTACCTTCAGCCATCACGCGGCCCTCCCTGTGGTCTTCAGGATCATTGCCATGATCCGTTCCTGAGTGGCCTCGTCGCGGGACAGTTCCCCGACGATCCGGCCTTCGTTCATCACATAGATCCGGTCGCACATGCCCAAGAGTTCCGGCATTTCCGACGAGATCATCACAACCCCACGCCCTTGGGCGGCAAGGTCGTTCATGATGGTGTAGATTTCATATTTCGCGCCCACGTCGATGCCGCGCGTCGGTTCGTCCAAGATCAGAACCTGCGGATCGGTGAACAGCCATTTCGACAGCACCACCTTTTGCTGATTGCCGCCCGACAGGTTCAGCACCTTTTGCTGTACCCCCGGCGTGCGGATCGCCAGCGCTTTGCGATAGTCTTCTGCCACCCGCGCCTCGCGGCGTTTGTCCAAGACCCCCCGCAGGGCGATGCCCGCCAGATTGGCGAGGCTGATGTTTGTCAGGATGGGCTCCTCTAGGATCAGCCCCAGGGCCTTGCGGTCTTCGGTGACATAGGAAATCCCCGCCGCAATCGCCTTTTCGACGGTAGAAACATCGGCCACCGCGCCGCGCATCTTCACCTGCCCCTGATGGCCGCGCCCATAGCTGCGGCCAAAAAGGCTCATGGCCAGTTCGGTGCGGCCGGTGCCCATCAGACCAGCAATGCCGACAATTTCGCCCTTGCGGACATGGAAGCCGGCGTTGTGGATGATTTGCCGGTCCTTCTGTTCGGGGTGCCAGACATTCCAGCCCTCCACCTCCAACAGCACCTCGCCGGGGTTCGGCACCCGGTCGGGGTAGCGGTGCGCCATATCGCGGCCCACCATGTCGCGGATGATGCGGTCTTCAGAAATCTCGGTGCGGTCAATGGTGGAAACGGTCGAGCCGTCGCGGATCACGGTGATCCGGTCGGCCACACGGGAAATCTCGTTCAGCTTGTGGGAGATGATGATCTGCGTGACGCCTTGCGCCTTCAACTCCAGCATCAGATCCAACAGCTTTTGACTGTCGTTTTCCTGAAGCGCGGCGGTGGGTTCATCCAGAATAAGCAGCCGCACATCCTTGGCCAAGGCCTTGGCAATCTCTATCAACTGTTGCTTGCCAACGCCCAGCTTGCCCACAAGCGTGCCGGGGGCCTCGTTCAAGCCCACCTTGCGCAACAACTCTTCGGTCTTCTTGAAGGCCGCGGGCCAGTTGATGACCCCTTTGCGGGCGATTTCGTTGCCGATGAAGACATTCTCGGCAATCGACAACAGCGGCACCAAGGCAAGCTCTTGGTGGATGATGATGATGCCCTTGGCCTCTGAATCGCGGATCGAGCGGTTTTCCAACACCGCCCCATCAAACCGAATTTCGCCGTCATAGCTGCCGACCGGATAGACGCCCGAAAGCACCTTCATCAGCGTGGATTTCCCCGCCCCGTTCTCGCCGCAGATCGCATGAATCTCGCCTGCCTCAACCGTCAGGTTCACCTGATCCAAGGCACGCACGCCGGGAAAGCTTTTGCCAATCCCCTGCATTTCCAAAAGCACTGTCATCATCCCCTCCCGGATGAAAGGCCCGCCCCATGGGAGCAGGGCGGGCCTGATGGCTGTCAGCTTATTTCAGCTGGTCAGCGGTGTAATAGCCCGAGTCGACAAGCATCGACTGGATGTCATTCACACCAAGGGCGTTCGGCTCCAGCAGATAGGACGGTACGACCTTGACACCGTTGTTGTAGGTGGCGGTATCGTTGATCTCGGGTTCATTGCCCTGCATGATCGCGTCCACCATTTTCACGGTCACACCCGCCAGCGCGCGGGTATCCTTGAAGACGGTCGAATACTGCTCGCCGGCCATCATCGACTTCACGGACGGAATTTCGGCGTCTTGGCCGGTGACGCAAGGCATCTTCAGATCGCCCGAGCCGTAGCCCACCCCCTTGACCGACGACAGGATCCCGATCGACAGCCCGTCATAGGGCGACAGCGCGCCGTGCAGGGCCTTGTCGCCATAGTTGGCCGACAGCAGGTTATCCATGCGGGCCTGAGCCACCGCACCATCCCAACGCAGCGTGCCGACCACATCCATGCCAACCTGACCCGAGCCGATGGCAATCTCGCCGCCGTCGATCATCGGTTGCAGGACCGACATCGCGCCGTCGTAGAAGAAGAAGGCGTTGTTGTCGTCGGGCGAGCCGCCGAAGAGTTCGACGTTGAAGGGCTTTTGATCGGGGAAGCGTTCTTTCAGGCACTGCACAAGGCTGTTGGCCTGCAACACGCCGACTTTGAAGTTGTCGAAGGTGGCATAGTAGTCGACAGCGCCGGAATCGCGGATCAGGCGGTCATAGGCGATCACCTTGATGCCCGCGGCCTGAGCATTTTCCAAAGCGTTCGACAGCGTGGTGCCGTCAATTGCAGCAATGACCAGAACCTTGGCGCCCTTGGTGATCATGTTTTCGATCTGGGCCAACTGGTTCGGGATATCGTCTTCGGCATATTGCAGGTCGGTGGCATAGCCGGCGTCGGTGAACTGTTTCACCATCGACTCACCATCCGAAATCCAGCGCGACGAGGATTTCGTCGGCATGGCGATGCCAACAAGGCCCTTGTCCTGTGCGAAGGCAAAGTTCGGTGCGGCGATCATCGACGTCGCAGCGGCAAGCGCCAAAAGGGCGCGTCTTGAAAGGTTCATGGTTTTCCTCCCCATGGCCGCAGTAATCGCGGCACGTAACCAGCCTCTGCCCCAAAAACACGTGGCGAATCCGGGCGGCTGACGGGGAACAGGATTGGCAGCCGATTACATATCGGTCAAATAATGTTATATATAATATTCATAACATATGTGAGATGTGTGGATGACGGCCTTTCTGAAACGCGGGTTAAAGCTGCGCCATTTGCAACTGTTGGCGACGCTGCAAGACAGTGGGCAGCTGGGGCAGGCGGCAGAGGATTTGGGCATGGCGCAACCGGCCGCCTCGCGTCTCATGGCCGAGATCGAGGCGATAGTTGGGCATCCGGTGCATGAGCGCGTCGGTCGGGGTCTGGCCCTGACGGCGGTAGGGGCCAGTCTGGCCCGCCGGGCCGCAAGGGTGCTGATTGAATTGAGTGATGCGGAACGGGAAATCTCGGGCATCGCCGCGGGCACGCAAGGCCAAGTGCGGATTGGCTCTGTTACGGGCCCGGCGATGGACCGGGTGCTGCCTGCGCTGCGTCATGCCCGCCTCGCACTGCCCGATGTGACGGCCGAAGTTTACGTCGCCCCGTCCGACCTTTTGTGCGAGCAGCTTTTGAACGGGCGGCTGGATTTCGTCATCGGCCGCCTGCCCGTGGATCACAGCCCCGAGCTTTTTGAAATCCACCTGCTGGAGCCAGAACCCGTCTCGCTTCTGGTGCGGCGTGGGCATCACTTGGCGGGTCTGGCAGAGATTACACCGCAAGACCTGCTGGAGTTCGATTGGGTCATGCCGGGCCAAGACGCCATTCTGGGCCGCACGGTCAAGGCGCGGCTGGCAGAACTTGGCCTGCCGCTACCGCCGCAGCGCTTGCTGACCTCGTCCTTCCTGCTGACACTGGCCATGATGCAGCAATCGAACGCCATTGCGCCCATCGCCCGCGCGGTGGCTGAAACTTTTGCGAGCGGCCCGGATGCGCCTTATGTCGCCTTGCCAATTGATTTGGGGATCGAGGTGGAACCCTTTGGCCTTGTCACCCGCGCGGGGTCGTCCTTGCCGCCGGTGGTGCTGCGGATGATCGAGATGGTGACAGCTAAGGCGGGTTTTGCCTTGGTCTAGGGCGTATTGACCAGCATCAGCGCGGCCCGGCGGAAGGTGGTGTTTAACTGCGCGCGGATGGCATCCTCCACCCCCACATCGCCCATCGCTTTGTCCATCACGGCCAGCCAATCCTCGGCGTCCTGCGTCCTGATTTCCACATGGGCGTGAATCTCGCGCAGGTTCATGTGGCCGTGACGTTCGTGATAATACCGCCGCCCGCCGAAAAAGCCGCAGAGGAATTCAAACTGCGCGGGGCGCACATGCGACAGGCCATGGCCCTGCAAATGCATGGTCATGATCGCCTGACCTTGGGGCAGGGTTTCGATCAGGTCATAGAAATGGTCCACCAGCATATGGACCTTTTCTTCGCCCCCCAATCGGTCGATCATCGGCTCCATCTTGGCACCTTAGCTTTGCGGAAGGGTCTTTTTCGGGTCGTAATGCGACAGGGGCACGATCACCGCTGGAAGCCGTTTCTGCTGACCATCCAGCTTGCCCACCTCCAGCGCCGTTCCCACCGCAGCGTGGGCCACATCGACCCGCGCCAGCGCGATGTTCTTGCCCAAGAGTGGTGAGCGCATCGACGAGGTGACAACCCCCACCTGCGCACGACCGACATGCAGGCAGTCGCCATGGCCAACGTCGACGTTGGCGTCGATGTCCAGCCCGACGAATTTGTGCAACGGGTTTTCCTTGCGGCGGATCAGCGCCTCACGCCCGATGAAATCGTCGGTCTTGGTCTTCAATGGCACGGTAAAGCCAATGCCCGCTTCGAACGGGTCGGTTTGATCGCTGAAATCATAGCCAGCAAAGATCAGCCCGGCCTCGATCCGCACCATATCCAGCGCGGCAAGGCCCATCGGCTTCAGCCCCAGATCGCCGCCGTTGGCCCAGACCGCATCGTAAACCGCAGTGCCGTCTTTGGGGTGGCAGAAGATTTCAAAGCCCAATTCGCCGGTATAGCCGGTGCGGGACACCACCACGGGGGCACCGTTCGGCCCGCCAATCCGCCCCACGGTCAGGCGGAACCAGCCGAGTTCCTCAATCGTCGGCTGATGCGGCGCTGTCCAGATCATGCGCTTCATGATCTCGCGGCTGTTCGGCCCCTGCACGGCAAGGTTATGCAGCTGGTCGGTCGACGACCGCACCATCACGCGCAGCCCCAGCTTTTCTGCCTGCTCCCGCAGCCAAACGCCGGAATAGTCATCGCCGCCGATCCAGCGGAACTGATCCTTGCCCAGCCGGAACACCGTGCCGTCGTCGATCATCCCGCCGTGTTCATAGCACATGGCGGAATAGACCACCTGACCGACAGACAGCTTTTTCATGTCCCGCGTCAGACACCATTGCATCAAGGCTTCGGCATCCGGTCCGGTCACCTCAAACTTGCGCAGCGGCGATAGGTCGAGAACGACCGCTTTTTCGCGACAAGCCCAGTATTCTTCGATCGCGCCATTCGACGAATAGACGTTGGGCAACCAATAGCCTTTGTATTCGACCATATTGCGGGTCTTGGCCGAGATCGGGGCGTGAAAGGCGGTTTCCTTGGTCATCTTCGGCTCTGACTCCGGCGTGGGGCGATAGGCGATGGAACGGCTGAACGTCTCGGCACCTGAATAGGTGCGCACATGGATATCGCTAAGATACCAGCCGTTCGCGGGTGACGTGTCGTCGGGGCAGGCCGAGTTGACGCAGACGATATCGGTCAGCGCCCGCATCAGCACATAGTCGCCGGGGCGGCTCCACGGTTCGTCACTGATCAGCACACCATGCGCGTCGATGTTGGTGTTGAAGAACAGGTTGACCGCCATCCAGCCGGGGCGGCCATCAATGCCATGTTTCGCCAAAGCCCCGTTGAAGTTGTCCGAGCAGTTGGCATGGCCAGGATAGCCGATATCGTCGTAATATTTCGATGCACAGGCCATGGCGAAGGCATCGTGACGGCCCACGGTATCCTGCACCACTTCGACCAGCGGCACCCAATCCTGATCGTAGTATTTCGAATGCAGACCCGGCATCGAATAGGCGTGGCCCATCAAGGTTCGGCTGGTGGTCACGTCCAGCGCATGCTGGATACCCTTGTCCAGTTTTCGGGCGTCAAAGCATTGAAAGTCGGTGCATTGGCGGCCTTCGACGTCGATGATCTGAATGTAATCGCCCGCCTTGACGAAATAGGACTCAGCAGTGGCCGATTTCACCCGCAGGTCCAGCACCGGATCAGCCAAGGGGTCGGGCAGATCAAACTTGCCGACCTCGCGCGGTTTGGCGCGCTGCAGGTGCAGGGTGATCGGCGTGGCAGTGTCTTGGGCATCAGGGGCCATCGGCAGGCCGGGGGCGGCCAGGATCAGCCAGCCAGAATCCAACGCGGTCAACTCGGCCCGCGCGCCGGGCCGCGTGTCGGGCGCAAAGAGGCGGATCGCGCCCGCGCGGGCCAGATCAATGCCCTTGGCTGCAATGCCCCGACGCAGGCGTGCGAGCCCTTCACCCGCCGCGTCGCCCAGCGCGAGCATGGCTTTCAACCCTTCGGCGCCGGAATTCGGCGCTTGCCCAAGAAGGGCGGCATCAATCCGGCCATCTTGCGTGGCGGCGATCAGTTCCGCGATCTGCCCGCCTTCGTCATTCACCACGGTGAGCCGGTCGCCGACGCCGAGCCGCAGCATCAACGCCCCGCCTCCGGGCACCACATGGCGTTCACGACCATGGTGGCGTTCCAGATCGCGTGGTGTCAGGATGCGACTTGGGCGCGGCGGGCCCGGAATGACGCTGGGATAGGGGGTGTCGAGCATCGGCGTCCCTTGAAGGTTGTTTTAATCAGGTTAAAACTTGTTCATTCGCAAGAATAACAACGGGAAAAGCATGGCACAAGCAAGTCCTTTCAGAAAGACCGCGAAATGCTGGCATTGATCGCGGGGCTGACCGCGGCCTGTGCTTGGGCGGTGCATGACATGCTGGTGCGTAAAATCGGGCAAGAGACTGCGATTTTGCCGATGATGCTGGTGGTTTTGGCGGCTGGATCGGTTGCGCTGCTGGGGCCGGCGCTGATCTGGGGTGATTGGGGACAGATGACAGGCGCGGCGCTGGCCAATGTGGTGGCGGCGGGTTTTGCCTATGTTTTGGGCATGGGTGGGCTTTATCGGGCCTTCAGCCTTGCCCCGGTGCGCTTGGTCGCGCCGATTCTGGGCGCCTTTCCGATGATCTCGCTTGGCTTTGCGGCGTTGGGCGGCAAGGCGGTGACCGGGATGGAAGTGGCGGCGGTGCTGGCAATTGTTGGCGGAATTGCCATCGTCGCCCTGACCTCGGATGAGGGGCATGAGACGGTCGGCCGACCGGGTGTGGCGATGTTGTGGTCGGCGGCGGGATCGGTTGGTTTTGCGACGACCTTCTGGTTTGCCCAAGAGGCGGCGCGGCTTGGCGGTGAATGGCCGGCGATCCTCCTGCCAAGGCTGATTGCCTTGGGGTTGATCGGGGGCGGCGCACTGATGGCGCGTGCGCCGCTGACTCAATTGGGCGGTTCAGGCCGGACGCTGGCTATGATGGGCGTTCTGGATGCCTTTGCCATCGGGTTGGTGACCGCAGCAGCCAGTCTGCCAAACCCGGAATACGCAGCAATTTCGGCGTCGCTGTTCGGGGTGCTGACCATCCTTTTGGCGTGGCGGGTGCTGAAAGAACGCGTGGCACCTTTGCAATGGTCGGGCATCGTGACGGTCTTTGTCGGTATCGCGGTTTTGTCGTTCCAAGGGTAAGGGCGCGCAGGCTTGTTCTGACGGGTGTTTCCCTATAGTGAAATTTGCCGTAGTATTTCGCCTGATGGCGCAAGAGGCCCCCGATGGAAAACCTGCCCGATCCCGCTTTGCCAGAATCTGCGTTGCCTGACGCCGCGCTGCATGAGGCTGGCGCTCTGCCGCGCACCAAGCCCGCGTTTGATCAGGATCCGCACCGCGTCCGCGAAATCACCGAGCGCAATCTTGAGGCCGCCATCGGCCGTGAGGTGCGGAACTTCCGGCGCCAGCAGGGCATGACTGTGGCCGATCTTGCCTCGGTCACGGGGCTGTCGATTGGCATGCTGTCAAAGATTGAAAACGGCAATACCTCGCCCAGCCTGACGACCTTGCAGGTGTTGAGCCATGCGTTTTCGGTGCCAGTCACGGCGTTTTTCCGCAGCTATGAAGAACGCCGCGAAGCGCAGCATGTGAAGTCGGGCGAGCATATCGAGATTGAGCGTCGCGGCACACGTTCGGGACATCAGTATAACCTTCTGGGCCATATCGGGTCGAACTCGTCCGGCGTGGTGGTAGAGCCTTATATCATCACGCTGACCACCGAGAGCGACACCTTCCCGGCGTTTCAGCATGAGGGGCTGGAGCTACTGTATATGCTGGAGGGCGAGGTGGATTATCGCCATGGCGATCAGATCTATCCGCTGAAACCCGGCGACAGCCTGTTTTTTGACGCCGATGCGCCGCATGGGCCAGAAGTTCTGGTGAAACTGCCCGCGCGCTATCTGTCTGTGATCAGTTACCCCCAAGGGTAACGCTGTCCGCCCGGCTGCGGTCAGACCTGACGGTGGTCCCAAACCGCGCGGCGGATGCGGGCGGTCTTGTAGGCGTCGATCATCGCCATGGCCCAGACGAACAGCCCGCCCGAAACCTTGCCGACAAAGGACACCTCGGGCGCTGCGGTTTTCAGGGTGAACGCCCCCAGAAGCAGGATAAAGAACACAAAGATCAGCCCGCGCAACGGTTGGCGGTTCAGAACCTGACCCATGCCGGGCAGCACGGCTGCGACGGCGAGCACAAGACGGGGATGGGGCGGCATTTGGGTCATGGTGTCTCGCTCAGGGTTTTGTGCAGGGCACGCAGGGTGTCGATCAGGGGCATGAGCCGATCTTTGGGCAGCGGTTTGCGGCCCACCTCCAGATCGCGAAAAATCAGATAGCGGCCCCGCTCGGCCTCGTCGGCAAGGATCACGAGCCGCAGGCCTTTGGGCGAAATGACCAGCTCTTTCACCCGTGGGTCAGCAAAAAGGCCCAGATGCGGGGCGATAAGGTCCAAGGGCGGCACGGCAGCAGCGTTGTCACTGCGGATGCCGGTTCCTTCGGGCAGGTCGGCGGGGCAGGGCAGACTGTGGGGCAGGCGGGCGAAATGCGAAAAGGGTTCATTCCCGGCTGGCCGCGCCATGATGTCCAGCGTTGCCTTAACCGGCAGCGGCGCGGGCAAGGTGACCATGACCCAAAGTGCGGGCAATTTGCGAAAGGTCAGGCTGTCGGGCAAGGCTTGCAGGTCAAAGGCATCCTTTCCCAAATGGGCGGTCAGGCGGGGAAAGCCCGTCGGCTCTATCCGTGTAGTAAGGCGGTCGAAGCTGGGGGCAACCGCATCGAAATAGCCCGCCCGCGCGGCCTTGCGGGTCTTGGTGGCTTGCAGGGTCGACCAGCCGAGCCAAAGGGCGGTGGCGCCAAGGCCTGCGGCAAGAAGGGAAAGCGGCGTCATGGGGGTCTTTCAAGAAACTGGCCCGACCGAGGATCGGACGGGCCAGCGGGTTGGGTCAAGGGGGTGTCAATAGCCCTGCGGCTTCGGCCACGGCATGGTGAACTGTGCGCCGCGATCCACGAAGCGATACCGCCAGAAGTGGAACCACAGGCTCACCACGATGTAAAAGCCGATCATCGCCACAAGTTGCGTGCCATAGCCAAGGAACACGGCAAAGAAGGTAATGGCGCAGATCGTCAGCAGCACAATGGCGGGCAGCGGGTGGAACGGGTGTTCATAGCCGCGTTTGATCGACCCCATCGGCCATTTCCGGCGGAACAGGATGATGTTCAGCGGCATGAAGGTATATTCCAGCAGGCCCGACAGGATCGAGAAGGTGATGACCTGATCCAAAGGGGCGCCAAGGGCGAAGATCAGGGCGATCGGCACAAGGAAGATGATCGACCGGTAGGGCGTGCGGTATTTCGGATGCACCGCGCCGAACCACGCCGGCAGATATTTGTCGCGCCCCATCGCAAACCACGCGCGGGAGGCGTCATTGATACAGCCGTTGGCCGAGGCAAGCGTGGCAAAGAGGGTGCCAAAGCCAAGGAACCAGATCAGCGCGTTTGATCCCGACAGGCGCGCCGTATCAAACAGGGGTGCGACCGAGCCGTTCACCCCGTCGCCAAGGAATTCCCACGGCAGAACGCCCGAGCAGACATACCATGTCAGCGTTGCCGCGATCAGAAGCGTCATGATGCCGGCCAGCGTGCCAAAGGGCAGCGCGCGGGCGGGCGAACGGACTTCTTCCGCAGCCTGCGTCGTGCCTTCGATGCCAAGGTAATACCACAGCCCAAAGTGCATCGCCGCCAGAACGCCAATCCAGCCATAGGGCAGTTCATGACCTTCAAACAGCGCTGCGTGCTGCATGATGCCGCCGCCAAGGATGCCAGACGTGGACAGGAACAGCACGATGATCGCACAAAAGGCGATGGCTGTGATGACAAGGTTGAACGTCAGCGTTGCCAGCACACCCCGGTAGTTCAGCCATGCAAGGAACATGATGACAAGAATGATGAAGGGCCTTTGATCCAGCTCTCCTGTATAGCCTGTCATGGTGGCCACGACCGAGATCAGATAGCCCGCCGTAATCGCATTGGCGGCCTCTAGCATGGTATAGGCGAAGACGAGGTAGAGCCCGACGTTGAACGCCATCAGCGGGCCGACGATGTGTTTGGCTTGGGTGTACTGGCCCCCGGCCGCCGCGACGGTAGAGGTCACCTCCGAGTCGATCATGGCGACGCAGGTGTAAAGGATGCCGGCGAACCAGCAGGCCATCAGCGCCGCATAGGCGCCTCCTTTGCCGACGGCAAAGTTCCAGCCCATATATTCACCGACAAGAACGATGCCGACGCCCAACGCCCAGACGTGGGCTGGCCCCAACACGCGCAACAGGCCGACCTTGGTGCCATGCGGCCCCATGCCGTCGCGTTCCGCTGACGTAATGTCAAAATCTGTCATGATGCCCCCTTATCCCTTGTGGGATTCTTCGGTCATGGCCTCAAGCTCGCCTTCGCGCGATGAGGTCAGGACATCTTCGGAATAGGTGGTGTCGATGGTGAACCAGTCGACGACCATATAAAGCCCAAGCAGAACCGAAAGCGCCCAGGCGGCGTATTCCACGTAGTTCCAGGTTTCCATCACAGCCTCCTAGTTGTCGCCGAATTTCTCGGAGATCACTTCGCGATATTCGCTCTCCGAGAATTTCAGCATGAGGAAGTAATAGGCGACGATGACCACGATCATCACGATCAAGGCGCCTGCGGTGAAGGAGTAGTCAAAGCGCGACAGGATCAGGTCATGCGCGGTTTCCGGGGTATAGCCCAAGGCCTCATATTGCGCGGCCTGCACGGCGTTCTGGCCAAGAGCCTCCCATGTGGGCGAGGCGACGGGGGCGGCAACGCTCTTGGATGACCCGGCCATGTTCAGCCACAAAGGCACGAACAAGGCCCCGACTGTCAGGGTGACCAAGACGATGACGTCCAGAAGTTGGCTGAGCTTTGATTGTTTCGGGGGGACATAATGTGACATGTTCAGCGCCCCCTTGCTTCATCGAGAAACTTGATGTCGAGACCATACATGAAATCCCGGTCTTCGCGGTAATGGCGCAGCATTGCCAGAATGGCGGCGGTGTTGAACAAAAGAACCACCCCGCCTGCCGCAAGCAGGATGATGCGGGCTGCTCCCGAAGGTGCAAGGTTCCATGTGGCGAGCGCGACGAAAATGACCGCGAACCACAGGCCGACGACGAACGCCCATGCCACTAGGACATCACGTTTGTGCATCGCCTCAATCCGTTGATTAAGGTCTGACACGTTTCCCTCCCAAGGCCCTTTTCCGCTGCCGGATCAGGCGGGGCCGCAACGCCGTTTTTCTGTCCGGCAAAATTGTTTTCTGTAGGGAAAGCCGCCTGCGACATTCTGTCAAGAAAAACCTGCCCAAACTTCGGGCGGAATGAAAACTTTCCCGATAGGTGAAAAAAGTTTCTTCACAGTTGATAGCTGGAATCTTCGGTGCTAGCGTCAGGGCAATCAAATCAAAGGAGGCGAATCCATGTGCGGAATCGTTGGGTTGTTCCTGAAGGACCCCAAGCTTGAACCCCAGTTGGGGGCCATGCTTACAGACATGCTGATCACAATGACCGATCGGGGGCCGGATTCGGCCGGGATCGCGATCTATTCCGGCGCCGGAAAGGGGCTGGGGAAAATCACGGTCCAATCTTCCAGCCCGGATGCAGATTTCAAGAATCTGGACGGAGATTTGAAAGAGGCCATCGGTGCGCCGGTGGCGATGCTGGTGAAATCCACCCATGCCGTGATGGAAGTGCCGCTGGGCCAGCTGGACGCGGCCCGCTCGGCGCTGACGCATCTGCGCCCCAACCTGAAGATCATGTCTTCGGGCGAAAACATCGAAATCTTCAAAGAGGTGGGTCTGCCCAAGGATGTCGCAGCCCGCTTTGAAGTGTCCAAGATGGGGGGCACGCATGGCATCGGCCACACCCGTATGGCCACTGAATCCGCTGTGACCACGATGGGCGCGCACCCGTTCTCGACGGGGCAGGACCAGTGCCTTGTGCACAATGGTTCGCTGTCCAACCACAACGGCGTGCGGCGCGAGTTGAAGCGTCTTGGCATGACCTTTGAGACCGAGAACGACACCGAGGTTGGCGCGGCGTTCATCAGCCACAAGCTGCAAACCGGCGAGAGCCTTGGTAATGCGCTGGAGGCGACGCTGACCGATCTGGACGGCTTCTTCACCTTCGTCGTCGGCACCCACAACGGTTTTGGTGTGGTGCGTGACCCGATCGCTTGCAAGCCTGCCGTCATGGCCGAAACCGATCAATATGTGGCCTTCGGGTCGGAATACCGCGCGCTGGTCAACCTGCCGGGCATCGAAGACGCCCGCGTCTGGGAGCCCGAGCCCGCCACCGTCTACTTCTGGGAGCGTTGAGGAATGCAGACTTTCGACTTGGGTAAAGAGGGGCTGCGGGCGCTGAACTCATCGCTGCATGCGCTGAAGGGTCAGACCAACATGACCAACTGGGAGGTCGTGAACCCCAAAGGCGCGCATGCCATCGCCGCTGGTGTGGACGCCCCGGTGGATATCACCGTGCGCGGCTCGACCGGGTATTACTGCGCGGGCATGAACAAGCAGGCCACGATCCGCATCAAAGGGTCGGCGGGGCCGGGTGTTGCGGAAAACATGATGTCGGGCACCGTCATCATCGACGGCAATGCCAGCCAATACGCCGGGGCAACCGGGCGCGGTGGCCTTCTGGTCGTCAAGGGCAATGCCTCCAGCCGCTGTGGTGTGTCGATGAAGGGCATCGACATCGTGGTGCATGGTTCCATCGGCCACATGTCTGCCTTCATGGCGCAATCGGGCAATCTGGTGGTGCTGGGCGACGCAGGCGATGCGCTGGGCGACAGCCTTTATGAAGCGCGGCTGTTCGTGCGTGGTTCGGTGAAATCTCTGGGCGCCGACTGCATCGAAAAGGAAATGCGGCCTGAGCATTACGCCATCCTTGAAGACCTGCTGAAGCGGGGCGAGGCGGATCATCTGGCCAAGCCGCAGGAGTTCAAGCGCTACGGCTCTGCCCGCAAACTCTACAATTTCAATATCGACAACGCGTCGGCCTACTGAGGTAGAACATGAGCGATTTCCCCCATACCCCGCCGCGCTTTTCGGCCACCTTCACCCCGGCTGTGAACGCCGAAATCCGTCGCGCTGCCGCATCGGGCATCTACGACATCCGCGGCGGCGGCACCAAACGCCACCTGCCGCACTTTGACGACCTTTTGTTCCTTGGCGCCTCGATCAGCCGTTATCCGCTGGAAGGCTACCGCGAGAAATGCGCCACCGATGTCTGGCTTGGCACGCGGTTCGCGAAAAAGCCGATCCATCTGGAGATCCCGGTGACCATCGCGGGCATGTCGTTCGGCGCCCTCTCTGGCCCGGCGAAAGAGGCCTTGGGCCGTGGCGCTTCGGCGGCAGGCACCTCGACCACGACCGGCGACGGCGGCATGACCGAAGAAGAGCGCGGTCATTCCCAAACGCTGGTCTATCAATACCTGCCCAGCCGTTACGGCATGAACCCCGATGACCTGCGTCGCTGCGATGCGATTGAGGTTGTGGTGGGCCAAGGCGCCAAACCCGGCGGCGGCGGCATGCTTTTGGGTCAGAAGATTTCCGACCGTGTGGCCAATATGCGCAACTTGCCCAAGGGCATCGACCAGCGCTCGGCCTGCCGTCACCCGGACTGGACCGGCCCGGATGATCTGGAAATCAAGATCATGGAGCTGCGCGAAATCACCGATTGGGAAAAGCCGATCTATGTGAAGGTTGGCGGCGCGCGTCCCTATTACGACACCGCTTTGGCCGTGAAAGCCGGGGCAGACGTTGTGGTTCTGGACGGCATGCAGGGCGGCACGGCGGCGACGCAGGATGTGTTCATCGAACACGTCGGCATGCCGATCCTGGCTTGTATCCCGCAGGCGGTGAAGGCGCTGCAGGATCTTGGCATGCACCGCAAAGTGCAGCTGATCGTGTCGGGCGGTATCCGCACCGGGGCCGATGTGGCCAAGGCCATGGCGCTGGGTGCAGATGCGGTTGCCATCGGTACGGCGGCGCTGATCGCGCTGGGCGATAACGATCCGAAGTGGGAATCTGATTACCAAAAGCTGGGCACCACCGCCGACGCCTATGACGACTGGCATGAAGGCAAAGACCCGGCCGGGATCACCACGCAAGACCCCGAGCTGTTCAAGCGCTTTGACCCGGTTCTCGGCGGTCGCCGCTTGAAGAACTACCTCAAGGTGATGACGCTGGAAGCGCAAACCATCGCGCGGGCTTGCGGCAAGAACCACCTGCACAATCTGGAACCCGAAGATCTGTGCTCGCTGACCATAGAGGCAGCAGCCATGGCCGGGGTGCCTTTGGCCGGAACCAACTGGATTCCGGGCCGGAGTGGCGGCTTCTAAGCCGCCACTTCATCAAAAAAACATAAAGACGACAGGGAGTTATTAAGATGGCGAAAGACCTTGCCAAATGGGCCAAGGATAAGGGCGTCAAGTATTTCATGGTTTCCTACACCGATCTTTTCGGTGGACAGCGGGCGAAACTGGTGCCGACGGCGGCGATCAATGACATGGCAGTGGATGGGGCCGGTTTCGCCGGTTTCGCCACTTGGCTTGACCTGACACCCGCCCACCCGGACATGATGGCCGTTCCCGATCCCGAAGCGGCCATTCAACTGCCGTGGAAAAAGGAAGTGGCTTGGGTCGCCTCCAACTGTGTGATGGAAGAAAAGCCGTTGGCACAGGCCCCGCGCAACGTGCTGCGCAAGCTGATTGATGAAGCCGCCAAAGACGGTCTGCGGGTCAAGACGGGCGTGGAGCCGGAATTCTTCCTGCTGACCCCGGAAGGCGACAAAATCTCGGACCCCTACGACAATGCCGAAAAGCCCTGCTACGATCAGCAGGCCATGATGCGCCAGTATGACTGCATCTCCGAGGTCTGCGACTATATGCTGGAACTCGGCTGGGAAGCCTACCAGAACGACCACGAAGACGCGACCGGCCAGTACGAGATGAACTGGAAGTATGACGACGTGCTGGCCACCGCCGACAAGCACAGCTTCTTCAAGTTCATGATGAAGTCGGTGGCCGAAAAGCACGGGCTGCGCGCCACCTTCATGCCCAAGCCCTTCAAAGGGCTGACGGGTTCGGGTTGCCACGCGCATATCTCGGTCTGGTCGCTGGATGGCAAGACCAACGCCTTTGCCGACAAGTCGAAGGAATTGGGCCTGTCGGACCAAGGCCGCCATTTCCTTGGCGGGATCATGAAGCACGCCTCGGCACTGGCCGCGATCTGCAATCCGACGGTGAACAGCTACAAGCGCATCAACGCGCCGCGTACCTCGTCGGGGGCCACCTGGGCACCCAACACGGTGACCTGGACCGGCAACAACCGCACCCATATGGTGCGCGTCCCCGGTCCGGGCCGGTTCGAACTCCGCCTGCCCGATGGCGCGGCCAACCCCTATCTGATGCAGGCTGTCATTCTGGCGGCGGGCTTGGATGGTGTGCGGTCCAAGGCTGATCCGGGCCGCCGCTATGACATCGACATGTACCAGATGGGCCATACGGTGAAGAACGCGCCGAAACTGCCGCTGAACTTGTTGGATGCCTTGCGTGAATACGACAAGGACAAGACGCTGAAATCCATGATGGGCGATGAATTCTCGTCGGCCTTCCTGAAGCTGAAGCAGAAGGAATGGGACAGCTACGCTTCGCATTTCTCGAAATGGGAAACCGAGAACACACTGGATATTTAAGCCCTCTTTCCCCTGTGGCTTACCCCTGACCCCGGAGCGATCCGGGGTCTTCTTTTATGTGCCACCGTGCAGGCGGCAAGATGAATTTTCGTCGCATCTTTCTTGCCCTTGGGTGAACAAATTTTGATGCAAGTCAAGGCGGCCGGGGCGACTTGCTGCCATGGTCTGGGCCAAGATCAACATCATCAAGGAAGCATTGCCATGACCAGCAAAATTCTCTGCCCGACCGATGGAAGCGATCATGCCACCGTCGGTGTTCACTTGGCCGTTGAGGTTGCAAAGGCAACCGGCGGGCATCTGACGCTCTGCGTCGTCAACATCGCCCATGGCGGCGCGCGTGGCCCGACCATCAACCATCTGACCGATGAAGAGGCGCAACAGTTGATGTCCGGGGCCGAGGCTTTGGCCAAGGCTGATGGTCTGACCGATGTCGGCACCGTGGAAATCGTGGCGCGCGAGGCCGCACCTGCGATCACCGCCTATGCTGAACAGAACGGCTATACCCATATCGTCATGGGCACCG
The DNA here is from genome assembly GCA_937927675.1 of uncultured Paracoccaceae bacterium. Lineage (GTDB taxonomy): Bacteria > Pseudomonadota > Alphaproteobacteria > Rhodobacterales > Rhodobacteraceae > Tabrizicola_A. The sequence continues at coordinate 3,187 of CALBSG010000078.1, read as the reverse complement.
GCGACAAGAAAGGGCTGAAGCGTCTGGTGCTGGGGTCGGTTGCGGCTGAAGTGGTCAGCCATGCCCATTGCACGGTGACGGTCGCCCGCTAAAATAATAGGCATTTGCCCGAACATCCGGCCCCCTCGCGCAGGCGGGGCGGGCTGGATTTATTTTCTTAACAGGAAAAAGATTTGACACATACGCAACCCCGATTCTAGCATCCCAGCCAAGGCAGCGCGCGAAACAATCTGCCAAAAATCATCAGCCGGAGGTGTCCATGAAGAAGAGAGTTGCCGTCATCGGTGCGGGTCCGTCGGGGCTTGCCCAGCTGCGCGCGTTCCAGTCTGCCAAGGCCAAAGGGGCCGAAATCCCTGAGGTGGTCTGCTTTGAAAAGCAATCCGATTGGGGCGGGCTTTGGAATTACACGTGGCGCACGGGTCTGGATGAATTCGGCGAGCCGGTGCATTGCTCGATGTATCGCTATTTGTGGACCAACGGCCCGAAGGAAGGGTTGGAATTCGCCGATTATTCGTTTGAAGAGCATTTCGGCAAGCAGATCGCCAGCTATCCGCCGCGTGCGGTCATGGTGGACTACATCGAAGGTCGGGTGAAAAAGGCCGGCGTTCGCGACTGGATCCGCTTCTGCACCACCATCCGCATGGTGAAGTACAACGAGGCCAAGGGCAACTTCACCGTCACGGCGCATGATCTGAAAGCCGACCGGATGTATGACGAAGAGTTCGATCATGTCATCGTCGCTTCGGGCCATTTCTCGGTGCCGAACGTGCCGGAATACCCCGGCTTCGACAAATTCAACGGCCGCGTGCTGCATGCCCACGATTTCCGCGACGCGCGTGAGTTCAAGGGCAAGGATCTCTTGTTGCTCGGCTCGTCCTATTCCGCCGAGGACATCGGCAGCCAGTGCTGGAAATACGGAGCCAAGTCGATCACCGTGGCTTACCGTAACGCGCCGATGGGCTTTGATTGGCCCGACAACTGGAAAGAGGTTCCGGCGCTGGAGCGGGTGGACGAAGACACCGCCTATTTCAAGGACGGGACTTCGAAGAAGGTCGATGCGATCATTCTTTGCACCGGCTACAAGCACCACTTCCCCTTCCTGCCGGATGATCTGCGCCTGAAAACCGCAAACCGACTGGCCGCAAATGACCTCTATAAAGGGGTCGTCTATGTGCATAATCCCAAGATGTTCTATCTGGGCATGCAGGATCAGTGGTTCACCTTCAACATGTTCGACGCGCAGGCTTGGTGGGTCCGCGATGCGATCATGGGGCGGATTGCCGTTCCGACTGACAAGAAGGCCATGCTTAACGATGTGGCCGACCGCGTGGCGGGCGAGGATGCAGGCCAAGATGCCCATGACGCCATTCACTATCAGGGCGATTATGTGAAGGAACTGATCGCGGAAACCGACTATCCGTCCTTCAATGTCGATGGCGCCTGTGAGGCCTTCTTTGAATGGAAGGACCACAAGAAGAAAGACATCATGGCCTTCCGCAACCATGCCTACAAATCGGTCATCACCGGCACCATGGCGCCCATTCACCACACGCCTTGGAAGGATGCCTTGGAAGATTCGCTGGAAAGCTATCTGAAGAACTAAGGCCATCGGCCTTGCCAAACGGCCCCCGGCGTCAAACCGGGGGCCGTTTGCGTTGAAAATTCAGGCAGGCGCCGAATTTTCAGGAAACATTTTTTCGCCAATGTGAAATTTTCCTCGCCATGTGTGCAATCGCATGCTTTCCTTGCGGCATCCGGTCGCAGGCCCAAAGCCTGCAAGACCGAGACGCAGCAGGAAAGGGACCATCCGTCCGAAACCGGGCGACAAAGACCAAGTCAAAGCGCGGAGGGGGTGGGGTGACTGCCTGAAACATCCGCCGGATCAACAGGAGAACAGGGAAATGACGAAAGAAACGGGTTCGGGCCAAATGGTCCGGGCGCTGGATTGGAAGGGGGCTTTCTGGGTTGCGGCAGGTGTGCCGCCCCTGGTGCTTTTCTCCATCGGCGGGATTGCGGGCACGACCGGGAAACTGGCCTTCGCGGTCTGGATGATCTCGATGGTCATGGGGTTTCTGCAAAGCTTCACCTATGCCGAAATGGCTGGCATGTTCGGCAACAAATCTGGCGGCACCTCGGTTTATGGCGCCACAGCGTGGCTGCGCTATTCCAAGCTGATCGCGCCCTTGTCGGTGTGGTGCAACTGGTTCGCCTGGTCGCCCGTGCTCTCGTTGGGCTGTGCCATCGCGGCGGGGTATATCCTGAACGCGCTGTTCCCGATCCCCTTGGCCGAAAGCCAAGCTGTGGTGGATTGGGTTGCGGCCAATATCGCCAATTACACGGCTGAAACCCAATCGGTCATCGACTACATGGCCGCCAACGCAGGCGTTGCAGCCGATGAGGCCATAAAGGCCGTTGCTGCGGCCGATGGCGTTTCTGCCCTGACCCCGTGGTTCCGCGGCTATGAGGCCTTCAACATCGCCGTTCCCGGCCTTGGCACGCTGCATTTCAACTCCACCTTCATCATTGGTGTGATCTTGATGCTCATCATCCTGTTCATTCAGGAACGCGGCATCTCCTCTACCGCCAATGCACAAAAGTGGCTGGCGATCATCGTGCTGATCCCGCTTTTGTTGGTGGGCCTCGTGCCGATCTTCACCGGTGCGATCGATACGATGAACGTCACCAACCTGCTGCCGCCCACCGCCGCCTATTCCGGCGTTGATGGCGATTGGAGCATCGGCGGTTGGACGCTGTTTCTTGGTGGTCTTTATATCGCTGCATGGTCGACCTACGGCTTTGAAACCGCCGTGTGCTACACTGCGGAACTGAAAGACCCCAAGCGCGACACCTTCCGCGCGATCTTCTATTCGGGTCTGCTGTGCGCGGTGTTCTTCTTCCTGATCCCCTACTCGTTCCAAGGTGTCTTGGGCATGGAAGGCATGCTGGCGACCGGCATCGTTGACGGCACCGGCGTCGGCGAAGCCCTTGGCAATATGATCGGCGGCGGGCCTGCGATCACCCAGATCTTCGTGATCCTGATGATCCTTGCCCTGTTCCTTGCGATCATGACCGCGATGGCTGGGTCGTCGCGCACGCTGTACCAAGGGTCGCGCGATGGCTGGCTGCCGCGCTATCTTGGCTCGGTCAACAGCCACGGTGCGCCGTCCAAGGCGAGATCGGAAGAGCG
>CALBSG010000077.1 GCA_937927675.1 uncultured Paracoccaceae bacterium | reverse complement strand
CTCATAACCTGAAGGCCGCAGGTTCAAATCCTGACCCCGCAACCAAAAAATAACAATAATATCAAAGGCTTAAAATCCTAGCGTTTCGCTGAGGATTTGCAGGCGCGCGTTTACGTCAACGCCACGTCAACAATCGAACAGGAAAATCGCATTCGCCCGCAGTTGCGTGCACTGGCGTGCATTTGGCTGCAGCTGGCGAGTGATGGCACTCGACAATTCCCGAATCGCCGCCAAGTGGTCAGTTGGGCCACATTGCGAGTGCCAGTGCGCAACTGCAAAATTTGCATCAAAGTGCGTCAGCTATTGGCGGGTAGCGAAGTTCCCGATCGCAGGCATATTGGCTAGTTTGCTTTCGAAAAGGTCAGGGGCAATCGGATAATGGAAGTCGATTACATTATAGTTGGCGGCGGCTCGACGGGCTGTGTGCTGGCCGGGCGTTTGTCCGAAGACGCGGGCGCTGAAGTCGCCCTGCTGGAGGAAGGTCCGCGCGACCGCAGCCCCTGGATTCATATTCCGGGTGCCTATTACAAGACTGCCCAAGGAAACCTGCTCAAGCGCTTCCCTTGGGAGCCTGGCGCGGGGCAACAGCGCAACGACAGCCCGGACATGGTGCAGGCATCGGTTCTGGGCGGCGGCAGTTCGGTCAATGCCATGATCTACATCCGTGGCAACCCGTCGGACTACGCCGCGTGGGAGGCTCAGGGTGCGACCGGCTGGGGCTATGAAGATGTCCTGCCCTATTTCCGCAAGGCCGAAGACAACAATCGCTTCGGTGGCAAGACCCATGGAACCGATGGCCCGCTGAAGGTTTCCGATATCGATCGCATACATCCACTCAGCCGTGCTTGGCTTCTGGCGTGTCAGGAACGCGGGCTACCCCTGAATCCCGATTTTAATTCAGGCGATCAGGCCGGGGCAGGGCTTTACCAGATCACGGCAAGGGGGCGGCGGCGCTCTTCGGCGGCGGTGGCCTATGTGCATCCTGCACTTGGTCGGCCCAACCTGAAGCTGCACACCGGGGCGCGGGCGACGCGGGTGGTAATCGAAGGCGGCCGCGCCGTGGGTGTGGAATATATCCAGAAGGGTGTCGTCAAGACATTGCGCGCCCGACGCGAGGTGATCCTTTCGGCAGGCGCCATCGCAACCCCGAAACTGCTGATGTCGTCGGGCATAGGCCCCGAAAAGCATCTAGCGCAGCATGGCATCAAATGCGCCGTGAATCTGTGCGGTGTGGGGCAGAACCTTCAAGATCACATCGAGATTTCACTGGTCTATCAACTTAACGGCCCGCACAGCTATGACCGCTACAAGAAATTGCACTGGCGGGCGATGGCGGGCCTTGAGTATCTGCTCTTTGGGGGCGGCCCTGCCACCTCCAATCTCATCGAGGCGGGGGCTTTCTGGTGGGGCGACAAGACCGAAAGCCTGCCGGATTGCCAGTTCTTCCTCGTTTGCGGTGCGGGGATTGAAGAAGGTGTCGATGGTGTTCCGGGTGGCAATGGCTGCACCATCAATCTTGGTCAGATTCGGCCAAAATCTCGCGGCGAGGTCTTGCTTTCCAGTGCTGATCCGGCAGCATTTCCCCGTGTCCGCCCCAATTACTTTGGCGATCCGCGCGATCTTGACGCCGTCACTGACGCCACTCTTTTCGCGATGGAAGTGATGGAAAGCCCGGCGATCCGGCGCTTTGTCGAACGGCGGCATCTGCCCGAAAATCGCGTCTTGACGCGCGCGGAGGTGCGCAGCTTCTGCCAAAGACAGGCCCATGCTGCGCTGCATCCCTCGGGCACCTGCCGAATGGGCACCGACGATATGGCCGTCGTTGATCCGCAGTTGCGGCTTCATGGTGTCGACGGGCTGCGGGTTGCCGATGCCTCGGTCATGCCGCAACTGATTTCCGGAAATCCGAACGCCGTCTGCATCATGATCGGCGAAAAGGCTGCCGACATGATCCGCAACGGCGGCTAGACCTTCGACGCCCAAAGGACCGAAAATGATGACCCAAAAGCTGATCTATCACGGACTGGTTTCGCGACATGCCCCCTTGGCCATTGATCTGGAGATCATGCGCCAGACTGGCTTTCAGGGCTTGGAAGTTTCAGCCGCCAAGATGCGCGCAGCTCTGGAGAACGGGATTTCTGAGGCGGAACTGGCAGCTTGGCTTGCGCCTGTCGATGTGCCGGGGCTGGGCTTTCTGCTGGATATCGAGCGGCACGGCAGCGACCACGCCGCCCTGTTGCAAGAGGCGCGAGAGTTGTTCCGCCTTGCGGTCATCGCCGGGGCAAGGGGCGTGCAGGTTCTCACCGGGCCGGTGCAGCTGCAGGCGGTGCAGGCCTTTGCACAGGGCAGTCATTCGGGGCTTTACGAGGGCGTCTTGCGCCTTCCCCGCAGCGAACAGGTTGAAATCACCGCGCGCAACTTGGCCAAGCTTGCTGATATTGCCGCCGAAAATGGTCTGCTGCTCTATCTGGAGGCATTGGCATGGGCCCCATTGAACCGACTGGCCGATCAAGTCGAGGTGATCCGTCGGGCAGATCGGTCGAACCTTCGGCTAGTGGTCGACTTCTGGCATTGCTATGCCTCGGGCGACCGTCCGGAGGATGTCGCGGCATTGCCCCGCGACTTGATCTACGGCGTCCATGTCTGTGACAGTCTGGCCTTTGCCGGTGGGATCCCAGACGAATCCGTATTGCGTGATGTGCCGACGGGGAAGGGGGCGCTGAACCTAAGAGACTGGGTTAGTGCCGTGAAATCGACCGGCTATCAAGGGTGGTGGAGCTGCGAATTGTTCTGCCGCAGACAGCAGCAGGACAATAGTTTCGAGGTCGCCCGCGATCTGCACGGGCTGATGGCGGGGCTGATCGACACCGTCTGAGGATGCCCGCGGCTTGTCAGGGAGAGAAAAAGGTGTTCCGGATTTCCCAGTGATGGCACGGCGTGATTAGCTGCGATCCGGCGCGTCTGGCTCTGGAAATACCTCGGCCCAAGTCTTGCCGGAGGCGAGCATGTCCTTGGCGAGGGTCGAGGCCCGCTCATATCCGATGACCGGCACCAGTTCGGCGAAATTGGCGGTTGAAGCCTCCAGATTGCGGCGGCAACGGTCTGCGTCTGCTTCAAGACCGTCTATGCAACGCGCGCGGAATACTTCGGCGGCATTGCGCAAAAGAGCAATGGATTGCAGCAACTCGAACGCCATGATCGGTTCAAAGGCGTTGAGTTGCAGTTGCCCGGCTTCGGCAGCAAATGAGATCGTGACATCGGCGCCGATGACGTGGAAGGCCACCTGGTTGACCATTTCACAGATCACCGGATTCACCTTTCCCGGCATGATCGACGATCCTGGCTGGACGGCTGGCAGACGAAGTTCACCAAAC
>CALBSG010000076.1 GCA_937927675.1 uncultured Paracoccaceae bacterium | reverse complement strand
AATTTTCTCACCTTTACAGCCTGCACGAATGGCAGCTTAGAGAAAATCCCATTAGCACAATGCTGCGCGGCCATCAGTCGGCTTTCCGCCCGGTTCGACCGTGACAATGCTGGTGAGACCCTGCGCGGCACTCTATGCTCGGACTTGCGTGACAGATGAATTTGGCCGAGGCTGCATCCAAGGTTTGGAGTTCGCGGCATCATGCAAACACAGACGGAAACGGCTGCATCCCTTCTTGCGCTGCTTTCTACCTTCCCGTCCCTGCGAACCAGAGGTCTCTTGCGGCAAATCGTTGGGACCAGCGAGAGGACCTTGAAAGCCCAAGTCGCCAAGGATCCGAGCGCTACCTTGACTCCGGAGCAGACGAAGCGTGCACAGGGCGTGTCAGAAATCCTGCTTCAGGCAACCACGGTTTTGGGATCAGCTGCGGCAGCCGACGCTTGGTTGACAAGGAAAGCCATCGGTCTTGGCAACACGCCGCCGCTTGAGATGATGATGACCCCGGAGGGATGCCTTGCCTTGCGTGACCATCTGGTCCGGATGGAATACGGCGTCTACTGCTGATCGGGCTGTCGCATCCTCAGGTTGGCCGCCCACTTTGATTTGCGGCCCAAGAATTTTTGAGATTTGGGCAGGCTTGTTCTCGGAGCAGAGGCTTTTTCCGACCCAACGCTACAGCCCAGGCTGTTTGCGGCGGGCCAAGCAAGTCGCTTATCGGCTGCGAGAATGTTACGCCAAGCCAGATTTTCCCGGACCAATCCCTGGATCTTCGCATCCAAACTGCGACACGATGCTTTTTCCATGGATGAAGGTGTGCGGCCCGTCTTCAGCCGGGTGGTCAAAACCGCCCTCGATCGCCCCGATGATTCGGGCGCGACGGCAGCCATTCGCCCATGGAAATGAGCCAAACTGCCCTCAAAGCACGCTTTGGCCGCCCATTTCAGACCGAAATCGGCCTGTAACCTTGACAGAGGCGGTCCCAGTTTTGGTCTCGGAATGACCTATGAAAGGCTGGACCAGGTTGCAGTCGGATCAAGAGCTTGGCCGCCAAAACAGCTCTGAGAAAATCCTAACCTATTGTTTCATATGTTTTTTCGTGGAGCATGATTTGTGCTCCGTGGTCGATTTGACCTTGTCATTTGCCCCGGCGGGACCGAACTTGAGCCCAAGCAGACGGTACGCAGATGAACATCACCCTGACCAACCACCAACAGCATGGCCCGCGTAACAGCATGGGCAACATCACGGCGCGGGCCCAATGCGATGCGGGCTTTGCTACCATATTCGGCCGCCATGCACGATCTCGCGTGGGGGCCTGTGGTATCCTGCAAGATTTCGGGCCGGCTCTCCTCCAGCCTTCGTCGAAGCCCGTGAGATGCAGGGTAACCGTGTCTCCCGTGCCGCTGACCGGCTGACGCCGGTCCCGCCACCCTTCACATCAGCCATTATTCGCAAACCCAATGCGGCGACCGGATTTCTCCGGCCGATGCCGCTTGCCTGACTTCCAAGGATTACCGCCATGCCCCGCTTCCGCATCTCATGACCGCGCATCAGGCCTGTCCTCGGTCCGAACAGAGATTGACCCAAGCGACGAACTGACAGGCGCCGCGTCAGCTTTCCCCATCATCAACCCTCCGCACCAGCGGGCAGCGTCCTCACGACTGCCCGACGGTCTCCCCTTTTTCAAAATCCCGAAAGGAACCCCATGACACTGATCCCTGAACCCAACGACCCCACGCCCGTCACGGGCGCTCCAAGCTTTGCCGAGGTGCTGGTTTCGCGGCTGCGGGCAAGTTGCACGCCAAAGGCCGCGCTGTATCCAAGCCAAGCGAAGGTGCCGGACAGTTCGGTCGATACCGATATGGAAGACGTCCTCTTGCCTGAAATGGAACCCGCAGAGGCAGCACCTATGGAACCCGCAGAGGCCGCACCTCCTGCGATGCTGCCGACGCGTCGCTTGCTGACCTGCCTGCGGCTGGCGGCGACCTTTGTCTCGGAGGAAGCGCTTGAACCCCTGCGCCTCCGTGGCGCCGTTACGATCCTGCGCGGGATTGATGTAAGCGATCTCACTCTGGTCACGGAAGAACTGAAGATGGCGTGTCCCGACCAAGGCTGGCGGGTCTTGGTCCCGTCGGTCTCTGAGGGGGCGATCAGCAAAACCTCCGCAGAACGGTTCCTACGGGAAATCGACAGATCGCTCGACACGATGGCCCCGGTGCTGATCCTGCTGCCTTCCGAGATCGCTCTGCCAGCCCATCTGCAGCAGCCAGGGGTCGCCAGCTTCACATATCAGCCCATCTCGGCCGACATTCTGCTCGGCTTTCTTGAGGCGATGGACCGCTCACCCGAGGATGTAAGCGCGTTCCGCAGCGCCTTGCCTGAACCGACAATTCTGGCACGGCTTGATACGGCGCAAGCCGCGGCGGCACTGCGGTTCGGATCCGGGCTTGATCTGGCAGAGCGGCTGGAAGCCCTGACCGGTCCAAACCCGGATGGTCCGAGGCTTGAAGTGGGGTTCAGCGACAGCCCTGTTGTTCAAGCGGCGCGGAGGGTCGTCGCGGATTTTGGGGCCTGGCGCCGAGGTGAAATCGGCTGGTCCGACTTCAGCCACTCGCTTCTGCTTTACGGACCTCCTGGGACAGGCAAAACCATGCTTGCCCGCGCCATGGGCAACTCCGCGGGTATCGCCTTCGTCACAGGCAGTTTTGCCGAATGGCAGGCCGCGGGACATCTGGGCGACATGCTGCGGGAAATGCGCCGGACCTTTGCCTGGGCGCGTCGGAAAGCCCCGGCCATCCTGTTCATCGACGAGATGGATGCCATGGGCTCCCGCACCAGCGATGATCGACACAATCAGAACTATAGGACGCAGGTCATCAACGGGTTTCTCGGGGAGATGAACGCGATCGCAACCGAGCCCGGCGTGGTGGTGGTTGGGGCTTGCAATCACGTCGACAGGATCGACCCGGCTGTGACCCGCGCCGGTCGATTTGACCTCAAGTTTCAGGTGCCCATGCCGGACGCGGCCGCAATTCTTGCGGTGTTGCGTCAGCATCTCAAAGTCGATTTTCCGGCGGACGCCCTTGAGCTCCTCGCGCGGCAGGCGGTCGGGCACAGCCTTGCCAGCATCGATGCGGCCATCCGTGCGGCCAGATCGGAGTCGCGCCATACCGGCAAGCCGCTGGATCTTGGCATGCTGCGCGCCCAGTTGCGACTGACGCCTGAGGAGGAAGGCCGCGAGGTGCTGTGGCGATACGCTGTCCATGAAGCCGGGCATACGGTGGTTTCCGCAGCGCTGCGGCTTGGCACGATTAAGCGGATGTCTATCTCCCTCTCTGGTGGCGAGGTGGCCAGCCGACCCGAGATCGGCCATG
>CALBSG010000075.1 GCA_937927675.1 uncultured Paracoccaceae bacterium | reverse complement strand
GAGCTTTTCTGATATCCCGACCGTCCGCAAAGAGCCGGGCGCGTCGAGGTCGGTTACTGTCGTCGCAACGGGCGGAAGGACTAAGCCGCTCCGCGGCATTGGTGCCTGTGGCTGGCGTTCAGTTCTCAATTCTGCGTTGCTCTTTGTGTGAGGCCTTTCTGGGCTGACGATGTGGGTCTTCCCACCCGTCAGACAGGAGGTTTCGATGAAGGAGGAGAAGACCACCCCGCTGCGCCAGCGGATGATTGAGGACATGCATATCCGCGGGTTGTGCGAGAAGACCCAGCAGGGGCACATTCGCTGCGTGAAGCATTTCGCGTCTTTCCTGGGGCGATCTCCGGATACAGCCACACCGGAGGATCTGCGGGCCTATCAGTTGCAGATGACGAAGGACCTGGTGTCAGCCACCACGTTCAATGTGCGCATCATTTCGCTGCGGTTCTTTTTCGGCGTCACCTGCGGGCGCGAGGAGATGAAGCGATACATGCAGTTCCATCGCCAGCCGCGGAAGTTGCCGGTGGTGCTGAGCGTGGAAGAGGTCGCAAAGCTTCTGGCCTCGGTGCCGGGGCCCGGATTGAAGTATCGGGCAGCCCTTGGCATCAGCTACGGGGCGGGGCTGCGGGCCTCGGAGGTCTGCAACCTCAGGGTCCGCGACATCGACAGCCAGCGCATGCTGATCCATGTCGATCAGGGCAAGGGCAGCAAGGACCGGCAGGCCATGTTGTCGCCCAGCCTGCTTGAGGTGCTGCGGCAATATTGGCGCGAGTCCCGTCCCGAAGGCTGGCTGTTTCCGGGCAAGCCAAAGATCTCGCCATTGTCACCCCGACAACTGAACCGAGCCTTCATGGCGGCCAAGGATATGGCAGGGATCACGAAGCCAGCGACCCTGCATACACTGCGCCACAGCTTCGCCACGCACCTGTTGGAGGCCAACACCGACGTGAGGGTGATCCAGGTGCTGCTGGGTCATGCCAAGCTCAGCACCACGGCGCGCTATGCCCATGTCGCCACCAAGACGATCCAGAGCACTGTCAGCCCCTTCGAGCAGATGAAGCTTGTCCAGGACCGGGTGCTCCGATCCGTTGGGCCGGACTGACGCCGGGGCTGCGTGCCCCGGCCATCGCTGGAACTGGCTGACATCTTCCGCACCCATGGCCCTGCGTGGCGGCAGGCCAATGCGGGGCATGTCAGCCTGACCCAGCTCAAGGTGATGTCGGCCATCGAAGCCTGCCGAACCGAGGCACTCGGCGGGCATGTGGCCGGTTGCGCCAGCTGCGGCCATCAGCACATCGCCTATAATTCCTGCAAAAACCGGCATTGCCCCAAATGCCAGGGCCCGGCGGCGCGGGACTGGATGGCCGCGCGCGCCGCGGACCTGCTGCCCGTGGAGTATTTCCACGTCGTCTTCACCCTCCCGGCCGAGATCGCGCAGATCGCCTTCTGGAACAAGAAGGCGGTCTATGACCTGCTGTTCCGTGCCTCGGCCGAGACGGTTCTGACCCTTGCCGCTGATCCCAGACGCCTTGGCGCGCGGCTCGGCATGACGGCGGTGCTGCACACCTGGGGCTCGGCGCTCACCCACCATCCCCACATCCATATGATCGTCCCCGGCGGCGGCCTGTCGCCCGACGGCACAAGATGGCTGCCCTGCCGCCCGGGCTTCTTCCTGCATGTGCGAGTTTTGTCGCGGTTGTTCCGGCGGCTGTTCCTGGAGGGGCTTCTCGCATTGCACCGCGCCGGGGAACTCGCCTTCTTCGGCGATCTGGTAAACCTTGCGGACCCCGCCAGCTTCACCACCTGGTTGGCCCCGTTCCGCAAATCCGAATGGGTGATCTATGCCAAGCCCCCCTTCGGCGGCCCCGAGGCGGTGCTGGCCTATCTCAGCCGTTATACCCACCGCGTCGCCATATCGAACCACCGCCTTGTCAGCGCCGAGGCCGGGACCGTGGCGTTTTGCTGGAAGGATTACCGCATCAAGCACGGCCACCGGCAAAAGGTGATGCGGCTCGCCACCGACGAGTTCATCCGGCGCTTTCTGATCCATGTCCTGCCCGACGGCTTCCACCGCATCCGGCATTACGGCCTGCTGGCAAGTGCCAGTCGCAGGGCCAATATCGCGAAGATCCGCGCCTTGCTCGGCGTGCCGCAACCCGCCCCGGCACCTGAAACGGCAACCGAGCACGCCCCGCTCACCCTGCGCGAACCATGCCTCTGCTGCGGCGCGCCGATGCGGATCATCGAGATCTTCCGGCGCGGGCAGACGCCGCGATCACGGGCACCACCGCGGGAGCAGGCCGCATGATGAAACGCCCATCCCTTTGCCTGATCCGCCGCCGGTGCTTGCCTCGAACCGGCGTGGCCCCGATTTGCGCGCGACGGAACGGATCGCCAAATTCGGCTGACGGTCGCCCGCTTTCGAGGCTCAAAGCACCGGCAACTGGCGGAAAAAGTCAGGCTCTCGCCGGGCGCCCCGAACTCCGGTGCCCGTTTGTCGGCCATGTGGACCACACCCTCGGCGCTCTTTCTCCATAGGCAGCGCCTCGCCCCCCGCGGCTTCGTCCTTCCGAGGTTTGTCAACGTGGACCGCCACCACCCGGCGGCAACCGTCGCGCTGCGGTCCACGTCGAAAAACCTTCAGGATACCTTCGCTGCAAGTCGCGCGAAAGTCTGCTTTGCATTATGCTTTCTCCTAGTTGGGCCTGAGTTCCAAGGGTAAGAAAGGCGAGCATTTATGAAGAATTTTTCTGTTATCCCTCAGTGGGGTACCGTCATTCATAATGTCGCGCTCTTGCAG
>CALBSG010000074.1 GCA_937927675.1 uncultured Paracoccaceae bacterium | reverse complement strand
GTACAAGGTGACTGGAGTTCAGACGTGTGCTCTTCCGATCTCCAAGGGGAATAAATCGACCGCCGCGGTGGGGGACATCGGCGGATTTGGGCCATGGTGAAAGCAAATTCGATTCAATCTGTTGGGGTTCTGGGCTAGGGTTATGCCTGTAAGACCAATGTGATGAGGCATGTGATGCAAACCCTTTCCCGGCGGACCGTTGTTTTTGGCTTGGCAGGGGCAGGGCTTGCGGCCTGTGTCGGGGGCGGGCGTGGTCCGGTCGGGACCGCCAGTGCGGAAGCTGCCCCGCGTGCGGTGCCGAACGCAGGATTTGATGCGTGGGTCGCGGGGTATCGCGGGCGTGCCGCGGCGCGTGGTATTCCGGGATCGGTGATCGACGAGGCGATGGGCTTTGCGGGCTATTTGCCCGATGTCATCGAAAAAGACCGCAACCAGACCGAATTCACCCGCAGTCTTGAGGATTATCTGGCGATTGCCGCCAAGCCCGAGCGGGTCAGTCTTGGCCAGCAGAAGTTGCAGCAATATGGCGGCGTGCTGGGCCAGATCGAGGCGCGCTATGGCGTCGAGGGGCATGTGGTTGCCGCCGTTTGGGGGTTGGAGTCGTTTTTCGGCACGCGGCGCGGGGTGGTGCCGGTCGTCTCAGCCCTTGCGACGCTGGCCTATGACGGGCGGCGGGGCGATTTTTTCGAAAGCCAGCTGACGGCGGCGTTGCGGATCCTTGCCAATGGCGATGTGTCTGCGCGGGGGATGACCGGATCTTGGGCGGGCGCGATGGGCCATACCCAGTTCATCCCGACCTCTTATCTGGCCTTTGCGGTGGATTTCACCGGCGATGGGCGGCGCGACATCTGGGGCGAGGATCCGACCGATGCCTTGGCGTCCACGGCCGCCTATCTGGCAAAAAATGGCTGGCAGCACGGCCTGCCGTGGGGCGGTGAGGTACGCTTGCCCGCCGGGTTTGATCCCGGCCTCTTGGGGCGCGGCAAGGGCCGGTCGGCGGCAGAATGGCAGGCCATGGGTGTCACATCGGCCAGCGGGGGCGGGGTGCCTGCGGCGGGCTCGATCATTGCGCCGAAAGGCGTTGGCGGGCCGGCCTTTCTGCTGACGCAAAATTTCAACGTGATTCTGCGCTATAACAACGCCGAAAGCTATGCGATCGGGGTGGGCCATTTGTCGGACCGCTTGTTGGGCCGCCCGGCGGTGCAGGCCGATTGGGGCGCCGATTCTGCCGGTCTGACCATGGCTGACCGGCAAGAGTTGCAGCGGGCGCTGACGGCCGCGGGCTTTGATACGGGCGGGTCGGATGGGGTGATGGGCGCCAAGACCCGTGCCGCGATTGCCGATTATCAGCGGGCGATGGGCCTTCCCGTGACCGGGGAGCCGTCGTTGGACCTGTTGCCGCGACTGCGCTAGGGCGCTTTCACTTTTCGCGGCACCGGGTATGATCGCCTCATGATTGTATTTTTTGCTTTGCTTTCGCTTGTGGGCCTTGCCGTTGCTTTTGTCATACCCGGCTGGTCAGACCTTGTGCTTTTGGCTGGTCCCTGTCTGCTGGCCAGCCTGTGGCTGCTTTGGCGGCGGGTGCCACCGAGACGGCCGCCGGACCGGCAGGCGCGGCAGCATGTCATCCTGGATGGGTCGAACATCATGCATTGGGCCGAGGGAGCTGTGTCGCTGGATCCGGTGGTGCAGGCGGTGCGGCAGTTAGAGGCGCGGGGGCTGACGGTCGGCGTGATCTTTGACGCCAATGCGGGCTACAAGACCCATGACCGTTATCAGGACGATGCCGCGATGGCACGACGGCTCGGCCTGCCGGAAGAGCGGGTTCTGGTGGTGCCGAAGGGCACAGTCGCCGATCGGTTCATCTTGCAAGCCGCACGGAGACTGGGGGCCAAGGTCATCACCAATGACCGCTACCGGGATTGGTTGCCTGAGTTTCCCGAGGCGGCAAACCCGGGGTTTCTGATCCGCGGCGGTGTTCGGCAGGGGGTACTTTGGCTGGATGGGCCGTGAAACCTTGGGTGCGGGTTCCCCGTGAGGCCCCCCTTGAAGGCACCCTGTGGCGGGCCTAGTCTCTGGCGCGGAAGCGAAGGGGATGGCCATGGCCGAAAAGCGCAAGCTGTTTGAAGATGTTGGGGCCGGGACGCCCGTTGCGGCGACGCCGGGCCTGATTGCCGGAAATAAAGGCGCGCGGCGCGGGATCCGGGTCTGGCTGACGATCATCTTTATGTTGGTCGCGGCGATGATCGTCGTCGGCGGTCTGACGCGGCTGACGGATTCCGGTTTGTCGATTACCGAATGGAAACCCGTCACCGGGGCCATTCCCCCCTTGACCGAGGCCGATTGGGCGGCGGAGTTCGAGAAATACAAAACCAGCCCCGAGTTTCAGTTGCAAAACAGCCAGATGGAGATCGCAGCCTTCAAATCCATCTTCTGGTGGGAATGGGGCCACAGGCAGCTTGGCCGGGTGATTGGGTTTGTTTGGGCGATTGGCTTCTTCGGCTTTCTTGTGGCGCGCGCCATTCCGACGGGCTGGACGACGCGGCTTTTGGGACTTGGGGCCTTAGGCGGGCTGCAAGGGGCCATCGGCTGGTGGATGGTGTCCAGCGGGCTGACTGGGGCGATGGTCGACGTGGCCTCTTATCGCCTTGCCACCCATCTGGGGCTGGCCTTTGCCATTCTGGGGCTTTGCGCGTGGTATGTGTTTTTGCTGGGCCGGTCAGAAACTGACCTCATGCAGGCCCGCCGCAGCGGCGAGCGCAAGTTGGTCAGCCTGTCGACGGGGCTGATGCATGCAGCCTTTTTGCAGATTTTGGTCGGTGCTTTGGTCGCCGGAATTGACGCCGGGCGCGGCTTTCCGACTTGGCCCGACATGAACGGCCAGTTTTTCCCGGCCGATGCGTTCTATGTGCCGGGGCGCCCGCTTTGGGCGGCGTTCTTTGAAAACCCCGGACTTGTGCAGTTCATGCACCGGATGCTGGGCTATGTGGTCTTCGCCTTTGGCGTGGTGGTTTGGCTGCGCGGGCGGCAATCGGCCCATGCGGCAACCCGTGGTGCGTTTCATGGCGTGATGGCGATGCTGGTGGCCCAATTGGCTTTGGGTGTCGCCACGGCGCTGACGGCGGCGCATCTGCATGTGGCCATCACCCACCAGATCGGTGCGGTGATCCTGTGGGTGCTGATTATCCGTGCCCGGCATCTGTCGATGTACCCGGTTGCAGGGTCTATTCGTGAGGGGACAGCATGACCAACAACACCGCATTCGCCGATCTGATGGCCTTTCAGCGCCAGACGGAGGCGTTGGGCAAGATTGCCGAGCGACTGGGATGGGATCAGGAAACCATGATGCCGCGCGGGGCAGCCGATCAGCGCGGCGAGGAGATGGCGGCGATCGAAGGCGTGCTGCACGCCCGCCGCACCGATCCGCGGATTGCCGACTGGCTGGCGGCGGCAGAGGTTTCTGACGCCGCGGGGGCCGCGCAATTGCGTCTGATCCGGCACTCTTACAACCGTAGCATCAAGGTGCCGGCCGATCTGGCCGAGGCCTTGGCCCGTCTGACCTCGGTCGCGCAAGGGATCTGGGCAGAGGCGCGCGCAGCGGGGAAGGTGGCGGATTTCTTGCCGACCTTGGCCGAAGTCTTGACCCTAAAACGGCAAGAAGCGGCGGCGCTGGCAGATGGCGGCGATCTTTATGACGCGCTGATTGACGATTATGAACCCGGTGCCACAGCGGAAACCTTGGGCGCGATGTTTGGTCGGATGCGGCCGCGTCTTGTGGCATTGCGCGAAAAGGTCTTGGGCAGGCCGATGCCAAAGGCGCTGGAGGGGCACTTTTCGGCTGACAGTCAGATGCGTATGGCGCGCGATCTGGGAACTGCCTTTGGCTATGACTGGTCGCGCGGGCGGATGGACATGGCGGTGCATCCCTTCTCTTCGGGCGGGGGCAATGACAGCCGGATCACCACCCGCGTCGTGGAAACCGATCCGTTCAACTGCTTTTATTCCACCATCCACGAGGTCGGCCATTCCAGCTATGAACTGGCCATCGACCCCGATTATGGCATGACGCCCATCGGGCATGGTTGTTCCATGGGGGTGCATGAAAGCCAAAGCCGGATCTATGAAAACCAGATCGGGCGGGGCCGTGCCTTTACCGGCTGGATGTTTGACCAGATGCGGGAACGCTTTGGCGAATTTGGCATCCGCGATGCTGACGCCTTTTATGCGGCGGTCAATCGTGTGCAGCCGGGGTTCATCCGCACCGAGGCCGATGAGGTGCATTACAACCTGCACATCATGATGCGCTTTGATCTGGAACGCGCGCTGATCCGGGGTGATCTGGTCGTCAGCGACCTTGAGGCGGCATGGAATGACCGCTTCATGGCCGATTTCGGCGTGGCGGTGGATAAACCCGCCCACGGGATGTTGCAGGATGTGCATTGGTCCTGCGGGTTGTTCGGCTATTTCCCGACCTATACGCTGGGCAATGTCTATGCAGGGTGCCTGCATCAGGCCCTGCGGGCGGCGGTGCCGGATCTCGACGCGCAATTGGCCACAGGCGACACCTCGGCCGCGACGGGTTGGCTCAGGGAAAACCTGCAACGCCATGGCGGTTTGCGTGAACCGCGTGCCACCATTGCCCATGCCTGCGGCTTTGATCCGCATGAAGGCCCGCTTCTGGACTATCTGGAAGCGAAATTCGCCGGGCTTTACGGGTTGTGAGCCGCGATCTGTCCCCAGCGCGAGGCCCCGTCTATGGGTTGGCGCTTGGGCAGACGCTGACCTATGCGGGCGTCTACTATGCCTTTCCGGCGATCCTGCCGGATCTATTGGCTGAAACCGGCTGGACGGCAGGGCAACTGGCCGCCGGGCCGACCTTGGGCTTTCTGGTGATGGCGGCGCTGACCCCTTTCACCGGGCGTTGGGTGGACCGGGGCTGGGGCGGCGAGATGCTGAGCTATATGCCGATCCTTGCGGCGCTGGGCGTTGCAGCTTTGGGCTTTGCGCCCACGGTCGGGTGGTGGCTGGCGATCTGGGCGGTTCTGGGGCTGGCGCAGGCCGCCTGTCTTTACGAGACCTGTTTTGCCTTTCTGACCCGCCGTCTGGGCGAGGAGGCGCGGCTGGCGATTACCCGGGTCACGCTGGTGGCGGGGTTCTCTGGCTCTTTGACCTTTCCACTGGGGGATCTGCTCGCCCGACAGTTCGGCGGGCAGGGGGCCTTGATCGGCTTTAGCCTGCTGATCCTGTTCGGGGCGGTGCCGGTGAATATCTGGGCCGTGCGGGCCTTGCGCCGGATGGAGCGGGCCGAGGCGCCGCGCCGCCACCCGCCGGAACCCGGCGCTTTGCGGGTCGCGCTGCGCCGCCCGGCGTTTTGGGCAATCTCGGCCATCTTTGGGCTGATCTGGTTGAACCATGGCGTCTTGTTGACCTTTATCCTGATGCTGTTTCAGGACCGGGGGGCGAGCGCCGGGATGGCGACGCTGGCGGCGGCCTGCATCGGGCCTGCCCAAGTTGCGGGCCGCGCGGTGCTGCTGGCGTTTTCCGCGCGGATTTCCAATGCGCGGGCCAGCCTATGGTCGCTGGGGTCTGTGCTGGCGGCGGGGGCGGTCTTATGGGCGGCGGGCTGGTTGCCGGCCTTGATCTTTGTCTTTGCCATGCTGCAAGGGGCCGGCGCGGGGCTGTTATCGAACCTGCGGCCCATGTTGGTTGCGGATCTTCTGGGCCGTCGCGGGTTTGGCACAATTTCCGGGGCCGTTGCCGTGACACCCATCCTTGCCTCGGCTGCGGCCCCCAGTTTCGGGGCCGCCCTTTTGGGCTATGGCGGGCCAGGGCTGATTTATGGCGCCTGCCTTGCAATGGCCGCGCTGGGTTTGACCATAGGGCTTGGGCTTTTGTCCCGGCGCGACCGCTAATCAGCCCCAATTCGGGGGGCGTTTTTCAAGAAACGCGCAGATGCCTTCGTCAGTATCGGGATCGAGCATGTTTTCGACCATGGCGCGACCGGCAAGCGCATAGGCCTCTGGCGTCGTCAGAGGAAGTTGGTCGTAAAAGGCGGCTTTGCCGATCCGGTTTGCCTTGGCCAGTTTGCCCGCCACGGTTTCAGCCAACTGATGGGTTTCGGTCTCCAGATCCTCGGGGGCGGTGACGCGGTTCACCAGACCCACCTCGCGGGCGCGCTCGGCAGAGATGAACGCGCCGGTGGACAGCATTTCAAAGGCGACGGCGGGCGGTACCTTGCGAGAGAGGGCCACCATGGGGGTGGAGCAGAACAGACCGATGTTGATGCCATTGACGCCAAAGCGGGTGCCGGTCGCCGCCACCACCATGTCGCAGCTTGCCGCCAATTGGCAGCCTGCGGCGGTGGCGATGGTATGGACCTGCGCAATGGTGATCTGCGGCAAGGCTTGCAGGCTTTGCATCATGGCGGCGCAACGGGCGAACAGGCTTTGGTAATAGGCCGCTCCTTTGTCGGCGTCGGCCCGGTGGGATTGCATCTGCCGCAGGTCGTGCCCGGCACAAAACGCCTTGCCGGCCCCTTTCAGGACCACCACGCGAATGTTGCGGTCGCGTGACAGCCGGTCGATTTCGCCCGAAAGGGCGGCGAGCATCTCATCCGACAGCGCATTGAAATTGGTCGGGCTGTTCAGGGTCAGGGTCGCGATATGGTTCTGGTCCGCGCGCATCAGCAGTGGTTCGGTCATTGCAATCCCCCTTGATCCCTTGGCAGTCTAGGCGCGGACCGGCGCGGAGGAAAGCATGGGTTTGGTAATGGATCGGGCCGCCTTGCAGGCGTTTTTGGTCAGCGACTTTGCGCAGGTGGCCGATGATTTCGGGGTGGAGCACGTCGGACCCGAGGGGTTGATCCTGCGGTTGCGGGTCGGTGAAAAGCATCTGCGCCCCGGCGGCACGGTGTCGGGGCCGGCGATGTTCGGCCTTGCCGATGTGGCGATGTATCTGGCGATCTTGGCGCAGATTGGCCCGGTGGCGCTGGCGGTGACCACAAATTGCAGCATTGATTTCATGCGCAAGCCCGCGGCGGGGCGAGATGTTCTGGCCCATGCGCGGGTGCTGAAACTGGGGCGGGTCTTGGCGGTGGGGGATGTGCTGATGACAAGCGAAGGCACATCCGCGCCGGTGGCGCGGGCGGGGTTGACCTATTCCATCCCGCCCAAGATCGGCTGATCAGTCTTTGTTGCGGGCAAAGCGGCCTTCGATCTGCGCGCCGCTTTCAATCACCACGGTCGAATAGCCGATGTTGGCGGTCACTTGCGCCGCCGCCCGCAGGGTCAGGGTTTGGCTGGCGATCTGGCCCGACAGGCGGCCCTTGATCTCAACCGTGTCGGCCGCGACGTCGCCGTTGACCAGACCCTCGCCGCCGATGGTCAGCGTATGGGCCTCA
Organism: uncultured Paracoccaceae bacterium; assembly: GCA_937927675.1. Classification (GTDB taxonomy): domain Bacteria; phylum Pseudomonadota; class Alphaproteobacteria; order Rhodobacterales; family Rhodobacteraceae; genus Tabrizicola_A. The sequence continues at coordinate 3,521 of CALBSG010000074.1, read as the reverse complement.
AGCGTGCCTTCGACCTCGCCCATCAGCTCGACCGTGCCCGAGGATCTGACATCACCGGTGATCTTCAGATCGGCCGCCAGCACCGAACGGGTGTTGCTGCCGGGGCCGGTCGGCGGGCGCGGGGGGGCAGCGGTAGTATCGGCAGTCTTCGAGAACATGGCGCAAATCCTTGGCAGCGGCGGTCTGTATAAGGACCGAAGGCGGAATGACGGTCAAGCGCTGCCGTTTTGGGTGGGCGGGATTGTGCAGGAGCGACGCGGGATTGGCGCGGAAAGACGGGCAAGGGTTCCGCGATATGATCAAATGGATAGAGAATCGGCAAAGGGGAATGGGCGATGACCGGAAATGACGGCTTTTTCAAACCTGTGTCGGGCTTTGACCTGCCGCGATTCGCAGGTGTGCCGACCTTTATGCGCCTGCCGCATGTTCCCTTTGACCATCCCCGCTTTGCGCAAGTGCAGATCGGCTTGATTGGTGCGCCTTGGGATGGGGGCACGACAAACCGCCCCGGCCCGCGCCATGGGCCGCGCCAGTTGCGCGATCTGTCTACCATGATCCGGGCGCAGAACGGGGCAACCTGGGTCGCGCCCTTTGACCTCGCGCGCTGTGCCGATTTGGGCGATGTCGCGCCGAACCCCGGCGATCTGATGGACAGCATGGCGCGGATGGAGGCGTTTTATACCCGCGTCGTCGAGGCAGGCATCTTGCCCTTGACCGGGGGCGGGGACCATCTGTGCAGCTTGCCCATCCTGCGGGCGGTGGCCAAGCACCGTCCGGTGGGCATGATTCAGTTCGACAGCCATACCGATCTGAACGACATTTATTTCGGCACCAGCCGCTATAACCACGGCACCCCGTTCCGCCGTGCGGTGGAGGAGGGGTTGATCGACCCCAAACGCTATTGCCTGATCGGTATTCGCGGCACGGCTTACGGCCGCGAGGATTGGGATTTTGCGGCTGCCAATGGCATCCGGATCATTCCGATTGCCGAGTTTCACGCGCGGGGGCCAGAGGATGTGATGGCCGAAGCGCGCGAGATTGTCGGGCAGGGGCCGACCTATGTGACCTATGATATCGACTTTGTGGACCCGACCTTTGCACCGGGGACGGGGACGCCAGAGGTGGGTGGGCCAACATCTTGGCAGGCCTTGCAGGTGGCGCGCGGCCTCAGGGGGCTGAATGTTGTGGGGGCCGATCTGGTGGAGGTCTCGCCGCCGTTTGATCCCTCGGGCGGGACGGCCTGGTTGGGGATTTCGCTGATGTTTGAAATGCTGTGTGTGATGGCTGAGAAAATTTCTGGGCCGGCGCGTGGCTGAAGATGTGGGATCGGGGCCAGCCCCGAACCCCGGAGTATTTTTGCCAAGATGAAAGGGCGGGCCGATGGCTGCTGAGATGATTGTTGTGAATGCCAAGGTGCTGACGATGGACCCTGCGAAGCCTCGGGCCGATGCGGTGGCTTTGGGCGGTGGCAAGGTCTTGGCCGTTGGCACGCGGGCCGAGGTGGAGGCGGTGGCGGGGCCGGGCGCGCAGGTGATCGACGCCAAGGGGCGGACGGTTCTGCCCGGCTTTGTTGAGAGCCATTTGCATCTTGTTCTAGGTGGGGCCGAGTTGGTGCAGTTGCAGTTGGGCGGCGTTGAAGGGTTTGATGCCCTGAAAGCAGCCTTTCTGGACTATGCGGCAAAGAATGCGGATCGCCCGCTGTTGATGGCACAGGGCGCGGCTTATGAAATTCTGGACCATCCGGTCACGCGGCATGATCTGGATCAGGTGATCGCGGATCGCCCGATTGCCCTGATGTCGCCCGATCACCATACGGTCTGGGCCAATACGGCTGCCTTGCAGGCGGCAGGGATCTTGCAAGGGGCGCAAACCCCGCCCGGCCATATCGTGGTGATGGGGCAGGATGGCACCGCCACCGGCGAGCTGCGTGAGTTCGAAGCCTTTGGTCCGGTTCTGGCGCTGGGCGGCGAGGCCCATCTGCAATTGGGGATCGCAACGGGCGGCGAGCCTACGCCTTGGCCGGATGCGGCGATGCGGGGGGCAGACAAAGACAAGGTGGCGGCCGGGTTGGCCCATTGCGCGGCGCATGGCATCACCTCGATGGTGAACATGGATGGCAACCGCTATACCTGCGTGCTGCTTCAGGAGATGGCAGATGAGGGGCGCCTGACCGCCCGTGTCGTGGTGCCGTTCCATATGAAGCCGCATATGGATTTGGCCGAACTGGAACGTGCCTCTGCCATGGCGGATGAGTTCACCGGCGATTGGGTGCGCAGTGGATTTGTGAAGATGTTCATGGACGGCGTGGTGGACAGCCGCACGGCCTTCATGCTCAACGCTTATCCCGGCACGATGGAGCGGGCCGAGCCGCTGTTCGAGTTGGAGCAGTTCAAGGACATTTGCGCCGAGGCGGATCGCCGCGGATTGCAGATTGCGGTGCATGCGATTGGCGACGCGGCGGTGCGTCAGACGATTGACGGTTATGAGGCAGCGCAGATCCGCAATGGCAAGCGTGACAGCCGCCACCGCATCGAACATATCGAACTGATCGACCGGGCTGATGTGCCGCGCTTGGGCGCCTTGGGGATCACGGCCTCGGTGCAGCCTCCGCATCCTCCGGGGGCGATGGATTTCCCGATGTCGACGATGGATCATGTTTTCCACAAGGCGCGCTGGCGCGATGCCTATCTGTGGAAGACGCTTGCCGACCATGGCGCACCCTTGGCCTTTGCCAGCGACTGGCCGGTGACCGATGTCTCGGTGATGCGCGGGATTCAGGCGGCGATGACGCGGGTGCCTTACGCGGATTGCCAGGACGAGCGCGTCAGCCTGATGGAGACGCTTTACGCCTATACGGCCGGCGGGGCCTGGGCAGGGCATCTGGAAGACGTGACCGGAACCTTGCGGCCGGGGCTGGCTGCCGATCTGGTGATGATTGATGGCGATATCGAAGCGATCGCACCCGAGAAGATTGGCCAGACGGGAATCGCTCTGACGGTTTCGGGCGGGCAGATCACCTATCAGGGGGGCGATTTGGCCTGATTTGCCAGAATCGGGCGGCAGATTCGGGCAGATTCGCCCCGATCTGCCGCCAAAGCCCGGCCTGACCCGATGAAACTGCGCTAAGCTTGTCGGTCGCACCTGCGAAAAATCCCAATAAACGTTGAGTGCGACAGAAAAATGAATGCAACCGGGCTTTTTTCTCTTGCGGCCCCCGGAAGCTTTCCCTAAATACCGCCTCACCGAAGAGGACGCGACGCAGTGATGCAGACGTTGAAACGGGAAGCGAGATGAAACGCTCGTAACGAAATCTGGTTGCATGACGGCAGATACGCCCGAAGTTCGGGTGTGCTGTTTGTTTTGTGTCCGCGCTCTTTGAAAATATGATGAATGAAGGGATATGTGGGCGGTTTGGGCGCATCGGCGTCTAACACGTAGCATATCTGCCCAGCAGGGAATTTGGCGTAAGCTGAGCTACCGATGACCTGGGAAAGCTTCACAGTTTGTGGGTCACGTTACTT
>CALBSG010000073.1 GCA_937927675.1 uncultured Paracoccaceae bacterium | reverse complement strand
CAAGGTTACTGTCCGGATTTCGGACACGGCTCGGGGCATTTTCCGGACACGGCTCAGGGTGAAAATCGGACACGGTTCCGCGTCCGGTTTCCGGACACGGGAGCTGCCTATCCACTGGCGATGTGCCAATTTCGGCAGCGTTTTCGAGGGGCGCGAAGGGCAGGTCGTCTTGCGCGTCACCGCCATGTCCGGTTTCCGGACACGGGGCCCCCTGATGTTGGGCAAAGCCCGGCTCGAAGGCCAAGATATAGCGGGTCGGCATCTGTCGCTTGTTGCCAGGATTAAGCCGCTGCACGCGACGGATCAGACCTGCGGTCTCGAGAAGGGCCAAATGCTCGTTCAGGGTCGATCGGCTGATTTCGCAGTCCTCGGCCAGCTGCTCCTGGGAGGGGAAGCAGCCAAAATCCGGATTGAACCGATCGCAGAGGTGCCAGAGCACGATCTTCGTCGTGGGCTTCAACCCGCGCTGCTGAATGGCCCAGTTGGTGGCGGCGTGGCTCATGGCGCAGGTCTCCTGACCGGAGGCGCGACACGCGTGGTAAAGCCATGATCGGCCAAGGCGCCCAGCGCATCGTCGAGAGATCGCACCAGCGCCCAGCCAAAGTCCTGCGAGGTAACAGCGTCCCGAAACGCCTCCTGCGCTGGGTTCAGCCGACCCTTGAGAGATTTCAGCTCGAGGAAGAGGACGCGCCCAGCGCAAAGCACCATCAGATCGGCAAAGCCAGGATGGACGCCCATGCCGACGAGGATCGCCTGCCGCTTAGCGCCCCGCGGGCCAGCTTCGGTGATCTCGTTTGGGCAATGGTGAATGATCGCGCCTTTGGGCAGCGCAAAACGCAGTGCCGTGACCACGGCACGCTGCAGGTCCGCCTCGGGTGTGCCGCGCCGTTTCATCGGTCACCCTCCCGGTTTGTTGGATGACGCTCCACGCGTCCGGGCGACTTGGCGTCGAGGACGACAAGCAGGATCCTTGCGTCCTCGCGCTCCTCCGGCGTCTCGCCATGCTTGACCAGCACATTGCAGGCCAGCCGGATCAGATGATCAGAATAATGCACGACATCAGCCACCACGATGCGGGACTCGCGCCGCCGCTCGTCGATCCAGGCCTGGCGCGCGCGATCGCGGGCGCTGGGCTTGTGGAAGGGCAGGGGGGTGCTCATCGACGTCCCCCACTGCGCTTGCGCCGCGACGCTGTGGCTTCCTGTTCTTCGAGCCATTCAAGGACGGTGGCGCGGCGGTAAAAGACTTTGCGACCTGCCCGGATACAGGGTGGTCCGGAGCGCAGAACGTCCCAGCGACGCAAGGTATCCTCGGACACGCCGAGTTGCAGCGCGAGGTCGGTCCTACTGATCCATCCTCCCAGCAAGCCGCCCGACGGCTTGGCGATGCTTTCGCTGATCTCGTGCGATTGCATGATATCCCTCCAGTTTTGCGCCCAGATGCGGGCCGGTTCCGAGGGCCACTCAGGCACAGGCATGAGGGTGGAAGGGAGGAACGGGGTGGAATGGAATCGTAAAACCCGTTCCACCCCGTTATTTCATTGATGATTTTAATCGCCATGGGCCCGCCGTCCCTCAAGCCGAAGGCGCCTGGCAGGGCCCCCTTAGGCTGGTTCCAGCAAAATCCGGCAGCAAATCCCCCGATATCCCGGCATTCGCGCGCAAATCAGGGGTGGAACGCCGCAAAACCCGTTCCACCCCCATAATTTATTGAAGATTCGCAGCTTCCGCCGCGGATCGGAGCTCGCATGTAGGCTCAAACGGCCGGTCTGCAGGTGTGGCAATGCCCGGCAGCGCGACTACGGAACGTCCAGCATCGGCGTATTCTTCAATAAATCTTGAGGGTGGAAGCGATCTGTCTCCACGATGCCACCCTGTTCCAGCCTTCCACCCCGAGCGCCATGGTTTGCTTGATCACGGTCTGGATCCACGCCTGATGACAGGTCCAGGAGAAAGGATTTGGCATGGTGAACAGACTGAAGCTGACCGAGAAGGTCCTCCGGGAGGCCATTCCCGCCGAGGGGCGCGACTACCAGATCTTCGACACCGATGTGCGTGGCTTTGCAGTCTGCATCTATCGGGGTGGCGGCCGCGCCTTCACGCTCGACTACCGACACGCCGGACGCCAGCGCCGGATGACCTTCGGGAGATGGCCTGAGTGGGGCGTCACGGCGGCGCGGGAACGTGCCAAGGACCTGCGCCGCGAGGTTGACGCAGGGGGTGACCCGCTGGCAGCGCGTGGCGCCCTCCGCGAAGCGCCCCGCGTCATTGACCTGATCGAGCGCTATGTCGAGGTACATCTGCCGCATCTGGCGACCCTGAGTGCTGCGGATCAGCGTTCCATGATGGAGAAGTTCATCGGCCCCGCCTGGGGCAAGATGCTTGTCACCGAAGTCTCGGCCTATGACGTCGAGTTGCTCCTGACCAAGGTTGCCGAAGGGCGCGCACGTCCAGCCAAGCAAAAGCCGAACAACCGCGCACGCAAGCTGCAAGGAACCAAGCCAACGCCAGTGCGCGCAAACCGCGTCGGCGAGGTGATCCGTAAGATGTTTGCCTATGCCATCAAATGGGGATGGCGCGAAGACAACCCCGCCATGGGATTTCGCCGGCGGATGGAAACGCCGCGGGAGCGATATCTGTCGCAAGAGGAAATTTCACGTCTCGCCACGGCGCTCGATGCGGCGCAGGATGACCGCGCGGCAGGGATCATCCGCCTGTGCATGTTGACAGGCGCGCGCGTGGGTGAAGTTCGGCAGGCCCGCTTTGAGGATTTCAACCTCGAGCATCTGAGCTGGACCAAGCCTGCCAAAACGACCAAGCAGCGCCGTGTGCACCGCGTGCCGATTTCCGATGAGGCTGCAGCAATCGTCCGTCAGCGCCGTGTCGCTGTCGTCAAAGGATCGCCATGGCTTTTCCCGGGCGATATACCCGGCCAGCCGGTGCAGGAAATCCGTCGGTTCTGGGCACACATCCAGAAGGACATCGGGATTGAAGATGTGCGCATCCATGACCTGCGCCACACCTTCGCTTCGCTGCTGGTGAGCGGGGGCGCATCGTTGGAGATGATCGGCAAGTTGCTGGGCCACAGCCAGATGCAGACCACCCAACGCTATGCGCATCTGATGGACTCGCCCCTGCGCGCCGGCGTGGGCGCCGTGGCCGCCGCGTTTAAGCCAAAGCCCCGCCTTGTGCACAATGCCCATCCCCAGCCGGTCGACGTTTCTCTCGCCGAGACCAGCCCGCTTATCGCTTCGGGTGCTTGAACTTCAATGCCTTCAGGATCGGCGCCAGTCGCAGCCGGATCGACTTTTCGTCGGGGAAAGTTCCGTCCTCAGACTGCATCGA
>CALBSG010000072.1 GCA_937927675.1 uncultured Paracoccaceae bacterium | reverse complement strand
GGATGCCTCAAAGCTTGGGGGTTTGGCCGGGCTTATAGGGTGGGGGGCTGGCTTTGTCACGGGGGGCGTCCTGCTTGGGATGGAAATGCTGCGTTGCAGCAACACGCCTCAGGACTTGGTCGCGCGCCCTTCGATCAGGATGAACCAGCCAACGGCCAGCATCACCAATCCGCCCCCCGCCAAAGTGGCCGTTGACGGGGTTTCAGCAAAGACCAGCCAGACCCAAAGCGGGGTCAGCGGCGTTTCCAAGGCCCCCATCAGCCCGGTAACCACAGGGGCGGCCCGACGCGAGCCTGCGATGAACAATGCAAATCCAAGGGTGGAGTTCACAAGGCCAAAGCCCGCCATCAGGCCGATCGTGCCGGGCGTGATTCCCGCCAAGGAGGCGAAGGGCAGGCAGGCCAAGGGCGCCCAGATTGCCGAAACGATCCCGGCGGCAAGGGCAGGCATTTCGGGCCGGGCGCGGGCGATGACGATGATCGCCGCCATGGCGGCCACCATACCCAACGCCATCAGATCCCCCAGCGGTTGACCATCCCCCCCCACGCCCACCATCACCGCCGATCCTGCCAGCGCCAACCCCGAGGCGAGAAGGGCCACCCGACCGGGATTTTCGCGCAAGACCAGCCAGCCAAGGGCTGCCGCAGCAAAAGGTACGGTGGCATAAATGATCGCCACATGGGCAATCGTCGTCGCCTTGAGCGATCCGACAAACAACAGCATGCCCAGCCCCGAGCACAGCGCATAAAGCCAGCCCGCCCGCCCCAACCGGGCAAAATCGCCAAGGCCCGCGCGGCCCTTCATCCAGATCAGCGTCGCAATCAGCCCCGCTGCGCCAAAAAGCCCGCGCCACAAAATCACGGTGGGCGTATCCAACGGAATCGCGCGTGCAAAAAGGCCAGAGGTAGACCAAGCGAGCGTCGCACCAAACAACAGGATCAGCGCTTTGCGAGTCATCGGCGGGTGGCCATCGGTTGGGTCGGCCATCAGTAAGGTCGGGGGGCTTTGGGCAGGCCGGGCCATTGGCTTGGCTCGTGGCCGTAGATCATCGTGGCCCCGGTCTCGCGGGCCAGCTGGTCCAGCAGGTGGAACGTCTCCAGTGCGCGGGCAGGGTCTTTGGCGTCGGCAAAACCTTCGTCCGGTTCGGAAATCCGGTTGATCGCATCGGCGGCAAGGATCACCTGACGCCCATCAGGCAGGGTCAGATGCGCCGACAGATGGCCCAGCGTATGGCCGGGGGTGGGGATCAGGTTTGCGCCTTCGCACAGCGGCGTCTGACCTGCGATGGTCAGGTATTGTGCCTTGGGCCACTCCATCGGTTGCTTATCGAAGAAATAGCACGGGCGCGGGTCGGCGCGTTCGGTTTCGGTCAGAAGGATCGTCGCATGGTCGAACAGCGGCAGGCTGCCGACATGGTCGATATGGCCGTGGCTCAGGATCACATGGGAAATATCGGCCGGCGTCAGGCCCAGCAGGGCCAATTGCCCTGCCGCGGTATTTTCTGCGCCAAAGCGGGTGAAGGCCCCAAAGCGGTGCAGCCCGTCGCGGGCGGCGGTGGCCTCAGGGCCGGTGACATAGTCGGGCGGAAACCCGGTATCAAACAGGATCCGCGCACCCGCATCGGTTTCCAGAAGAAATCCCGGAATCCCGATGGTCCGCAGGCCGGGGCCGACATCGAACAATCCAAAGTCGAGAATATAGAAACGGGCAAGCCTGTGGCCCGGCAGCAGGGGAGGCATGCTCATCGGAAGGCCAGCCTTTCCAACGTGAACCCCTCGGCCCTAAGAAGCGCCAACACGCCATCTTGCCCCGAAAGATGCAGCGCGCCAAAAGCCGCCAGCACCGGCCCTTCCTTGGCCGCAGCGGTCAGCACTGGAATCCAGGCCCTGTTGCGCCTGACCATCATCGCCTCCTCCATTACGGCAAATTCATGGGCCACCTGTTCCGGCGACGAACCGGGCACCGTCAGCGCCTGATCGCGGCTGAAATCCCAGATAAGCCGGGGTTCTTCGGCAAAATAGGCCTCGGACATGGTGACGGACAGATCTTCTGACCGGTCTTCCAGTGCCAAAGAGGCGGTGACCATCGCCAGTTGATCTTCAAGGCTGAGCGCGTCGAAGATGCCAAAGATCGTGTCGTAAGGTTCCAGCGCCTTGACGGGCAGATCCCGCGCCGCGGCTTCTTCCATCACCATCGCATCAAGACCGCGATCTTCTCCCATGGCCTGCAAGGCGCAGGGCGGGATCGACAGGATCATCGACAGATACCAAGGCTGCATTTTCGCCGCCATGAACCCCGGTACGCCCCGCGCGGCCATGGCGGTGGAAAGCTGCTCCCAGACCTCGGGCGAAAGCTGCTCGGGCAGGGTGGGGCCATCGGTGATCACCATCAGACCCGGATCCCGGCCTAGCCGGGTTTTCAGGGCGGACATTTCCTCTGGCCCCGCTTCGACCAAGACAGTCTTGGCGCGGTCAAAGGCCGGGACCAGCCGTGCGAGTGTCTCGGCGTGGCGGGGGTCGTCCATATGATAGGTGCCGATCAGGGTGATGTCCTGCGCGCCCTTTGTGGCCCGCCAGAAATTGCCTTGAGCGAATGGCACCGCATGGCTGCGTGCCAAAAGATCGGCGCGGTCCGGGGCTGCCATCGTACTTATCAGGTCTTGCCCGACACAGTCAGCCCCTGCCGGCAGGGCCAGCCCCAAGACACAAAGCGTAACAGCGAACAGGTGGCGGACCATGGGGCAACTCGAACCTTGGGGTGATGCGGTCCAAGCGTCGCATGCAGGTGGCGCAAGGCCAAGCGGAAAGGCCCGCGCTGATCATGAGAATTTTTCCCAAGGCAGGCGTTGACTCAGGGCACGCTTGTGCCTAACTCAAGCGTCGTTAGCACTCGTGAAACCTGAGTGCTAATCCCAATCAAACCTGGAAACCCAAGGGAGTGTTACCAGATGGCTTTCAAACCGCTGCACGACCGCGTTGTCGTTCGTCGCGTCCAGTCCGAAGAAAAAACCAAGGGCGGGCTGATCATCCCCGATTCCGCCAAGGAAAAGCCCGCTGAAGGCGAAGTCGTCGCTGTTGGCGAAGGCGCACGCAAGGATTCGGGCGAGCTGATCGCAATGTCGGTCAAAGCTGGCGACCGCGTTCTGTTCGGCAAATGGTCGGGCACCGAAGTCACCCTGAACGGCGAAGAGCTGCTCATCATGAAGGAAAGCGACATCATGGGGATCATCTCCTAAGTCGCCATTCCCCGTCCGGTGCCTCGCGCACCCCACGAAACCAGATATGAAGGAGTAGCACCATGGGTGCGAAAGACGTACGTTTTGATACCGATGCCCGCGACCGCATGCTGCGCGGCGTGAACATCCTCGCTGACGCTGTGAAAGTCACCATCGGCCCGAAAGGCCGCAACGTGGTGATCGACAAATCCTTCGGCGCCCCGCGCATCACCAAGGACGGTGTGTCGGTTGCCAAGGAAATCGAACTGTCTGACAAGTTCGAAAACATGGGCGCCCAGATGGTGAAGGAAGTCGCTTCCCGCACCAACGACGAAGCTGGCGACGGCACCACCACCGCCACCGTTCTGGCCCAAGCCATTGTTCGCGAAGGCATGAAAGCCGTCGCTGCTGGCATGAACCCGATGGACCTGAAGCGCGGCATCGATCTGGCCACCAGCAAAGTGGTTGAGGCCATCAAAGCTGCTGCTCGCCCGGTCAAAGACAGCGCCGAAGTTGCTCAGGTTGGCACCATCTCGGCCAACGGCGAAGCTGAAATCGGCCGTCAGATCGCTGACGCGATGCAAAAAGTCGGCAACGAAGGTGTGATCACCGTCGAAGAGAACAAGGGCCTGGAAACCTCGACCGACGTCGTGGAAGGCATGCAGTTCGACCGCGGCTACCTGTCGCCCTACTTCGTCACCAACGCCGACAAGATGATTGCCGAGCTGGAAGACGCCTACATCCTGCTGCACGAAAAGAAACTGTCGTCGCTGCAGCCGATGGTTCCGTTGCTGGAAGCCGTGATCCAGTCGCAGCGCCCGCTGATCATCGTCGCTGAAGACGTTGAAGGCGAAGCTCTGGCAACGCTGGTCGTGAACAAGCTGCGTGGCGGCCTGAAGATCGCTGCTGTCAAAGCTCCGGGCTTCGGCGATCGCCGCAAGGCCATGCTGCAAGACATCGCGATCCTGACCGGTGGTCAGGTGATCTCGGACGATCTGGGCATGAAGCTGGAGTCGGTCACGATCGACATGCTGGGCCGCGCCAAGAAAGTGCAGATCAACAAAGACAACACCACCATCGTTGATGGTGCTGGTGCCAAGGCCGAAATCGAAGCCCGCGTGGCCCAGATCCGCGCCCAGATCGAGGAAACCACCTCGGACTACGACCGCGAAAAGCTGCAAGAGCGCGTTGCCAAACTGGCTGGCGGTGTTGCAGTCATCAAAGTTGGCGGCATGACCGAAGTCGAAGTGAAAGAGCGTAAGGACCGCGTTGATGACGCGCTGAACGCCACCCGCGCTGCCGTTCAAGAAGGCATCGTGGTCGGCGGCGGTGTGGCCCTGATCCAGGCTGGCAAAGCTCTGGACGGTCTGACCGGCGCAAACAGCGACCAGAACGCTGGCATCGTCATCGTGCGCCGCGCGCTCGAGGCTCCGCTGCGTCAGATCGCTCAGAACGCTGGCGTTGATGGCGCTGTCGTTGCTGGCAAGGTCCGCGAATCGTCGGACAAGACCTTTGGCTTCAACGCCCAGACCGAAGAATATGGCGACATGTTCAAGTTCGGCGTTATCGACCCGGCCAAAGTTGTTCGCACCGCACTGGAAGACGCAGCTTCGGTTGCCTCGCTGCTGATCACCACCGAATGCATGATCGCTGACAAGCCTGCCGACAAGTCGGCTGGTGGCGCTGGCGGCGGCATGGGCGGCATGGGCGGCATGGACGGCATGATGTAATCTGCCCCCAAGGCTGATAAGGAAAGGGCGGCTCCGCAAGGGGCCGCCCTTTTCCGTTTGAGGTTCCCATGCCGCCGCTTCCCGACCACATGCGCGCCGCCCGCGCCAGCGATCATGCTGCTGTTGATATTCTCTTGCGCGCGGCCTTCCCCGGCCCCGACGAGGCGGCGCTTGTGCAGGCTCTGCGCGCCAAGGGGGAAATCGACATGGAACTCGTCCTGCCCGACGAGACGGGTGTTGCCGGATACCTTGCGCTCAGCCGCACGGCGGCCCCGATGGGCTGGGTCTGTCTTGCCCCGGTTGCCATTGCGCCAGCGTGGCAGGGCAGGGGCCTTGGCCAAAGGCTCGTAAAGGCGGCGCTGAAGCTTACGCAGATCAAAGGCCAAAGCGTTGTGGTGCTTGGCGACCCCGCTTTCTACACCCGCTGCGGCTTTTCACGGCCCCGCGCGGCCCGTCTCAGCACGCCCTATTCGGCCGATCACACGCTCATCGTGCGCCCCGGCGATGATATCCCCGAAGACACCCTGCGCTATCCAAGCGCCTTTGACGGGGTGTAACTGGCCTTTCATCCTAGGCCGAATACCCCCCGCCGACCAGCCTCGGTTGTCCCAAGGCTGGCCGGCAGAGACTGATCCCCCTTGCAACGCAGCCATGCCAAGCGGCACATTGGACGCGTCAGAACAGGAGGCTTCATGCGTAGGGTCGACAGTTACGGCAACATCGCCAAACGGGTGTCGCATTGGTGTGGGCGGCAGACCACCTTTCTGCTCGCCTTGGGCGTCATCGCGCTTTGGATCGTCACGGGGCCCGTTTTCGGATTTTCCGACACGTGGCAGTTGGTCATCAACACCGGCACCACCATCGTCACCTTCTTGATGGTCTTCCTGATCCAGAACACTCAAAACCGCGATACCGCGGCGATCCAGCTGAAACTGGATGAGCTGATCCGCGCCACGCAAGGCGCGCATAACGCTCTTCTTGATCTCGAGGAGCTGGATGAATTGGCGCTGGAACAGTTCCGCCGCCGGTATGAGTTGTTGGCCGCAAATGCCCGAGGCAGGATTGAACGGGGCGAAGTGGATACGGATACCCCCGAACCCTGAGGCTGCTAAAGCGCCTTGGCCAGCCGGTGTATCCGGTGTCCAGTCTCGACATCGTCCCGCGACACGCCAGTGGCCTGAAACCCCTCGCGTTCCCAAAAGGCCCGGCCCTTGGGGTTGGCTTCCAGCACGGCAAGATAAAGCTGCGGCGCCCCCGCAGCACGGGCGCGGGTCTCAACTTCGGCCAGCAATACCCGGCCTAGCCCGTGGCCGCGGGCCTCTGGGGCAAGGATTTGCAAGCCAAGATAAGCATCCCCCGGCGTGGGCCAGCCAAAGGACAGTTCCGCAAGCCCCATCAGCGCCCCATCCACAAACAACCCCAACCGGTGCGAAGCGGCAGGATCACAGTTCGGCGGGCAATCGGTAAAGAAATCCAGTGCTTTCTGGCGATCGGGGGCGCGGCGATCGACCAGCAGCCAATAATCCGCCGCGCGGGTGTAAAATTCTTCCACCAGCGGCAGATCTGCCTTGGGGTCAAGCGGACGGATCAATCGGTTCAATGTCCAGAACCTCCAGTTCCAGCGCGCCCGAGGGGCGACGCCACACCACCGTATCGCCGACCTCGGCCCCGATCAGGGCCCGCGCCAAGGGAGATTGCGGCGCGATGCGACCAAGGGCGGCATCAGCCTCATCTTCGCCCACGATTTCAAAGACCTGCTCTTGACCGTCGGCATCGACCACGATGCGGCAGCCAAATTGCACCTCTGTGACGGGGCGCGTCGCGGCTTCGACCAAGATCGCCGACCTCAGGCGGGCCTCAAGATAGCGGATGTCACGCTCGGCCGCGGCTTCGGGCAGGCGATCCAGCCGTTCAGCCCGCGCCTTCAGGGTGGCCAGATCCCCCTGCCGCGCCAAAAGCCGCGCCTTTAACGCGGCCAACCCGCGCGGGGTCACATAGTTCGGATGGGCTGAAATTGGCAGGTCGGGCAGCGGCTCCAACTCGCCGGTGCCCTCTTTCACAAAGGCGCGGCTCATCGGACAATCGGCTCCAATGGATCATAGTGACAGCCTGTGCCCCAAGCGGCCTGCGCCAGCGTGTCCGGCTTGAAGCGAATCTTGCCCGCCTCCATCTCGGTCCGTGAAAAGAACCGCCGTTCAGTGACCACGCCTTCGGGGTCGCGCCAATTGGCGTCGATCTGGCCATGCGTCACGGTGCAGCGAAAGAACAGATCGACCTGATGAAAGCCCGACCGCGGATCATGAAATTCATTGATCAAGGCTGGTGCGCCCACGGCGATTTCCAAGCCACATTCCTCCAGCACCTCACGCGCGAGATTGTCGGGCAGCGATGCGCCACTTTCCGCCCCGCCCCCCGGCGCGCACCACAGGTCAGACTTGCCGCCCGGATAGGCGTTGACCAAGAGCAGCCGATCCTCATCCAGGATCAGCGCGCGGGCAGCAAGGCGGGGGGTACGTTTGGCCATGAGCAGAGATTACGGGACGGGGCGGCGATGTCCACCCCTTGCCCCGCAGCACCTCAAGCCGTTAGGACTTTGCCATTGAGGAGACATTTATGAAAATTCTTGCAAAACCGGGCGCGGGTGACGAGGTGGTGATCTTGCTGCACGGCCTGAGCCGCACGCCGCGCTCGATGCGGCTTTTGCAAGAGGCGCTGGTGCAGGCGGGCTATGGGGTGATGAACCATGGCTATCCGTCCACCAAAGAACCCATCGCGCAGCTTGTCGAACGGGTGGGCCGCAAGGTCATGGCTTGTGGCACGCGCCGGGTGCATTTCGTCACCCATTCGCTGGGCGGTATTCTTGCCCGCGCGTGGCTGGCCGAACATCGCCCCGCCCATATGGGCCGCATGGTGATGCTGGCGCCGCCGAATGGCGGGTCGGAACTGGTGGACCGTTTCGGCGATCTGGGCGCGTTTCACTGGCTGATGGGGCCTGCAGGGGTGGAGCTTGGCACCGGGCCGGACAGCTTTCCCAATCGGCTGGCCCAGCCGGACCTTGCCCTGCCCGAATATGAGGTGGGGGTGATCGCGGGCACCGTGCCCTTGAACCCTTTGATGGGCGGCATCATTCCCGGCCCGAATGACGGCAAGGTCTCAGTTGCCAGCACCCGGCTGGCGGGGGCTGCCCATATCACCCTGCCGGTCAGCCATACCTTTTTGATGAACAACCCGATGGTGATCGCGCAGGTTCTGGCCTTCCTGCGCGAAGGGAAATTCGAAGACGATCTGACGCTGCCCGCCGCCGTCATGCGGCTGGTCGCGGCGCTGAAACGTTAGCCCTTTGCCACCACCCGGTTGACATGGCCCATCTTGCGGCCGGGCCGCGCCTCGGCCTTGCCATACATGTGCAGGGCGGCATGGCGTTCCTTCAAGATCGCCGGGATGCGGTTCACATCATCGCCGATCAGGTTTTCCATCACCACATCCGAATGACGCGCGCCATCGCCCAA
>CALBSG010000071.1 GCA_937927675.1 uncultured Paracoccaceae bacterium | reverse complement strand
GCCAAGAATTTTCCGCTCGCCCCCCTAGCGGCTCGCGACCGCCAAGCCTCCAACTTCACATTGGCCCAAATATCCCGGGGTGAGGCGCCTCGCGCCGAGGGGCAGCCCCCTCCCTAAATCGCTGAAATCGTTAAAAATCCGTTAAAACGGCACCCCCAACATATTGAAATCAAACAGCTAAAAAAGGTCCCGCGTTGGGACCTCACTCATCCCCCTGCTGGCGCAGTTTGAAAGCAATCTGGCGCAGCATGCCATGAAAGGTCTGCACCTCGGCCCGCGTCAGCCCCAACCGCCCCCACATGTTGCGCAGGTTCAGCCGCATGCCCGCCGCCTTGGTCGGCGGAAAGAAGAAGCCGGCCGCCTCCAGCCGCTCTTCGAAATGGTCGCCCAGTTTCTCGATGTCTTCGCGGCTGGCGAATTCGGTGCGGCCCATCACCATGACCTCGGGCGGCACCTCGGCCTTTTGGCGCCCCCATTCATAGGCCATCAACAGCGCGGATTGGCCAAGGTTCAAACTCGCAAACTCGGGGTTGACCGGCACCGTCACGATCGCGTTGGCCTGAACGACATCTTCGTTCTCCAGACCTGCCCGCTCTGGCCCGAACAAGACGCCCACACGCTTGCCTTCGGCACCCATGGCCCGTGCCATTTCCATCGCGCGCTCGGGTGTCACCACCGGCTTGACCAACTCCCGGCTGCGCGCGGTGGTCGCAAAAACAAAATCACAATCGGCAATCGAGCGCGCCACATCGGGGAAAAGCCCCGCATTATCCAAAACGCGTCCCGCACCAGAGGCCATGGCATTGGCCTTCGGGTTCGGCCAGCCATCACGCGGGGCGACGATCCGCATCCGATCCAGACCGAAGTTCAGCATCGCCCGCGCAGCAGCGCCGATATTTTCGCCCATCTGCGGGCGGACAAGAATAAAGACGGGCGGGATCATGCGGCACCTCTGGGCGAACTTGCCGCCCCGATACGCCATCAGCGCCGTTCTGGAAAGCCCGCCAAATATGGCCAATCCCGCCAAAGGCTGTTAAGCGGGGGCGAAGATCCCGAAAGGAAGCCACATGTCCGCCGAAGACCGCCCGCAGATCACGCTCATCACCCCGCCCGCGCTGGATCTTGACGTCTTCCCGGACCAATTGGCGCGGGTTCTGGATTCGGTAGAGGTGGCCTGCCTGCGCCTGTCACTGGCCAGCCGGGACGAAGATGAAATCTTGCGCGCCGGCGATGCGGCCCGCGTGATCGCGCATGAGCGTGATGTGGCGATTGTCATCGAAAATCATGTGTTGATGGTCGAACGTCTGGGTCTTGATGGGGTGCATCTGACCGACGGCGCCCGTTCGGTTCGCAAGGTTCGCAAGGATCTTGGAGCAGATGCCATCGTGGGTGCCTATTGCGGCACCACCCGGCACGAAGGCATGGGCGCAGCCGAAGCGGGCGCTGATTATGCCGCCTTTGGCCCCTTGGGTGAAACAGCCCTTGGCAAGGGCGAGCATGTCGATTTCGAGCTTTTTGAATGGTGGAGCGCAATGATCGAAGTGCCCTGCATCGCAGAAGGCGCGCTGACGATCGAGCTGATCGAAAAATTTGGCCCTGTCACCGATTTCTTTGGCGTTGGTGCCGAGATCTGGGGCGCCGAAGACCCTGCCGCCGCACTGAAAGCGCTGATCGCCCCCTTGGGCTGACGCTTCGGCCGCCCTCTGGGCGGCCCCACGGCCTTGGCTATTCAACCGCCAAAGGATGGCTGGCCCGGATCACCCGTTCACAATGGGCGGCCAGATCCTTGCGGTTTGGAAAGGCATCGACTGGCACTTCGGGATGAAAGATCACCTCGACGCGCCCCTGCCGCCGTGCGGCCAAGGTCATCAAAAGGTGCGGACCGAACGCCATGTCGCCCCACCAGCCGTAATATCGCGCATCCTGTCCGGGCGGGGCGTGATAGACCACCGTCACCGGCTGAATGAACATCACCCGGTCCAACCCATGGGTATAAAAGGCCTGAAACAGGCTGGACTTGAACGGCAGCACGCGGACCGCATCGGTCGATGTGCCTTCGGGAAAGAAGCACAGCTTGTGCCCGGCGCGCAGGCGGTCTTCAAAGATCTCTTGCTGGCGCTTGGCCTCGGTTCCCTTGCGGGTGATGAACACAGTTCCGGTCGCCCGCGCCAGCCAGCCGATGGCGGGCCAGCCCGCCACTTCGGCCTTTGAGACGAAATAGATGCGCTGCACCGCGTTCAGCGTGAAAATATCCAGCCATGACGCATGGTTGGCCACCACGGCCCCCTTTTGCTGCATGGGTGTTCCGGTCACGGTCAACGGCAGACCCAGAATGGCAAAGGCGGCCTTGCACACGCCTTGGGTGATAAAGGGGGTGACCGGGCGGGCCTGACCGCAAAGCGGGCGTTCGATCAGGCGCAACAGCAAAAGCAGCGCCAACCCCCCATAGGTCACCAGCCCCAAGACAACGCCCCGCAGGATCACGAAATGCCAGCCCAGCACGCCCGGCGCCTCGACCGAAACCTCCGCCGTGCGCCAATCGCTCTGATGCTCTGCCCTCATCCGCGCGCACCCTTCTTGCGGATCCAGAACTCGCGATGTTTGTCGCTCATGCGTGCGGTATCCAAAATCAGGCAGACATCGGTCGTGTTAAAGGCGTGATCGACGAAAGCCCCCTCGCCGACGTATCCCCCAAGCCGCAGATAGGCCTTGATCAACGCGGGCGTCCCAACCATCGCAGCCCTGCGATCCAAATCCTCAACAGGGATCATGTCCATCGCCACGGCATGCGGCGGCAAGGCCCGCACCCGCAACTCGGGCGGCGCAAGATGGTGGTGGGCAAGATAGGACAAGGGTTGAGCCAGCGCCGCGATATCCGTGCCGTGAAAAGAAGCCGCCCCAAAAAGGATTTCAATGTCGCGCTCCAGCACATAGGCGGCAAGCGCATTCCAAAGCTGCAACATGGCGCTGCCGCCACGATAGCTGGGATGCACGCATGAACGGCCCAGTTCCACCGTCTTGCGCCCTGTCGCCTTCAGCGCCGAAAGGTCATATTCGCCTTCGGAATAAAACCGGCCCGGCCCATCCAGCCGATCCGACGGCAAAAGCCGATAGGCCCCCACCACATCATCCAGATGCGCGGCGTCGCGCCGCGGGTCGATCAACAGCAGATGGTCGAAATGGGGGTCGAATGTATCAATTTCCAACTGGCGCTCATGATCAACCAGCGGTCCCTCGGCGCCAAGTTCTTGCACAAAGACCCGGTAGCGCAGCCGTTGCGCGGCCTTGAGGTCGCGCTCGTCGCGGGCAAGGCGCAAGACATAGGCGGTGTCGTCGTCCATCATCCGTGGGCCAATTCCTGCACTTTTGGGCAGCGCAAGTTCTAAGTCCGCCTGCCGCCTATTGCAACCGGCCGTCCTGCAGACCGGCGGGGCGATCTGCCACAGAGACGTTCAATCCAGAATTGCATTAAGCCCCTGTTAACCGAATACTGTGTCAAATGCCGAAAACGGGAATGAGATCAACCTGACCAAGATCAATCACCCGCTTGCCTGCGTGTTCAAAGTTCACAGTTGCCCTGTTGTTGATGTTGGATTGCACCTGCCCCAGCCCCCAATCGGGCTGCCCAGGATGGCGCACCATCATGCCCGGTTCCAAAAGTGCTGCCATGTTTGGCCCCCAGTTTTACGAAGGATCACCCAATGCCGGACAAGCCAGATCTCACCGCCCTGCTCGGCTCCCGCATTTGCCACGATCTTATCAGCCCGATCGGCGCGATCAGCAATGGGGTTGAACTTTTGCTGATGGACAACGTCGCCAAAGGGCCGGAAATGACGCTGATCGCGGAAAGCGTGGCCAATGCCAACGCCCGCATTCGCTTCTTTCGTGTAGCCTTTGGCCAAACCGCCAAAGATCAGCGGATCAGCCTGTCAGAAATCCGCGGAATTCTTGCCGACCTCGCGCGGGGCAGTCGCACCACGGTGGATTGGACCACGCCCGCCGACCTGTCGCGGCGCGAAACCAAACTGGCTTTTCTGTGTATGCTTTGCCTCGAATCCGCCTTGGGTCAGGGCGGACGAATCACGGTCGACCGGGGCGAAAGCCGCTGGACGCTGATCGGCACGGCCCCGCGTTTTCGCATCGACCCCGATCTGTGGGAAGCGCTGTCGAACCCACAGGCCGACATCGGTATTGGCGCAGGTCATGTTCAGTTCCTGCTGGTCCCCGAAGAGGTTGCGCGCCAGCACCGTCGGCTCACGGTAGAAATCAACGAGACGGAGATCCGCCTTACGTTCTGATCGTGCCGTCGCCGGTCACCAGATACTTGAAACTGCACAGTTGATCGGCCCCAACGGGGCCGCGCGCATGCAGCTTTCCGGTGGCGATCCCAATCTCACCACCCATGCCGAACTCACCCCCATCGGCGAACTGGGTCGAGGCGTTGCGCATCAAGATCGCACTGTCCAGCCGTTCAAAGAACCGCTGCGCCGTGGCGTCGTTTTCCGTCAAGATCGCCTCGGTGTGGCTGGAGCCATAGGTGCGGATATGGGCAATCGCCGCATCCACCCCATCAACGAGTTTGACAGCAATGATCTTGTCCAGAAACTCACGGCCGAAATCATCCGGTGCGGCGCGTACGGTGCCCGGCACCTTCAGTAACTCGCCCTCGGTGCGCACTTCGACCCCGGCTTTCAACAAATCCTCGATCAAGACCGCGCCATGTTTGGTGTAAAACTGCCAGTCGATCAGCAGACATTCCGCTGCACCACAAATCCCGGTGCGCCGGGTCTTGGCGTTCAAGACCACGCGACGGGCCTTTTCCAGATCCGCGTCGCGGTCGGCGTAAACGTGGCAAATCCCTTCCAGATGGGCGAACACCGGAACGCGGGCTTCGGTTTGCACCAGCCCCACCAGCCCCTTACCCCCGCGTGGCACGATCACATCAATATAGGCCGTCGCCCGCAGCATCTCTGAAACCATCGCCCGGTCGCGGGTGGGAATCAACTGGATCGCCGCTTCGGGCAACCCCGCTTCGCGCAGGCCCTGCACCATGCAATCGTGCAAGGCTTCGGAAGAGTGGAAACTTTCGCTGCCGCCCCGCAAGATCACCGCATTGCCCGCCTTCAGGCACAAAGCCCCCGCATCGGCCGTCACATTGGGACGGGATTCATAAATCACACCCACCACGCCCAAAGGCGTCGCAACCCGCTGAATATGCAGGCCATTCGGCCGATCCCATTCCGCCAAAATCCGCCCTACAGGGTCTTTCTGTTCGGCCACCTGCCGCAACGCGTCGGCAATGCCGCGCAGCCGGGTCTCGTTCAGCATCAGCCGGTCCAGCATGGCGGGCGACAGACCTTTTTCGGTCCCGTAAGCCATGTCCAGCACATTGGCGTCGAGAATTTCCTCGCGCCGCGCCCAAACGGCCGCCGCCGCCGCCTGCAGGGCCGCCGCCTTGCGCTCAGACGAGGCAAAGGCCAGTTCCGCCGCCGCCGCACGGGCGCGTGAGCCGATGTCAGCCATCATCGCGGAATGTTCGCTCATCGTCTTCCTCCGCCGGGGTAACGGAGTTTTGCAAAACTCCGAACCGGAAAATTCGAGTTTTCCAGACCGATTTCTACGAAGAAATCGGCCCTCAGATCACCATATCGTCGCGATGCACCAGCGCGGCGCGCCCCGGATAGCCAAGGATCGCCGCAATGTCGCCTGACCGATGGCCTGCAATCGCCTGCGCCTCGGCCACGGCATAACCCACCAGCCCTTTGCCCAAGATCACCCCCTCGGGCGACAGGATTGCCACCGGATCACCGCGGCCAAAGCTGCCACTGACCGCGGTCACACCCGCCGGTAGCAGGCTTTTGCCCGCCCGCAGCGCCGTCACAGCGCCGGCATCCAGCCGCAACTCGCCACGCGGTTTCATCGCATTGATCCAGCGTTTGCGCGCAACCTGCGGATCGCCCTGCGCCACGAACCATGTGCGGTTTGCCCCCTTGGCCAGCGCAGACAACGGCCGCAGCACCGACCCTTCCATGATGGCCATGGCACAGCCTCCCGCCACCGCGGTCTTGGCGGCCATGACCTTGGTCTTCATACCACCTTTGGACAGGCCCGAAATCGGATCCCCCGCCATCGCCTCGATCTCGGGCGTGATCTTGGTCACAATGTCAAAGCGTTCGGCGGTCGGATCTTCTTTCGGGTTGGCCGAATAGAACCCGTCCACATCCGACAGCAAAATCAACTGATCCGCCCCAACCGTGACCGCGATTTGCGCCGCCAGCCGGTCGTTGTCGCCAAAGCGAATCTCATCCGTCGCCACGGTGTCATTTTCATTGACGATCGGCACGACACCCAGACCCAGCAAGGTTTCCATCGTCGCGCGGGAATTCAGATAGCGGCGGCGATCCTCGGTGTCTTCCAGCGTCACCAGAACCTGCGCCGTGGTGATGCCATGCGGCGCCAGCACTTCTTCATAAGCGCGAGCAAGGCGAATTTGCCCGACCGCTGCCGCAGCCTGTGACTGCTCCAGTGTCAGCGCACCCTCAGGCAGGCCCAAGACCTTGCGCCCCAAGGCAATCGAACCAGAGGACACCAGCACCACATCGGCACCGCGCACCTTGGCCTCGGCGACATCCATCGCCAAAGCCGAAAGCCAGCCCTGTTTCAACCCGGTCTTGCGGTCCACCAAAAGGGCAGAGCCGATCTTGATGACCAGCCGCTTCGCCGCCGTCACCTCCGGCGCGACCAAGGTCATTACGGCTGCCATGCGCCGCGCTCCTCCTCCGGAGCCTCGCCTTCAATGGTGGCATACAGCGCACGCAGAACTTCTTGCACGCCGCGCCCTGAGACGCCGGACAAGACATGGACCGGCCCGCCGCTGGCCTTTTCCAAGGCGCGACGACGGTCAGAGATCTGCTTGGCATCCATCGCGTCGACCTTGTTCAAGGCCAAGATCCGGGGTTTGTCACCCAAAACATCAGAGTAGGCTTCAAGCTCATGCACGATGGTGCGGTAATCTTTGGTAATCGTCGCCGAAGTGCCGTCGACAAGATGCAACAGCACCTTGCAACGCTCGACGTGGGCGAGGAACTGGATGCCCAAACCGCGCCCTTCCGATGCCCCCTCGATCAGGCCGGGGATGTCGGCCATAACGAATTCTTTGCCGTCAACACCCACAACCCCAAGGTTCGGCACCAAGGTGGTGAAAGGGTAATCGGCAATCTTCGGCCGCGCGTTCGACACCGCGGCAAGGAAGGTCGATTTGCCCGCATTGGGCAGGCCCAAAAGCCCGGCATCCGCAATCAGTTTCAGCCGCAGCCAGATCGTGCGCTCCACGCCTTCCTGACCCGGATTGGCCCGGTTCGGCGCGCGGTTGGTCGACGATTTGAACTGCAGGTTGCCCCAGCCGCCATTGCCGCCCCGGGCAAGACAGACCCGCTGGCCCGGCTCGGTCAGATCGGCAATCACGGTTTCTTCGTCCTCATCCAGAATCTCGGTGCCCAAAGGCACTTTCATCAAGATGTCATCGCCGGTCTTGCCGGTTTTCTGGTTGCCCATGCCGGGCTGGCCCGACTTGGCAAAGAAATGCTGCTGATAGCGATAATCAATCAGCGTGTTCAGCCCATCCACGGCCTCCACCCAGACCGATCCGCCATGCCCGCCATCGCCGCCATCCGGGCCGCCAAACTCGATGAACTTCTCGCGCCGGAACGACACGCATCCCGCCCCGCCGCCACCCGAGCGGATATAGACTTTGGCAAGGTCAAGAAACTTCATCGCGTCATCTTTCGTTTGGCTTGGCCTAAAGGCGATAGAGGACAAAGCCTCAAGGCTCAAGCCTTTGCTGAAAAGGTCTTGCGCCTTTCCAAATACTCATCTTTGTCTCTGCGCCCCAACAAAGGGGGCGCAAAGATTTGTCTCAGCCCATCTTGCGGATGTAGGTCCAGGTCGGCACCCGCGCGCCGCGCGCCACCGAAAAGGTTTCCGCATCGCCCAGATATTCAAAGCCGCAATTGGTCAAAAGCTTGGCCGAGCCAAGATTGTCCTGAAACACTTCGGCAAAAAGCGTGCGATCCCCCAAGGGGTTGGCCGCTACCAGCGCCCGCACCGCCTCTGATGCGATCCCGGTGTTCCACATCTGCGGCGCCACCCAAAAGCGGACCTCAGATTGCCCCATCCCGGCCTTGCCCGGCTCCATCGGTTTCAGGCTGATAACGCCCAAAACCTCGGAAAGCCCCATCGCCGCGCCGTCCATCGCCCAGATGGTGCCGCGTGTTTCACCCGACATGGCGCGGGCGATAAATGCTTCGACCGCGCCCGGCGGCAGCGGATGCGGGATTGACCGGGTGGCTTCGGCCACACGCTGATCCCCGGCAAAAAGCGCCACCAAACCCGCGTCAGACGCCCGCAAAGGACGCAGCACAAACCGCCCGGCAGGGATGGCATCAACAGAACCAACAGACTGGTCAAAGGTCACAGCTTCTCTCCTTTGAAGCGCAGAACCGGAATGGCCCGGCAAGATCGTGCCGCGCGAGGGCGCAACAGGATGGATATGGGGAGTGATATGCGACATGTCAGCCCTCCTGCCCCGATGCCAGCGGAGCATTGCCAGCCCGCCGGACAGGATCCGGCAACATGGCGCGCACAAAGGTTTCAAGCGCCGGGCCAGTCAAATGCAGGCGATTGGCCTCGGCCAAGGCGGCGTCAAAGATCGGGCCATTCGGCAAGCCCAGCGCCAAAAGATCATTTCCAGTCACGGACATCGGTCCATTCCTCGTGACAGTTGCGGCAGGTTGCCCTGCCCTTCCTGACCGATCCCGACAGCGTCTTTTGAAAACGAGACGGGGGACCGGCCTTTCAGCCGATCCCCCGTAGATGTTCAACCTAAGGTTTCCGGCTTATTCTGCGGCCTCG
The DNA here is from genome assembly GCA_937927675.1 of uncultured Paracoccaceae bacterium. Taxonomy (GTDB): domain Bacteria; phylum Pseudomonadota; class Alphaproteobacteria; order Rhodobacterales; family Rhodobacteraceae; genus Tabrizicola_A. The sequence continues at coordinate 7,227 of CALBSG010000071.1, read as the reverse complement.
GCAGTCGGGAGCACCGAAATAAAGGTGCGGCCCTTGAAGCCTTTCTTGAAAGTCACCTTGCCTTCGACGACGGCAAAGATGGTGTGGTCGCGGCCCATGCCGACGCCCGCACCCGGGAACCATTCGGTCCCGCGCTGACGCACAATGATGTTGCCCGGAATGGCGGCTTGGCCACCGAACAGTTTCACGCCCAAACGACGGCCCGCGGAGTCGCGGCCGTTGCGAGAGGAACCGCCTGCCTTTTTATGTGCCATGGGGAGTACTCCTCTTACTTGGTTTCGTGTGCGGCGCGGCGCGCATCGGCGGTGCCGACAGCAGCCTTGACGCCCGACTTGTCAGCGCCAGCGGCCAGGATTTCCGACACGCGGACGAGCGTCCACTTCTGACGGTGACCCTTGGTGCGCTGCGACGAGTGCTTACGACGACGCTTCACAAAGTGAATGGTCTTTTCGCCCTTGATGTTGTCGATGACGTCGGCCTGAACCGCCGCACCGGCCACAACCGGAGCGCCAACGGTGACCTTGTCACCGCCAACCATGAGAATTTCGTTGAACTGGACTTTTTCGCCAGCCACAGCGTCAATCAGTTCCACGCGCAGGACGTCGCCCGCCCGAACGGTATACTGCTTGCCACCGGTTTTGATGACCGCAAACATGGGTCTTTCCTTCTTTGTCAACCGCGCCCTTTGGCCCCCGCCGATCTTGCGATCTTTGGGTGTTCTCGGGTTTCCCCGCCTCGGACAGCGCGCCCGTTTCTGGGCGTAATGAAAATTGCCCGGACAGATTCGCACCTGTCCGGGATGCGGGCTTATCAGGGGAAATCGTGGAGCTGTCAAGCGCGGCATCCCGCGCGGCCCGGGTTATCCGGCCGGGTTATCTGGACGGGTTATCTGGACGGGTTACTTGGCAAAGCCCGGCTTTTGGCCCCAAGCATGGGCATGGCGGATCATCTCGGCCAGATCGGCATAGCGTGGCTTCCAGCCCAAAACCTCGAGCGCACGGGTCGAGCCAGACACCAGCGCCGCCGCATCCCCTGCCCGGCGCGGACCTTCGACCACCGGCACAGGGCGGTTGGTCACAGCAGAAGAGGCGGCAATCACCTCGCGCACCGAAAAGCCACGGCCCGAGCCAAGGTTGAATTCAGAATTCCCCTTGCCCTCCAAAAGCCAGTTCAACCCCAACACATGCGCATCGACCAGATCGCTGACATGCACATAATCGCGCACGCAGGTGCCATCCGGCGTCGGGTAATCGGTGCCAAACAGCGTCAGAGCCGGTCGGCGGCCTTCGATGGCGTCCAGCATCAGGGGGATCAGGTGGGTTTCCGGGCGGTGCTGTTCGCCGACCTCGCCGTCGGGATCGGCCCCCGCCACATTGAAATAACGGAAGATCACCCTTTTCAGCCCGTGGCTGGCGCTGAAATTGTTCAGCAAATCTTCGATGGCCCGTTTTGAGGCACCATAAGCGTTGATCGGGTGCTGCGCGGTTGTTTCGTCCAGCATCACACCATCCTGATCGCCATAGGTCGCGCAGGTGCTGGAAAACACGACATTCAGACAGCCCGCCGCGATGGCCGCTTCGATCAGGTTCAAGGCCGATCCAAGATTGACCCGCCAATAGCGGCCGGGATCGGACATGCTTTCACCGACCAGCGACAGGGCGGCAAAATGCATGACGGCCACCGGACGATAGCGGGCAAAGGCGGCGTCAATCTCGGCGCGGTTCATCAGATCGCCCTTGACGAAGGGGCCGAATTTCACCGCGTCTTCCCAGCCGGTCGACAGGTTATCAAAGGCCACCGGCACAAAGCCTGCCCGCGCCAGCGCCTTGCAGGCATGCGCCCCGATATAGCCTGCCCCACCCGTCACCAGCACATGCCGCATCGCGCCAATCCCAATCTGAACCGTCTTCCGTGTTTGGCGCATCGCGCCGGGGCTACGCAAGCCGAAAGGCCGGTTAACGCCAGCTCAGAACAGAAAGTCGGCATCCGTCAGGTGCAAGGCCGCCGCGCCGGATTTGGTGATCGTCAGGCTTTCCGCGCCGTAACTGACCACAGCACCGGAGGCAGTGATCGTGATGTTCAGCGCCGAGGCCGTATAGATGCGGCCCCAATCCGACACATCCAGCCGGTCGATCCCATCCTGAAAGTCGCCAATGCGGTCGGCGCTGCCGTCGCGGTCAAAGACAAAAACATCGGCTCCTGCCCCGCCGAGCAATAGATCATCACCGCCGCCGTCGTGCAAAAAGTCATCCCCCGCGCCCCCCTGCAAGGTGTCGGCAAGATCCGAGCCGATGATCCGGTCTTCCAGCCCACTGCCCGTCAGCATCCCCCCCTGCGCCTGATAAAGCGGACCAGTTGCGGCCAGATTGATCTCCAGATGATAGATACGCGCGCCCCCGGCATCGGTCAGAAAGATTGCGGCCTTGCCGTTCAGAACCACCGTTTCCACCCCGGTCACGGCCCCGATCCCCGCCCCGGTTTCCAGCGCCTGCGACAGCACATGCGACAAGCGGCCATCGGGCAGCAATTCCAAGACCGTCACCCCCGCATCCCTGCCGCCCGCCACCACAAAGGCCCGCCCCTGATAGGCGAACCCATCCAGCGCCACCACTTTGTCAAACCGGGTATTGCGGTCGTCGATCAGATGATCCTCGACAAACAGCACCCCCATCTCATTGACCCGCAAAACCGAAATCGAAGAGGACAGCGTCGCCGCAACGACAACATATTGCGTTCCACCCTGCACGATACTGAGCATGGCTGCCGGTCCAGCAATCGGCAGGCCATCGGCCGCACCAATGGCATCGACAAAGCTGGCCTGCCCGGCAGCATCCAGTTCAAACAGTGTCAGGCCATTTTCCAAGGCCGAGGCGGTCAGCAGAAAATCGCGGCCCGCCACGTTGACCGCCAAGGTATCGGCGACATCGGCAAGATAGGATTTCGGGCTGTCGGCCAGCTCTGCCACCAAGGACATCGTGCCAGTCTCAGAGACGGTGTAGCTGTGCAACCCCGGGACATCGCGTTGGGCAATGATGGCCAGATCCGTCGCCCCACGCTCAATCAATTCCATCGCCGTGACGCCATAAAGAGAGCCGCGACTGGTTATCGTGGCATTGGTTGCCCCCGGCGCACCGGTGGTGCCCAGCGCGGCATGACGCAACAGCCCGTCAAAACTGGAAAACACAAAGGCGCGCTCGGCGCCGGGATTGTCCTGCACCACAATATCCGCACCGGGGCTGGGGCCGATGATCGGGTTTCCGGCGGCAGGTGCGGCGGGCGCGGCACCAAGATCAAGGGCGGCCAGCCGGTTATCGCCACGGGCGGCATAAAGCAGGCGCGTATACCCGCCCGACTGCACCACAGCGAGGCCATCGGCGATAAATGGATAGGCAAGATCGCCTGCCGCGTAGGTCGTTAGCACTTGCACCTGCATCGCCGGACCCTCCGCCTGCGCCCCTTATCGTGCAAGGAACATGGCAAGACCGCCGCCCGGGTTGGGGGCCGCTTTCGGGCAGGGCTGCGACCTTTCCCGAAAGTTAATCCGGCATTCTAGCTATTTGACCGCCCGCCTGCCGCCAAACCTTAACCGGGCGTTCACCCTGCCATGGTCAAACTCAGCGCGGGACTTGTGGGTGGGTAAAGGCATGACGGCTGTTACCGGCGACGGCAGCGCGGTGACCGGGCTTGGCGGGGCCGCGGGCTTTGGCGAGATCATGCTCGCGCCGGCAGATGACGCCAGCCTGCGCGTGGATACCACCGCCGTCTTTGAGGGTGGCTTCCAATTCGGGGCGCAGCATTACAGCGGCAATGATCTTTTTGTATCGACCAATGGGCTTGTCAGCTTTGGTGCGGCGCTCAATGGCGTGATGAGCCAACTCTCAGCGATCACGCGCCCCTTCATCGCGGCCTTCCACGCCGATGTGGACACAAGGCTGGATGGCGAGGGGGCAGAAAGCGGGCCGATCTGGGTCGATGTTGATCCGACCCAGGATATCGTGACCATCACATGGCAAGAGGTGGGGTTTTATCGCCGTAACGCCAGCCACACCAACACCTTCCAACTGCAACTTTACGATCAGGGCGAGGACGGCCTGTCCATCGTGCTGCGTTATGACAGCATCGGCTGGACAACGGGCGATCTGCAAAACGGCTGGGATGGCTTGGGCGGCGATCCTGCCCTTATAGGCTGGAGACTGGAGACCAGCGACGCAGTGAATGGCCATTGGGCCACGGGCAATGAGGGGCGACTTTTGGCTCTGCCCAGCACGATCGGCAATACCGGGGTGCAGGGCCTGTGGGTCTATACCTACCGCCCCCCTGTCATCATCAACGGCACGGCCGCCAGCGAGGTTCTGGTCGGCCATCAGGGTGATGACCTGCTATATGGCGGCGACGGAGATGACCACCTCGCCGGGCTTGCAGGGGCCGATGCGCTGTTCGGGGGGGTCGGTTTTGACCTCGCGGATTATACACAGGCCAGCGGCAGCATAGTGGCGAGTCTCGCCTCATTTACCGCCAACGTGGGCGCTGACGCCCTTGGCGACAGCTTTGACGGCATCGAAGGGCTGATCGGCAGCGCCTTTGACGATCAACTGACGGGCGATGCGACGGCCAATCTCTTGCAGGGCGGCGCAGGCAATGACGCGCTGTCAGATGGCGCGGGCAATGACACGGTTGAGGGCGGCGATGGCGATGACACCCTGATCGCGGGGGCCGGGGCAGATAACCTGCACGGCGGCAGCGGCAATGACCTGCTGGATTATGGCGCCGCCAGTGCCGCCCTTCGGCTTGATCTTGCCCAGCCCGGCAGTTCGACCGGGGCGGCGGCAGGCGACAGTCTTGACGGCATCGAACGGATCACCGGCAGCGGCTTTGGCGATACGCTGCTGGGGGATGACACGGACAACCACCTGTCTGGCGCGGGCGGGGCGGACTACCTTTATGGTCGCGGCGGCGACGATGACCTGCAAGGCGGGACAGGCAATGACACGCTGATCGGCGGTTTGGGCGCCGATCAGCTGGATGGTGGTCTTGGCCTTGATGTGGTGTCCTATTCGGCCTCTGCTGTGGCCGTCATCGCCGATCTGCTGACACCGACGGCCAATCAAGGGGCGGATGCGACGGGTGATCGTTACCTTGGCATCGAGGGGCTGATCGGCAGCGCCTTTCACGATCAGCTGCTGGGCGATATTGGCGACAACTGGCTTTATGGCGGGGCGGGCCATGACAGTCTGGAGGCCCGCGCGGGCAATGACCGGCTTTATGGCGGCGATGGCAACGACACCTTGATCGGCGGCGCGGGGGGGGACCTGCTGCAAGGCGACGGGGGCCGCGATCTGGCCAGCTATGCCAGCGCCGAAAGTGGTGTCACCGCCCATCTGGCCGTGCCTAGCCTCAATTCCGGCGCGGCCTTGGGCGACAGTTATTCCGGGGTTGAAGACCTGATGGGATCGGCTTGGGCCGATGCGCTGACCGGCAACAGCCTGGCCAATCTGCTGTACGGCGGCACCGGCAATGACGCGCTGACAGGCGGCGGCGGGGCCGATACGCTTTACGGCGGCACCGGGCTTGATCTGGCGAGTTATGCAGACGCTCGCATGGCCGTGGTGGCCGATCTCGCCGCCCCGTGGCGCAATCGTCAAGACGCCGCTGGCGACCGCTATTCCTTGATCGAGGGGCTGCGCGGGTCATCTTACAGTGACAGCCTGACAGGCAACGCGGCGGCCAACCTTTTGCAGGGCGGAAGTGGCAATGACAGCCTGTCGGGGGGGAGTGGCAATGACACGTTGCAGGGCCATTCCGGCAATGATTCCCTGTATGGCGGAACCGGGGTGAACCGGCTGGAAGGCGGGCCGGGGGCCGACCGGCTTTATGGCGGCAGTTCCTTTGATTATGCCAGTTACGCCTATGCGACGGCAGCAGTCACGGTCAGCATTGCGGATCCGCGTCGAAATCTTGGCGACGCGCGCGGCGACAGCTTCAGCAGCATCGAAGGGCTGCTTGGCTCGGCCCATGGCGACCGGCTGTACGCCGGGGCCACTGTGGCCACGCTGACCGGGGGCGGTGGGGCCGATACGCTGTTCGGCGCGGCGGCGGCCGACGTCCTCTATGGCGGCGACGGCGATGACATTCTGTCAGGCGGTGGCGGGGGGGACCGTCTGGATGGGGGCGCGGGCTATGACTGGTGCGACTACTCGGCCAGCAAAGCCGGGGTCATAGCTGATCTTCTGACCCCAGCGGCCGGCACCGGAGATGCCGCCCGCGACAGCTATTTCTACATCGAGGCGTGGCGCGGATCGGCCTTTGCCGACAGGTTTTACGGCGACACTCTGTCGAACCGGATGGACGGCGGGGCGGGCAATGACCTTTTATCGCTGACCGATGAGGCCGTGGGCTGGGGCGGGTCAGGGGATGACCACCTGATCGCAGCAGATCGCGCCCAAGCCTTTGGCGGGGCGGGTGCGGACCGCTTTGATCTGTCCGGCACGGCGCAGGGTTTGGGCGGCGAGGGCAATGATCTCGTCTCCGGCGGCACCGGCGCCGATGAGGTTGACGGCGGCGCGGGCCATGACACGCTGTCAGGCACCGCCCCCAGCGGCACAGACACCGACGTGGATATCCTCAACGGTGGCGACGGCAATGACATCCTGCATCTGGGCGCGGGCGATTATGGCCACGGCGGCGACGGGGCCGACAGTTTCACCTTACAGGATTTCGGCCCCGGCGCGCCGCTGATGCAGATCACCGATTTCAATCCCGCCGAGGATGAGTTGGTGGTGCTGTACGATTCCACCCTGCACCCCGAACCCGCCCTCACCTTGCAAACCGGCCCCAGTGCCACGCTGTTGCTGTTGGACGGCGTGCCCTTGGCCAGCCTGACCAATGGCGCAACGGTCGATCTTGCGGCGATTCGCTTGCAGGCGGCCTAAGCCCGCTCCATCAAACTGCGCACAATCAGCGCCATGAATAAAAGTATTACAACCATGGAACCGACAAATCCCCACTCTTCGCCTACGGTGCAGAAAATAAAGTCGGTATGTTGTTCTGGAACAAATCCCATTTTGGTTTGTGTTCCATTTTGGAAACCACGTCCAAACAATCTTCCCGCGCCAATGGCCACTTTGGATTGTTCCAGGTTATAACCCATTCCGCGTTTGTCTTCTTTAATGCCTAATACAATTTCAATACGGTCTTTTTGATACGGTTTTAAAACACTGTCGCTGTTGT
>CALBSG010000070.1 GCA_937927675.1 uncultured Paracoccaceae bacterium | reverse complement strand
CTCTTTCCCTACACGACGCTCTTCCGATCTGCTCGCCTTCGCCGCGCAAGGCGGAGAAGTTCGAGCCGGTACCCGAACCGTATTTGAACAGGCGCGCCTCGCGCACCCACAGATCCATGATCCCGTTCTCGTTGACGAGATCGTCCTCGACCGACTGGATGAAGCAGGCGTGCGGCTGCGGGTGCTCATAGGCGCTGGCCGATTTGGTCAACTCGCCCGTCTTGTGATCGACGTAGTAGTGACCCTGGCTCGGACCGTCGATGCCATAGGCCCAGTGCAGACCGGTGTTGAACCACTGGGGCGAGTTCGGCGCGGCCATCTGACGGGCCAGCATGAAGCGCATCTCGTCGTAATAGGACTGCGCGTCGGCCTCGGTGGTGAAATAGCCGCCCTTCCAGCCCCAATAGGCCCAAGCGCCGGCCAGACGGTCGAACACCTGCTTGGCGCTTGTTTCGCCGACGGTCCGCTCTTCCACGGCCAGTTTCGACAAAGCCTCGTCATCCGGGACCGAGCGCCACAGGAATTCCGGAACACCCTTTTCCTTCACGCGCTTCAAAGCGGCCGGGATTCCGGCCTTGCGGAAGTACTTCTGGGCCAAGACATCGCTTGCCACCTGGCTCCACCCGGCGGGCACTTCCACGGCTTCGTTGCGAAACACCACCTTGCCATCGGGGTTGCGGATCTCCGATGCGGTGATCTGAAACGCCATTTCGCCATAAGCCCCGGCTGCCGCCGTGGTGAACTTCCGCTCGATCTTCATGCCCCGTCTCCGTCCCTAAATGGCGAGGATTTTTCCTCTGCCGCTTTGTGTTCAACCCTTTGCCCGTCGGAGCAGATCGACCGCGTCTTATGTGCAAACACACAAGTCAGCGCCAAAAAATTGGGCGCTGTGGATCCGGTGACCTTGCCTCCGGACCCCTATATCTGGTGGCCTTCCGGACGACTTCATCAAGGTGAAGGATTTCGTTTGGCGCGGCAATTGGATTTTGAAACCATCCACAAGATTTTGTGTCGCACCCCCATAAACCCGGCTAGGGGTGGCGTTAACCTTTTACCCACCCCGACGTCGCGACCTGTCCAAAGATCGTAAAATTGTTCAGGAAATCGGCGCGCTTGCCCGCCTAACGCAACCAAAGTCGCGCGGCCCATGCCAGCCGTTGGTCGCTTCGGTTCACCAAGATGATTCCCGAGGGCCAACAGCATAAATGCCACAGACAAGGCCGGTGAGATTGGGCGATCAAAAGAGAGCACAACACAACTATTGCGAGCAAAATCCCCCGATCTTTGGCCAAATCTGGGCCACAGACGGCAGCCAAATCCCCATAAACCAAAGGTATAGGCCGCCATTCCCTGCCCGCTCAGAAGATAATGGCGCCGTGACAGCCGGGGACAAAGACCGCGCAAACCAAGTTGCGCCCATGACAGGCCAGAGAATCGCCCCAAGCACCGCGCCGTCACGATGTGGCAGGCTGCAGATCGCCCCCCGCCGCGTCGCGAACAGGTGGTCCGCGCCAGACAAGACCGAACTCTACCATATATTGTGTCCTGCCCCCCGCCGAAGGATCGGGCCACCCCGGTTTTCTGCCTCTGGCCCTGCGGCAGATGTTGTCGTAAAGCCCAAGCGATTGGAAAGGACACCGCCCATGCGCGACATCATCGCCCGTTGCGAGGCCAAAGGCCTGCGGATGACCGACCAGCGTCGGGTTTTGGCGCGTGTCATCGGCGATGCCGACGATCACCCCGATGTCGAAGAGCTTTACGCCCGTGCGGCCGCGGTGGACCCCAAGATCTCGCTCGCGACCGTCTATCGGACGGTGAAACTGCTGGAAGAGGCCGGAATTCTGGAAAAGCTGGAATTCGGCGATGGCCGTGCGCGCTATGAAGATGCCGAACGTGATCACCATGACCACCTGATTGATGTCTCGACCGGCACGGTGATCGAATTCGTCGATCCCGAGATCGAGGCGTTGCAGGAAAAGATTGCAACCCGGCTGGGGTTCACGCTGATTGGCCACCGGCTGGAATTGCTGGCCGTTCCGATAAAGAAAGCCAAGACGTGAGGCACACAGACAACACCGCCGCCACCCTGTTGATGGTCGGCGCGATGGCGGCCTTTGCCGTCGAAGATCTGTTCCTGAAGCGTGCCGCGATGGCGCTGCCACCGGGTCAGGTGATCGCCATGATGGGTCTGGGTGGAGCTTTCGTCTTTTGGGTTATGGCCGCTTTCAAACGCCAAAAGGTGTTGACCCTCCGCGCGGTAAAAGGCGCACCCTTGGTGCGGTCGCTGTCCGAAGCGGGGGCGACGATGCTGTATATCACGGCACTGGCGCTGATCCCTTTGTCGATCAACTCGGCGCTGTTGCAGGCCTCGCCACTGGTCGTGACCATGGGCGCGGCGCTGTTTTTGGGCGAACCCGTCGGCTGGCGGCGCTGGACGGCGATTGGCGTCGGCTTTGCGGGTGTCCTGATCGTGCTGCAACCTTGGAACGACGGTTTTCAGGCCGCAGGGATCTTGACCGTGCTTTGTGTTGTGGCCCTTGCCTCGCGTGATCTTTCCACCCGGGCGATGCCGACGGACATTGGCACCTTCCCGCTGGTCAGCTGGGCCTATATGGCGCTGGTGCCTGCCGGGGTGATCTTGATGGCGATCGGCGGCCATGCCCTGACCGCGATTGATCCGACCCGCTGGTTTGATCTGGCCATGGCGCTGGTTTCGGGGCTTTTCGGCTATTATGCCGTGACCGCAGCCACCCGTCTGGGCGAGGCGGCCGTCATCGCCCCCTTCCGCTATTCCCGTCTGGTGTTTGCGCTGATCCTTGCCATGCTGTTTTTGGGCGAACGCCCCGGCCCGGCCATGCTGATCGGGGCCACGCTCATCATCGCGTCGGGACTTTATACCTTTGCCCGGGAACGGATGCGGACCAAGACACGCCCGCTTTCCGTGTGAGTTTTGCCGCACCGCAGAGACTTCCCCAATCGCCGCTGAACGTGTATGACGCGCCCGAGACCATTTCAGGCCGAGGGAGCGCCCCATGAGCACGATCATCGACATTCACGCCCGCGAAATTCTGGACAGCCGGGGCAACCCGACGGTCGAGGTTGACGTGACGCTGGAAAGCGGCGCGATGGGCCGCGCCGCGGTGCCCTCGGGGGCATCGACCGGTGCGCATGAGGCCAATGAAAAGCGCGACGGCGACAAGGCCCGTTATCTGGGCAAAGGCGTGCTGGAGGCTGTGGCGGCCGTGAACGGCGAGATCGCCGAAGAACTCGTCGGCTTTGACGCCACCGAACAGGTCGGCATCGACCGCACCATGATCGAAATGGACGGCACGCCGAACAAATCGCGTCTGGGCGCCAATGCCATTCTGGGCGTCTCGCTGGCGGTGGCCAAGGCGGCGGCGGAATTCACCGCGCAACCCTTGTATCGCTATATCGGCGGCACGTCGGCCCGCATGCTGCCGGTTCCAATGATGAACATCATCAACGGCGGCGAACATGCCGACAACCCGATCGACATTCAAGAATTCATGATCATGCCGGTCGGCGCGCAGGACATCCGCGAAGCCATCCGCATGGGCGCCGAGGTGTTCCACACCTTGAAGAAAGAGCTGCAAAAGGCCGGCCACAACACCGGGATCGGCGATGAGGGCGGCTTTGCGCCGAACCTGAAATCGGCCCGTGAAGCCTTGGATTTCATTCTGCAATCCATTGAAAAGGCCGGCTACAAGCCGGGTCAGGACATCTTCCTCGCACTCGACTGCGCCGCGACCGAATACTTCAAGGGCGGCAAGTATGAGATGAAGGGCGAAGGCAAATCGCTGACCATCGCGCAGAACGTCGACTTCCTTGCAGGCCTTGCCGCCGACTATCCGATCATCTCGATCGAAGACGGCTGCTCGGAAGACGATTGGGAAGGCTGGAAGCTGTTGACCGATACGCTTGGCAACAAGGTGCAGCTGGTGGGCGACGATCTGTTCGTCACCAACCCGCGCCGTCTGGCCGAAGGCATCTCCAAAGGCGTGGCGAACTCGATGCTGGTTAAGGTGAACCAGATCGGCACGCTGACCGAAACGCTGCAAGCCGTCGATATGGCGCACCGCGCGCGCTATACCAATGTGATGAGCCACCGTTCGGGCGAAACCGAGGATTCGACGATTGCCGATCTGGCAGTCGCCACCAACTGCGGCCAGATCAAGACCGGCTCGCTGTCCCGCTCGGACCGGTTGGCCAAGTATAACCAGCTGATCCGCATCGAAGAAATGCTGGGTGAAACCGCGGAATATGCCGGGCGGTCGATCCTGCGCTGATCATCGCCCGACATCGGGATTGATGGACAACGAATCTCAGCGGGCGCTTTCGGGCGCCCGTTTTCGTTTCTGGGCCTGCGTGCTATCAAGCCGCATGCTGATCTTGTTGAACAAACCCTATGACGTCTTGTGCCAGTTCACCGATGGGGACGGGCGCGCCACCTTGGCAGATTACCTGACGGTCAAAGGGGTTTATCCCGCCGGCCGATTGGACCGCGATTCCGAAGGTCTGGTGGTTTTGACCGATGACGGGCGCCAGCAGGCCCGGATTGCCGATCCCAAACACAAACTGGAAAAGACCTATCTTGCCCAAGTGGAAGGCGTGGTGTCGGACGCGGCCGTGCAAGCCCTGTCGCGCGGCGTCACGCTAAAGGACGGCCCCACCCTGCCCGCCCGCGCGCGCGCCGTCGCCCCACCGGACTGGCTTTGGCCGCGCCTCCCTCCGATCCGAGAGCGCAAGACCGTGCCGGATGGCTGGATTGAACTGACGATCCGCGAGGGCCGCAATCGGCAAGTGCGGCGCATGTGTGCGGCGGTCGGGCTGCCCTGTTTGCGCCTGATCCGCTGGCGGGTCGGGGACTGGACGCTGGACGGCCTTGCGCCCGGCGATTGGAGGCAGGCATGAGTGAGAAGATGGATCATATTCAATTTGTCGCCGGCCTGCCGACCGAAGAAAAACTGCGGCTCACCACGCTGTCAAACGCCAAAGGGCTGGCGCATCTGGCCGGACATGTGGGGCTGATTGTGATCCTTGGCGGGCTGATCGCGGCGGCTGTGCCGGGTTGGCCGCTCTTGTTGGTGCCGCAGGGCATTGCGCTGATTTTCCTGTTCACGCTGGAACATGAATGCACCCATCGCACCCCCTTTGCCACGCCTGCACTCAACGACATCGTGGGCAGGGCCTGTGGCTTTTTGTTGCTACTGCCCTTTGAATGGTTCCGGTATTTCCACCTTGCCCATCACCGCTGGACCAATCTTCCCGGCAAAGACCCCGAGTTGGACGGCGCAAAGCCGGAAACGTGGCGCCAATGGCTTTGGCATGTCTCGGGCCTGCCCTATTGGGGGGGCATGGCGCAGGTGACAGTTGATCTGGCCTTGGGCCGCGGAAAAACACCCTATCTGCCCGCCCCCGCCCTGCCCCGCATCCGGGCCGAGGCCCGCAGTCTGTTGGCCGGTTACGCCCTGGTGGCGGCCAGCCTGCTGCTGTCGCCGCTGCTGTTCTGGCTGTGGATCCTGCCCGTGATTTTGGGCCAACCGTTTTTGCGGCTTTATCTTTTGGCAGAACATGGCGACTGCCCACGGGTGGCGAACATGCTGGAAAACACCCGCACCACCTTTACCACGGCGCTCATCCGCTTTCTTGCGTGGAACATGCCCTATCATGTTGAGCATCACAGCTATCCCGCGGTGCCGTTTCATTGCTTGCCACGGTTGCATGACTTGATCAAAGATCACCTTAAGGTTACCGCCGACGGTTATGTAGCCTTTAGCAAAGCCTATCTTTTCCGACGAAACCTTTGATTTGAGAAAGATGATGAAGAAATTCGCCCAGATCCTTTTGCTTTCCACCTTTTCTTTTCCCGCGTTTGCCCAAGACGACCAGATGCCTTGGCAAGATGACGCAAGCTTTGCCGCCCTGTCCGACACGGCATCTTCAATCACCGGCGACATTTCGCTGACCGGCGACGAGCAGGAAAAGACCCTGACAACCGCAGGCGGCACCGAGATTAGCCTAGATTTTGTCGAAGACCGCTCCTCGGGGTGGAACCTGTCGGATCCCGAAGTCTGGCCCGGTGCGGTCTTTGCCATCGATGAAGACCCCGGCCCGCTGGAAAACGGCAACACGCTGTGTGGCGATGGGCCGGCGACCTATTTGGTCTTTACGCCCTTGGACGATGAAATCGCCGGTTCGATCCTGCAAATCGCGGTTTTTGCGGGGGCCGCGCCAGAGAACATCGACAGCAATGGCCTGTGTGGCACCCTGAACTACGCGTTGGAGTAAGACCGGCCCATAACGAGGGCTTATTGTAGGGGTCACAAGATTGCATTGGCCGCCCCGCGCGCCCTGAGATAGTCAGGGCGGATGAATGCTGCATCCTCCCAGAACATCGACACCCCGCGCGGCTTTGCCTTTGCGCTGACCGCCTATCTTCTTTGGGGGTTCCTGCCCCTGTACATGAAGGCCTTGGCCCATATCCCGACGCTGGAGGTGCTGGCGCATCGGGTGATCTGGTCGGTGCCGATTGCGCTGGTCATTCTGGCGGTTCTGGGACGCACCGCCGATCTGATGACGGCCCTGCGCAACCCGCGCATGTTGGCGATGGCGGCGATCACGGCGGCGCTGATTTCGGTGAACTGGGGGATCTATGTCTGGTCGATCCAGACCGGCCATGCGCTGGAAGCGGCCCTTGGCTATTACATCAACCCGCTGTTTTCGGTGTTTCTGGGCGCGGTCTTGATCAAGGAACGGCTGTCCACGGCGCAAAAGCTGGCGATTGGTCTGGCGACAGCGGCGGTGCTGTTTCTGACATGGCAAGTCGGCCATGTGCCAGTTGTGGCGCTGAGCCTGACGCTGACTTGGGGCTTTTACGCCTATTTCAAAAAGATGCTGCCCATCGGCCCAAATCAGGGGTTCACGCTGGAGGTTATTTTGCTGCTGCCCTTCGCGCTTGGCTACGCCATTTGGGGTGCGGCGCGGGGCGAGGCGATGTTCATGGCCTCGGCCCCGGCGAACACCGCCCTTTTGATGGGCTGCGGTGTGGTAACGGCCGTGCCGCTGATGATCTATGCCAATGGGGCGAAACTGCTCCGGCTGTCGACCATCGGCATCCTGCAATACATCGCACCGACGATGATTTTCCTGACGGCCGTGTTCTGGTTCGGCGAACCCTTTGACAGCGCCCGAATGATCGCCTTCCTGCTGATCTGGGCCGCGCTGGCGATCTACACCACCTCGCTGGTGCGGCAGGCCCGCGCCTGATTTTTAATCGAAAAATCAGGCAATCGAGTTTTGGCCGAAACCTCGGATGGTCAGCCCAAGGAATAGCCCGCGCCGCGCACCGTGCGCAGCGGGTCTGCCCCGCCGGTTGCCATCAGCGCCTTGCGGAGGCGGCCAACGTGGACGTCCACAGTACGGCTGTCGACATAGATATCGCGGCCCCAGACCCGGTCCAAGAGCTGCTCGCGGCTGAACACCCGGCCCGGACGCTCCATCAGGCAAGACAGCAGACGAAACTCGGTCGGACCCAGCTTCAACGCGACACCCAACCGCGTCACGCGATGGGTTTCGGGATCCAGCACGATGTCTTGCCATTCCAGCACTTCGCCGGCCTGCGCCGGGCGCACCCGGCGCAAATGCGCGCGCAGACGCGCCATCAACTCGGCCACCGAATAGGGCTTGATGACATAGTCATCGGCCCCGGTTTCCAAGCCGCGCACCTTGTCCACTTCTTCGGACCGCGCCGACAGCATCAGGATTGGAATCCCCCGCGTTTCAGCCTTGGCACGGATCCGGCGGCAAACCTCTAACCCCGAGACATGCGGCATCATCCAATCCAGCAAGATCAGATCCGGCAGGCCTTCGGCGACCCGCTCCATCGCTTCTTCCCCATTTGACGCGGCCACCACATGAAAGCCTTCGGCCTCAAGATTGTAGCGCAGGATCTCGCGCTGTGCGGGTTCATCCTCGACCAACAGGACGATGGGCTTTGGCCCCGACATCAGGCCTGCCCCCCGCTGCCAAGAACCGCATCGACCTTGGGCCGCGCATCGCCCGGCAACTGGCCAGTGGTCATGTAGATCACCTGTTCGGCGATGGTGGTGGCGTGGTCACCCACCCGTTCGATGTTCTTGGCGATGAAATGCAATTGCATCGCCGGAGTGATCTTGCGGCTGTCTTCCAGCATATGGGTCAGAAGTTCGCGGAAGATGGCGTTATACATCTGGTCCACCTCGTGGTCGCGCAGGCGCACCTCGGCGGCCAATCCCGCATCGCGGGCGATGAAGGCATCCAGAGCATCCTTCAACAGCAGGCTGACCTGCTTGCTCATCCGCTTCAACGACCCTGCCGCCTCGGGCAAGGGGGCAAGATCAGCAAGAATCTTGGTGCGCTTGGCCAAGTTCTTGGCGTAATCGCCGCAGCGTTCCAGATTGCTGGCGATCTTCATCACCGAAAGCACCATCCGCAGATCCGGCCCCATCGGGGCGCGCAGGGCAATCAGCCGGGCGCATTCAGCGTTGACCAATTCTTCCAGCGCATCAATGGCGGCGTCGCCGGCGCGGACCTGATCGGCCAAGACCTCGTCACGAGTTTCCAGCGCCCGCCCGGCCTCGGCCAAGGCGGTTTCCACAAGGCCCCCCATCCGCATGATCATCGCCTGAACCGCTTCCAGATCACGGTCAAAGGCGCGCAAGATATGTTCGTTTGCCATGGTCACTCCTTAGCCGATCCGGCCGGTGATATAGGATTCGGTGCGCGGGTCTTGCGGGTTGGTGAAAATCTGCCCGGTTTCCCCATATTCGACCAGATGGCCGAGATGGAAAAACGCCGTATGCTGGCTGACGCGGGCGGCCTGCTGCATCGAATGGGTCACGATCACAACCGAAAAGGCGCTGCGCAATTCGTCGATCAATTCTTCCACCTGCGCAGTGGCGATGGGGTCAAGTGCCGAGCAAGGCTCATCCATCAGCAAGACCTCGGGGCTGGTGGCGATGGCGCGGGCAATGCACAGACGCTGCTGCTGGCCACCCGAAAGCCCGGTCCCCGGCGCGTGCAGACGATCCTTCACCTCGTTCCACAAGGCGGCCTTGCGCAGGCTGCTTTCGACGATCTCATCCAGCTCTGCCTTAGTGCGGCTCAAACCATGGATGCGCGGGCCGTAGGCCACATTGTCATAGATCGACTTTGGAAACGGGTTCGGCTTTTGAAAGACCATGCCGACCTTGGCGCGCAACTGCACCGGGTCTACCCGCTTGTCATAGATGTTTTCACCATCCAACTGGATCAACCCTTCGACCCGACAGACCGAGATGGTGTCATTCATCCGGTTGAGGC
This sequence comes from uncultured Paracoccaceae bacterium, assembly GCA_937927675.1. Lineage (GTDB taxonomy): Bacteria > Pseudomonadota > Alphaproteobacteria > Rhodobacterales > Rhodobacteraceae > Tabrizicola_A. Next base: position 16,381 of record CALBSG010000070.1, on the reverse strand, counting down.
AGCGCAGGAAGGTCGACTTGCCGCAGCCCGAAGGCCCGATGAATGCCGTCACAGCCTTGTCAGGGATCACCACATCGACATCCTTGATGGCGTGGTTTTCACCGTAATAGACCTGCACCTTGCGGGCCTCGATCTTGTTCACTGCGTTCTGCACGCGGCTCTCCATTCGCATATCATTCATGGTCATATCCCAAGGCCTACCAGCGGCGTTCAAATTTGCGGCGGGCCAGGATCGCCAACAGGTTCATCACGACAAGAAAGGCCAAGAGCACGATGATCGCCCCGTTTGACCGTTCCACAAAGGCCGGGTCAGACCGGGTGACCCAGGTGTAAATCTGCACCGGAAGTGCGGTCGCAGGATCAAGGAAACCGTCCAGCGGCGGGGCGGGATGGTTGTCGACAAAGGCCACCATGCCGATCAACAGAAGCGGCGCGCTTTGGCCAAGGCCGGCCGCCAGCCCAAGGATCGTGCCGGTCAGAATGCCCGGCATCGCCAAGGGCAGCACATGGTGGAACACGGTTTGCATCTTGGACGCCCCCACCCCCAGTGCGGCATCGCGGATTGACGGCGGCACGGCGCGGATCGCGGCGCGGGTGGCAATGATGATGGTGGGCAGCGTCATCAGGCTGATGACCAGCGCACCGACCAGCGAGGACGATTGCGGCAGACCAAAGACGTTGATGAAGATCGACAGGCCAAGGATGCCGTAGACGATCGACGGCACAGCCGCGAGGTTCGAGACATTCACCTCAATCGCGTCGGTCAGGGTGTTTTTCGGCGCGAATTCCTCAAGATAGATCGAGGCGGCAACCCCCACCGGCACGCACATCAAAGCCACAAGGATCATCAGGTACAGCGACCCGATCAGCGCCACACCAAGCCCTGCCGCTTCGGGCCGCTGGTCCGAGGCGTCCGGATTGGTGAAGAAATCCCAGTTCCAGCCCGACGACAGGATACCAGCCGTCCGCATCCGATCGGCCAGTTCCAACTGTTCGGGCGAAATGTTGCTGTCCAGCTTGGCGCTTTCCATCGTGACGCGGCCCTTGAGGAACCCGTCCACCCGGCCCGCGGCAAAGACGCTGACCTCTATCGTGCTGCCCACCAGCGCAGGATCGGCCAGCACCTTGGCCCGCAGGCCCCCGGCAGCATCCTTGGAAATCAGTTCGGCCACTTCTTTCGGCTTGAGCCCACCAAGGTCAATATTGCGGGCCTCAAGTGTTGCCATCAACCCGGCCGACAGCACCTTGCCATAACCTACGGTCGTGACCTTGGTCATTTCGTCGCGGTTGCGGTTGCCCTTTGGGTCCAGCACCTTTTCGGTCAGTTCGACCGTGTAGCTGAGGCGCGCCTGAAAGAAAGACGAGGTGCCATCGCGGAAGATGGTGACCAGCATCACCGCCAACAGGCTGAGCGACAGGGCAATCGCGACAAGACCATAAAGACGAAAGCGGGTCTCGGCGGCATTGCGGCGCTGCATCGCCGGGCTGGTGGTATAGATCGACGGCACAGGATCGGCAGATTTCGCGGCGGTCATTCGTATTGTTCCCGGTATTTGCGCACGATGAAAAGCGCGAAGATGTTCAGACCCAGCGTGATGACAAACAGCGTCATGCCAAGGGCAAAGGCGACCAGCGTTTCGGGGGCGGAAAAATCGGTGTCGCCGGTCAACTGGCCCACGATTTTCACCGTCATGGTGGTCATCGCGTCAAACGGGTTCATCGACAGCTGCGCCGCGGCCCCTGCCCCCATCACGACAACCATAGTTTCCCCAATGGCGCGGCTGGCGGCCATCAGAACCGCGCCGACGATGCCGGGCAAAGCGGCGGGCAGGATCACTTGGCGGACCGTTTCAGACTTGGTGGCGCCCAGACCAAAGCTGCCATCCCGCAAGGACTGCGGCACGGCGTTGATGATGTCGTCCGACAGAGACGAGATGAAGGGAATATTCAGGATGCCGATGACCAGCCCCGCCGTCATCACCGATGATCCGCTGTCCCCCAGCCCCAGCGGGGCCGCAATCCAGTCGCGCAAGGCCGGGCCAACGGTGACAAGGGCGAAGATGCCGAACACCACAGTCGGGATCCCGGCGATCACCTCGATCAGCGGCTTGACCCAGGCGCGGGTGGCTTTTGATGCGTATTCAGCCAGATAAATCGCCGTGAACAGCCCCACCGGCACGCAGACAATCAGCGCCACGACCGTGACGTAAAGTGTGCCCCACAGCAAAGGCAGCATGCCCAGATCCGAGTTGCCTTTGAAGTTCGGCGACCATGTCAGCGAGAAGAAGAAATCTTTCAGCGGGTATTTGGTGAAAAAGTCGAACGTCTCGGTCGCCATCGACCCAACGATCCCGATGGTGGTCAGAATGGCAATGGACGAGGCTGCGACCAAAAGGCCAAGGATCACACGCTCGACCGCGTTGCGGGCGCGAAAGTCTTTGTTGGCGCGCGAAACGCCCCAGAAAAGGCCAGCGACCGCCAATGCCAACACCAGCACAGACCGCGCCGCAGCACCCCATGCGGTCATCACGCGGTACTCTTGCGCGGCAGCCAGCACTTCGGAGGAAACATCGCCGCCAAGCGCAACGCCAACCTGTGCCAGCAAGGCGCGGACATCGGTGGTTTGGGTATCCATGCTGCCAGAGCTGTCTTCGCTCAACGCGCCCGCGGCAACGGCGGTATCAAGCCCCCCTGCCACCCGGCGCACATCGGCCATTGTCAACTCGCGCGCGGCGCTGTCGGTCATCAGCTGTGCCGGAAGATTGCCCGAAATTCGGCTTTCGACGACCATGGGCTGCACGATCAGCCACAAAACCAGCCCGGTCAGTGCCGGAAGCAACACCCAAATTGACCCGTTCCAGCCGTAATAATTTGGCAGTGAGTGCAGATCACGCGAGCTGCCCTTGGCCGAAGCCAGCGCCCTTTGGCGCGCAAGGACAAAGGCGGCCAGCGCCAAGGCGAGGGTGACCACAAGAAGCATCAGGACGGACATCAGAGGTCTTTCGTCGAGAAGGGAATGGAAAGGCGGGGCCCGAAGGCCCCGCCCGTGATTGACTTATTCCAGCGGACCCATCGGGGTTTCAGCAGCAACCTCGGCTTGGGTCTTGGCCAGCTCCGGGTCAGACACCAGACCGTATTCTGCCAAGGGGCCTTCCGGGCCAGCCATCTCGTCGGACACGAAGAATTCGATATATTCCTTCAGGCCGGGGATCACACCCAGATGCGCCTTCTTGACGTAGAAGTAGAGCGGGCGCGACACCGGGTAGTCCCCGCTCGCGATGGTTTCAACCGAAGGCACGATGCCGTCGATCGGGGCAACTTTCAGCTTGTCGGTGTTGTTTTGGTAGAACGACAGACCAAACACGCCGACGGCTTTCTTGTCAGCATCCAGACGGGCCAGCGTCTCGGTGTAGTCGCCGTCGATGTCGACAGACTTCCCGTCGGTGCGCAGCTCGTGGCACATGCCCTTGGCGTTCTTTTCCTTTTCCTTGTCATCCGCACCTTCGGCGGTTGCCAAGAACAGGTCCAAGGCACCGGTGGCCTTGCAGCCCGCTTCGATCACCTTGACGTCGAAAACTTCGCGCGTGCCGTGCTTGGTGCCGGGCACCAGTGCCAGAATGTCCTGTGCGGGCAGCGCGGGGTTCACATCGGCCCAAGTCGCAGCGGTGTTGTCGGTCAGCGCGCCATCCTTGGCAACCTTGGCCCCCAAGGCGCTGTAGATGTCAGCCGGCGAGAAGGCAAAGTCAGCGCCGCCCACGTCCGAGGCAAACACGATGCCGTCATAGCCGATCCGCACTTCCATCACTTCGGCCACGCCGTTGGCTGCGCACAGATCCAGATCCGACTGCGAGATACGCGACGAGGAGTTGGCGATATCGACGGTGTTTTCGCCCACGCCTTCGCACAGCTTCTTACGACCCGCGCCCGAACCGCCACCTTCCACAACCGGCGACGGGAAGTCGAAGTTTTCGCCGAAGGCTTCGGCCACGATGGTGGCATAGGGCAGAACGGTCGAAGAGCCGGTCACCTGAATCTGATCACGCGCCGAGGCGATCACGGTCGAGGCCGCGAGGATCGCCACGGTCGAGGCGGAAAGTTTGAAGAAAGACATCTGTCACTCCAGTCTGGCAAGCGAGGGGCCGGATGCCCGTCGTCTGACCCCGGTCTAGGGGCGCTTGGACAAGCTTTTGCGACAGTTGTGTAACGGCTATGTGACAATCGGCGTTTTTCACCGCCTTTTGTCCGCCCACCTTAAGAAATCGGCAGCAAGATACTGAAAAAACTTCCTTTTCCGATTTCACTATCAATGACCAGACGTCCGCGGTGGCGCTGAACAATATGTTTGACGATGGCCAGACCCAGCCCGGTGCCGCCCTTTTCGCGGCTTCTGTGACTGTCGACACGGTAGAATCGCTCGGTCAGGCGCGGAATGTGAACCGGATCGATACCGGCCCCCTGATCGCGCACCGACACGCGCAACACCGGACCGCGCGGGCCATTTTCCCGGGTCAGCGCCATGGTCACCGTCGCACCGGGCGGGCTGCCGTATTTGATGGCGTTCTCGGTCAGGTTGGTCAGCACCTGCACCATCTGGTCAGGATCAGCGCGCAACGAGATTTCCTCTGCCGCCCCTTCCAGCACCAGACGCACATCCCCCGTCCGCGCAACCGGTTGCAGACTGTCCGCAACGGCCCGCGCAATCCCAGCCAGATCAACGCGGCCTTCCGGGCGATTGCGCTCCTCGGCCTCAACCCGGCTAAGGTGCAACAGATCGCGCACCAGTCGGTTCATCCGCTCTGCTTCGGCGGCCATGATGGCAAGGAACCGTTCCCGGGCCACAGCGTCATCCTTGGCCGCCCCCCGCAAGGTTTCGACAAAACCGGAAATGGCCGTCAGCGGCGTGCGCAACTCGTGGCTGACATTGGCCACGAAATCGCGGCGCATCCGGTCCATCTCCTCGGCCTCGGTCAAGTCGGTGAAGGCCAAGAGCGCACCTTCGTCAATCGGCGTGACGGTGACCTCATGCACCCGGTCCAGACCCGCGGTCGGCGTGACCATCCGCACAATCCCCGCCTGACCGCGCGTCAGCGCCGCCTCAATCACCTGCAACAGATCGGGGGCGCGAAACAGCGTGCCGTGATGCCGCCCCACCGGCCCCTCGCCGCCGGGAAACAGGCCCTGCGCCGCCAGATTGACCTCTGCCACGAGAAGATCATGGCCGATGACCAAAAGCGGCATGGGCACGCCTTGCAACAGGCGGGAAATCGGGCTGGGCATGGGCGGACCTGCGGCTTGTCGTGAAACTCGCCACAGGCTAGCCGCAGGATGTAACAATTGCCAGACAGTCAGGCTATCTGTTGCTTTCCCGCCAGTCGCGCAGCGCGGCATTGTCCTCGAGCGGGGGTTTGGCCTGCCCAACCTCGGGCGTCGCGGCAGGGCGATTGCGGAAATACCACGTCTCGCGGGCGCCAAAGTAAAACGCCACCACCGCCCCCAAAAGCCACCACAAAGGTTCCGGCACCGCGTTCAGCCCCACCATTCGCGCTGCAAACCCGGTCGGATCCTGCATGGCATAGACAAAAAGCCCGATGGTACCAAAAGCCAGCATCGGGCGCGGCAACCGGTTCAACCCATTCACAAAACGGTCAAATCCCCCCATCGGGGCAAGCGCAAATTCCTCGCCCATCTGGTTCAGCGCCGCCATCTGCGCCTCGGCCGAAAGTTCCATCCGCCGCGTGGCAGAGGGAGTAAACACCTCTGCCACATCACGCGCCGCAGTGCCCACGGCGGCCACCGTGCCCGCGCCGTTCATCAACGTGCCCATCAACCCCATGCCGCGACCCTCGCCTTATGCTGTGCCTCTGTCAGATGATATCGGGGCGCGATGAACGCCTCGGCCCGGGTGATCCAGCCGCCCTTTCCGCCATCCCGCCTGCGGGCATATTTGCGGCTGGCCGGACGGGCATCAGCCAAGGCGTAATAATAATTACGCCGCGCAATCCCATAAGCATCGGCCAAAAGTGACGGCGCGGCATCAAAGGCCAGTTGCGCCGCGCGAATGGTTGCCGGGCCAATCGCCCCATCCTCGACGCAAGGGAACCCCATCTCGGTGCAAAGCCGTTGCAGGATCTTCACCGCATTGGCCCCGGCATTGACCTGCATGTCAAAGACCGACGGCTGCAACACCTCAGGCAAGGCGCCAAGTCCGGGGCGGCGGAAGTAATGCTCGATGTAGATGTCGACGGCCTCGGCGCGGCTGAGATGGCGGAGATCCGCACCATCCGTCGCCCTGTCCCCCGTCAGATCAAGCCCCAATCGCCGCAGCGTCTCAAGCGTGACGCCATATTTCGTCATCCCGCCCGGATCGTCCGGATCATCGACGAAGCCCCCCTCACGGGAGACAATCTCGATTGCCAATTCGCGTACAGTTTTCATCGCATGCCTCAAAGCTCTCGCAGAGCCATCAGCGTGGCGCGGCAAGGTTAAAGGCTGGTCAGAAAAGCGCGCGCTGCTTTACCTTGGAAAAATATCCCCGCCGGAGGCAGCTATGGCCGATGACGGACGCTCCGCGGGGCGTATTTATGCCAAGACGAAACCCTAGTCCTTGACCGGCTCCTGATAGACACCCTGTTCCTTCAGGCTGTCGATCACTTCCTTGGGCATGTAGGTTTCGTCATGCTTGGCCAGAATTTCCGTGGCCATGAATACGGCCCCCTCCATCCGACCAGTTGCAATCGTTCCTTGACCTTCTTCAAACAGATCAGGGCGAGGGTCATCGCCTACGTAGCGAACCATTTGTTCAGCCGTTCCATCCGTAATTGTGAAATCAAACTTGGTGCCGGCCAAGGGACCGATTGAGCCCTCTTTCACAAGACCGCCAAGGCGGAAAACTTCATTGGCTTGGGGTGGGTTTGTCGAAAGTTCGGCGGGTGAGCGATACAAATTGATACCGTCACGCAAACCATAGCCGATCAGGGAAACCGCGACGATCAGCGCGACGACCGTCAGCAGGATCACCTGAATCCGGCGCTGTTTTTTCAGGCCTTTCATGCCGCGAAAGCCCGGTTTGGCGGGTGCGTCCATCTCAATCACTCCATCCGTCTTGCGGCAGGCATGCCCCATTCACATGGGGTATGCCTTGACCTTCATCAACTGCGTCAGGTGGTCACGGGAAAACCGGCGCCAGCATCAGCCCCGTGGTTTCCGCGATCCCCAGCATCAGATTGGCGTTCTGAATGGCTTGGCCGGACGAGCCCTTGGTCAGGTTGTCCAGCACGGCAACCACCACGGCCCGGCCTGCAATCCGGTCACCGATCACGCCCAGATGGCAAAAGTTCGATCCGGCGATGTCGCGGGTCGAGGGCAGCCCGCCAAAGGGCAAAACCTTGAGGAAGGGCTCATTTTCATAGGCTTTTGCAAGGGTTTGGTGGGTGGTCTTTGCATCGCCCCGGACATAGACTGTTGCCAAGATCCCCCGGTTCATCGGCAAAAGATGCGGGGTGAACTGCACCTTCACCGGGCGGCCTGCAACCTTTGAGAACTCTTGATCGAACTCGCCCAAGTGCCGGTGTTTGCCGCCCGCCGAATAGGTATGGGTGCCGCCCGACAATTCGGCATGCAAAAGGTTTTCCTTCAAGGACCGCCCTGCGCCGGACACCCCGGCCTTGAGGTCGATCAAAATCTCGTCAAGGTCGATCACCCCGGCCGCGATCAAGGGGCGCAGCGCATATTGGCCAGTGGCCGCATTGCAGCCCGTGCCCGCGATCAGCCGGCCTTTGGCAATTTCATCACGGTAGAATTCGGTCAGGCCATAGACCGCTTCGGCCTGCAAATCGGTGGCCGCATGCGGGTTGCCGTACCATTTTTCATACTCGGCCGGATCACGCAGCCGGAAGTCGGCCGACAGATCGACGATTTTCAGGCTGCGCGGCAGTTTGGCGATCACCTCTTGCGTCGTGGCATGCGGCAGCGCGCAGAAGCACAGATCGACGCCTGAAAAGTCGATCTCGTCAATCTTTTGCAGCACAGGCAGGTCCAGATGGCGCAGGAAGGGGAAGACCTCGGCCATGCTCATCCCGGCTTTGCGGTCAGCCGAAAGCGCCACGATCTTCATCTCGGGATGGGTGGCGATCAGGCGGACCAGCTCGGCCCCCGTATAGCCCGAGGCGCCCAGAATTGCGATGCGATGGGTCATGCTTTTCCCCTATTGCCAAATGTTGGGGCCTTCTTTGCGACCAAGGGGCGGGCCATGCAAGAGGGAAACGCAGATCACAGGATGCTGATGTCGTCGCGCAGCGCAGCCATCGTGGTGTTCAGCACGGTCAGCCGGTCACCCGCGCCGAAATCGAAGACCACATGCGCGCCCACCTGATCGGCGCGGGCAAGCGCCTTTGCGACCGAGGTGATCCCGGTCAGGCCGGACAAGCAGATGGTGTCGCCATTGTTCTGAAAATCACGCAAGACATCCAGATCATCGCCCGTGGCAAAGATGAAGCGGTCGGCCCCGGCCCCGCCGTAGAGCTGGTCATTTCCCGCCCGCCCGCGCAGCAGGTCAGCCCCCGCGCCGCCCCATAGCGTATTCGCCCCGGCATTGCCCCATAGTTGGTCGGCATAGGCCGAGCCTGCGAGGTTTTCGATGCCTGAAAAGCTGTCGCCCGTCGCCTCTCCGGCCGCAGACAGCGTCTGCACCTTTGTCAGATCGGCGCGCACCGCGGCCAAAGCCATGCGATAAGAGGCGGTATCCACCCCGCTGCCCCCCGCCAGCACATCTGCGCCCTGCCCGCCCATCAGCGTGTCATGGCCAAGCCCGCCCACCAGCGTGTCCTTGCCGGTAAAGCCGGCCAAACTGTCAGCCCCCGCCCCCCCGGTGATCCGGTTGGCCAGACCATTGCCGCTGCCCACAAAGCCAAGCGTGCCGGTGTAGGCGAGATGCTCCAGATTGCTGCCAAGCCGATAACTGCGCAGGCTGGTCTGCACCAGATCACTGCCTTCGTTCAGATGTTCGACCACAGCCTCAAAGGCATCGGCGATGACATAGGTATCGTTGCCCTGCCCGCCCGCCAGATGGTCGCGCCCGGCGCCGCCGTCCAACCAGTCCAGCCCCCTGCCGCCGAAAAGGTTGTCGGCCCCCTCTGCCCCGGTCAGGCGATCATCGCCATCCTGACCGAACAGGAAATCATCCGCGCCAAGGCCGGACAGCGCATCGTTGCCCTGCCCGCCATAGAGAAAGTCATTGCTCTGATCGGTCCCGGCCAAGCTGTCATTCGCCCCATAGCCAAAGGCAAAACCGGCTTGGGTCGCACTGTCGAACTCGGCTTCGCCGGCGGTAATCTCATAGGATTCGTTGCGCAAATCAGCGGTGACCAATGTGACACCAAGGCTTTCAGCCACCACCGGCGCGCCTGCCTCTTGCCCCAGCGAAAAGGCATTCAGCGCATGGGCCAGCGCATGTTGGTGGCGGTAAACCTCGGCCCCATCGCCGTTCAGCGACAACAGGTGCGATGCCCCGGTTTGCAGACCGGGGAACCAGCCAAACCCCATGCCTTGGGCGACAAACCATTCATAAGAAGCGGTATAGAAATCAGCGTAATCCAGCGCTTCGGCGGCATTGTCGACCTGCCCATCGGCATTGATTTCGGTGATGAGCAGCGCGTCCTGCGCCACCGGCGCATAGACCGCCGTCAACCGTGCGATCAGATCGGCAGGCGAGGTCGCCTGATTGGTGCCCATCCAGCCGGGGTAAAGATGGGCCGACCAGACCAGATCCGCCCCCACCCCCGCGCGGATCAGATCCAGCGCGGTACTGTCCCCCGCCACCACCTGATCGAGCGAGGCAAAGTCGCCGTTATAGCCCCAGCCGCCGACCAAAATCCGGCCCGCAGCGCGGGCGTAGATCATGTCTGCCAAGGCCACGGTGTGATCGGTGTAAAGCTTGATGAAATCCGTGGCCGTCAACCCATCGCCCGCGCCATTGGCCCGCACCGTGTTGCGATAGGCCGCGCTTTCATTCATCAACTCATAGCCCCAGACGCCTTGCGCCACCTCCGCATGTGCGGCCATCCAGTCCAGCATCTGACCCCAAGCGCCGCTGACATCGGCGAAGTTGTCCTGCAAGGCGACAAAGGCCTCGGCATTGCTCAGGGTCGGCCAGCCGTCGATCCCGCGACCGATGTTCTGCGCATCGCCTTCGCCATAGCAGATCGTCAGATCGTAACCTTGCGCCACCGCTTCGGCCAGAAACGCCTCCATCTGCGGATGCAAAGAGCCGTCTTCGTTGAAGCTGTGTTCGTTGAACAAAACCCGCAGATTGTTGACCAAGGGCAGGCTGGCCTTGATGCGTGCGACATAATCAACCGGGTCGCCATTCATCCCCATCGGAAGCAGTTGGATCGGGTCTTGCCAGACGCCCGTGCCATCAACCCCGGTCATCACGAGGTTGATCATCGCCACATCGGCGGTGGAGTTCGCAAGTGACATCGGCGCACCCTTTGGCAAAACACAACAAGCGCCCCGGACACAGGGCGATGGGCAGTTCAGCCAAGGTTAATGACAGAGGCGGCGAAAATGCGGCGCTTTAGGGGGCGGTTTGCGGCATCAACTCCCCGGCCCGAACCGCAAAGGGCAGAATATTCTGCCGGGGCGGCAAGGGGCAGATTGCAAAGGGCGTAAAGCCGCAAGGCGGCGTAAAGGCGCGGTTGAAATCCAGCGTGATCGCGTCGTCGGTCATGTCCTCGCCCATCAAAAAGCGCGAGGCGGCATAGGTTTCGTGGCCGGAGGTCGCATCGCGGATCACAAACATCGGCTGGCCCGCCTTCCAATGCGTCGGCACCAGTGCGATGTCATGGCCCTGATGGGTAAAGCGTGCGACATGGGTTAGCGTCACGTGCGTATCGCCGCCGCCGCGCTGGCCGATGGTTGCGGCCTCGGGGCGGTCCAGCCGCTCCCAGCGGGCGCGGATCACCCAATCGGGCGCTTGCGCGAAATAGTGCAACTCAACCTCGCGCGGGGCGGTCAGGTCGCGCACCCGCAGCGCCGGTGTGCCGTCAACGGTATGCAGTTCCAACAAAAGCGATCCGACCGCCAGTTGCGGAAAACCACCGGGCGCCGGGGCAAAGGCGACCGGGGTCTGCCCCGGCTGCGCAAAATTCGCCCCCGATGCGGTCACCTCCAACACGCCAAGATGGTCCGGCCCGACTGACAGCACCAGATCATTGTCCGCAGCATGGCCCACCCGCTGCGGGCCTGGGGGGATCTCCACCCGGTCCGTCAGGTTCAGCCAGCCGTCCGGCGCGGTCAAAGCCGCCAGCCGCTTGGCCTTCCACTGCGTCAGATCATCCATGACATTCCCTTACACATAAAGCGTTCCGGCCATCACCTTGACCGCTTGGCCCGCCACCGTCACCCCCTTTGGCCCAGTGGACACCGCGATCTGCGAGGGCCGCCCCATATCCACCCCTTGGGTGATGGCCAGCCGTTCCGGCCCGCCGGGCAGACCGGCAAGATAGGCCCCCAAAGTGGCCGAGGCGCTTCCGGTTGCCGGGTCTTCCGGCACATTGTCCAACGGCGCAAACATGCGCGCCTCGACCTGCTCGCCCTTGCGGACATAGGCAAAGATCGCGAAATCCAGCCCCGCCCCTTGCCCCGACGGATAGGCCATTGCCCCCCGGCGCATCGCGTCGATCTGGGGGTTTGCCGCGGACAAGGCGGCGCGATCCGTCAATTCCGCGAAAACGAAACTCAGACCAAGCGAGGCCATCACCGGGCTGTGGGTTGCGGTTTGCAGGGCGCTGACCGGCAAACCCAGTGCTTCGGCCACCAGATCCACTGGCGGCTGGGACAGGATTTGCAACGGCACGCCCGTGGTGAACGATGCCCCCTCGGGTCCAACCACGCAAGGAATCGGCCCGACGCCCAGTTCCAGCACCATCTCTGGCCCCTGCCCCAGATCGGCAAGCGCAACAGCGGTGCCGATGGTGGGATGCCCCGCGAAAGGCACCTCAGAGGTGGGGGTGAAAATCCGGACGCGGGCGGTATGGGCCGGGTCGGCCGGCGGGTAACAAAAGGTCACCTCGGAAAAATTGAACTCGCGCGCGATGGCCTGCAAGCGATCCTCGGGCAAGCCCGAGGCGTCGGGAAAAACCGCCAGTTGATTGCCGCCAAAGCGGGTCTTAGTGAAGACGTCATAAACAAAATAAGACGCTTCGAGACTGTGGGGCGCGGGCATGGGGGATCTCCTTGGTTGCGACCAAATGCACCGCGAATCCCGCCCCACCGCAAGAGGCAAAGCTGCATTTGACAGCGAAGCGATTGACAGGGGCGACACCGCTGGCATTCTATGCCCGCCATTGGATGGGGCTAAACACATGTCTTCAAATTGGTATTTCGCGAAATCTGGTGTTTCGAACGGCCCTGTCAGCCTTGAGGATCTGCACCGCGATCTGCAAAGCGGCGTGCTGGGACCAGAGACGCTGGTGTGGAACCCATCCATCCCGAACTGGCGGCCGGCCTCTGAGATGGCCGAATTGCGGGTCAGCCCGCCGCCGCTGCCCACCAGCCACAGCCTGGCAACCAAAGACAGCACCCCCGCTACCATGACTAAATCGATTCAGGGCTCCGCCGTTTCCGCTTCTTGGCCACCGCTAGGGCCGGAGAGCAGCCCGCCGCAAAACCCTCGACAGATAGGGCCGGACGGGCTCTACAGCGCTGCCCCTAGTCGCAGCTTTCGCGAAGCTATCTCGATCTGCTTCAATGAATATTTGACCTTTTCCGGAAGAGCGAGCAGATCAGAATATTGGTTCTTTTACCTTTTTACAGTCCTGATGGGCGTTGTTTGTTCGCTCTTGGACGCCTTTGGGACAGGTGGCAGAGGTGCTCCATTCTCCCTGATTCATGCTATTACCTTAACCTCGCCCTACCTGGCGGTCACCGTCAGGCGTCTGCATGACACCGAGCGCAGCGGTTGGTGGCTAATCGCGCCGCCCCTTGGCCTGATTGCAATTGTCCTGATCTTCACCCTGATCGGCGCGGGCGCGCCCAGCCCAGATGCCCTCGCGGCCCCATTTCTGGTCATCCTCGGGCTTGGCTACTTTGGCTGGGCGATCGCCCTGACGGTCATCTTGTGCTTCAAAGGCACCCCCGGCCCGAACCGCTTCGGTTAAGCGGCCTCGAACACCACTTGGCGGCGCAGGAATTGCGTCGCCTTGGACGAGACATAAGACGGATCGCCCGTCGTCAGGAATTTCGACTGCATGCCAGAGCCCAGCATTTCGGGGCGACGCGCCAAATAATCAGCAAGGCTTTCGGCCACCAGATTGGCTTGGGAATAGACGGTCACATCCGCCCCCAAAGCATCCTGAAACGCCTTTTGCATCAAAGGGTAATGCGTGCAGCCCAAGATCGCCGCCTGCGGGTGCGGCATCCGGCGCTTCAGGCTTTCGACATGGCTGCGCACCAAGGCCTCGGCCAGAATTTCATCGCCCTGCTCAATCGCATCGACCACGCCCGCGCAGGGTTGTGCCTCGACATCCACCCCAATGGCGCGGAACGCCAGTTCGCGTTGGAACGCGCGGCTGGCCACCGTGGCGGGGGTGGCGAACAGCGCCACATGTTTGACGTCCACCTCACGCGGCGGGCTGTTGTCGCCCCATTGCCGTTCGGTCAGCGCCTCGATCAAAGGGACAAAGACCCCCAAAACCCGCTTACCCGGCGGCAGCCAGGTTTCCTGCATCCGCTTCAACGCGGCAGCAGAGGCGGTGTTGCAGGCCAAGATCACCAGATCGCAGCCCTCGGCCCACAACCGTTCGGTTGCAGCACAGGTCAGATTGAAAATGTCGTCATGGGTCCGCACGCCATAGGGCGCATGCGCATTGTCCCCCAGATAGACGAAAGGCACGTTTGGCAGCCGCTTTGCCACCGCATCCAGAACCGTCAACCCGCCAAGACCGCTGTCGAAAATCCCTACCGCCATTTCGGCCCCCTTCTTTCTGCTGCGCCTGCATCTTAGGCGGATTGCTTGCGGGGTGAAAGCCGCTTGCGCAAAGGGGGAATTTTTCGCGGTATCCGTCGTTTACACGGCCATTTTTCTGACTACATAGGCGCTTCGCGTGCTAGGGTCACGCCGGACGGAGGGGCGCCATGGATTGGGACAAGCTGAGAATTTTTCACTCGGTGGCCGAAAAGGGCAGCCTGACGCATGCGGGCGATGTGCTGCATCTGTCGCAATCGGCCGTCAGCCGCCAGATCCGCGCGCTGGAGGAAAGCCTGAATGTCACGCTGTTTCACCGCCATGCGCGTGGGCTGATCCTGACCGAACAGGGCGAGCTGCTGTTTGATGCGACCCAAGCCATGGCCAAGCGACTGGATGCAACCGCCGCGCGAATCCGCGATTCGGAAGATGAGGTTTTTGGCGAGTTGCGCGTGACGACCACGACGGGCTTTGGCACGCTGTGGCTGGCCCCTCGGCTTCCGACCTTGTTCAAGCAATACCCCAGCCTGAAAATCGACCTGATGCTGGAAGAGCGGGTTCTGGACCTGCCGATGCGGGAAGCAGATGTCGCGATCCGTATGAAAGAGCCCAGCCAAGCCGATCTGATCCGCAAGCGGTTGATGAACATCAAGATGCGGCTCTATGCGACGCCGGAATATCTGGCCGAACACGGCACCCCCACCACGATGGAAGACTTTGCCCACCACCGGTTGATCTGCCAACATGCAGGAACCGCACAGGTTGCAGCGGGCGCCATGTTGGTGGCCGAATTGATGAGCCATGACATCCCCTCAACCCTGACGGTGAACAACTACTTCGGGGTGCTGCAAGGCGTGTTGAACCATCTGGGGATTGGGGTTCTGCCGGATTACATCACCGAAGACTTCCCGAATCTCGTACGCGTCCTGCCGGCGACGGAAAGCAGCGAAGTCCCGGTTTTCCTCGCCTACCCCGAAGAATTGCGCCACTCCAAGCGCGTCGCCGCCTTCCGCGAGTTTGTCACGGAAGAGATCTTCAACTACCGCAAACGCCAACAAATCTAGCGCCCCCGCCACTCCCGCCTGTTTTTCGGCGAAAAACAGGCGTTTGGCCTGCGGATATCGCTGATCCGCCACAGCCATGCATTCAGCGCATAACGGCAATGCTGCGCTTGCAGCGTATTCGTTCTTGAGATGCTCAATTCATACGCATAGATACGGCCTCGAAGCGTTAATCGAGTTCGCTCTTGACGTTTCACCTCCCTGTTGGACTTGGCCGAGCGAAAGCTCGGCCTTTTTTTTGGCCTGCGTGGCTGTGCCAATGCGCCAAGTGCCCGTCAAAACGGCAGATCGCGCACGTGCATGCACCTGGGGTGGGTGTTCGGATTCACGCTCCGGCGTATTTTTGGGCGGATGCTGGATTTTCGGGCCGGACCGTTGATGGCCGATGGTGAAAATATTTCCCGCCGCAATAACCGCAGGCGCTTTCCCTTTCCCGCCCCTTGCCCTAAAGGCATCGCAAACCGCCGCGCCTGATGGGAGACTGCCATGTCGGAACCCGAAATCACCCCGGAAATCGTCGCCAAGCATGGCATCAAGCCGGATGAATGGGAGCGGCTGCTCGACATTCTGGGCAGGATGCCCACGTTCACCGAACTCGGCATCTTCTCGGCCATGTGGAACGAGCATTGCTCGTACAAGTCGTCGAAGAAATGGCTGCGTACCCTGCCCACCACCGGACCGCAGGTCATTTGTGGCCCCGGCGAAAACGCGGGCGTGGTCGATATCGGTGATGGTCAGGCCGTCATCTTCAAGATGGAAAGCCACAACCACCCCTCTTACATCGAACCGCATCAGGGGGCTGCAACCGGCGTCGGCGGTATTCTGCGGGATGTCTTCACCATGGGCGCGCGCCCGATTGCGGCGATGAACTCGCTGTCCTTCGGTGTGCCGAGCCACCCGAAAACCGGCTATCTGGTGAAGGGCGTGGTTGAAGGCGTGGGCGGCTATGGCAACGCTTTTGGCGTGCCGACGGTGGGCGGCGAGATCAACTTCCACCCCGCCTATAACGGCAACCCGCTGGTAAACGCGATGACGGTGGGCATCGCGGACAAGACCAAGATCGTCAATGTTCAGGCAATCGACGATCGCGGGGTTGTCGTCGCCCGCGCTGTCTTCGGGAATGCGTTGCCAGAGGGCGCCGGTGATGGACACTTGATTGCCCAGCTCCAGCCCGGCGCGGCCGATGATGCGCAACCTGTCGGCGGCGGCGATGATGTCGGCGGTCACCTGGGTGCCCGAGCGGATCATCAGGGCGTCGTAGTCGCCGATGATCTGGGCCAGCTCGGCTGCAGGCAGTCCGGTGCGCACATCCACCTGGGCCACCTGAGAGAGGATGTCAATCCCCGCCTGATCGATC
>CALBSG010000069.1 GCA_937927675.1 uncultured Paracoccaceae bacterium | reverse complement strand
TCGGTGGAAAGCGCGCGGTCCAGTGTGGCATGCACCATCGCGGGGTGGTCTGCAGCCAAAAGTGCGATGGGAATCAGGCGGCGCGGGCCAAGCCGCAGGCCGCCGACCAGACCTTCGGTTTTCAGATGAACCTCGCTGTCGCCGCCAAGGCCGGTGGTGCGCATCGCCACGGCTTCGACCATGGTGCGGAAACCGCCAACGCGGGCGCCTGCGGGGTCGATTTCGGGCAGACCACCACGCAACAGGGCCACGTCGGTGGTGGTGCCGCCGATGTCAGACACCAGCGCGTCTTGCGCGCCGGTCAACCAGCGCGCGCCGACGATGCTGGCGGCGGGGCCAGACAGAATGGTTTCAATCGGGCGTTCGCGCACCATGGCGGCCGAGATCAGCGCCCCATCGCCGCGCACCACCATCAGGGGCGCATCAATGCCCACGGCCTGCAAATGCCGTTCACAGGCTGCAACCAGCCGGTCGATCATGCCGATCAGGCGGGCGTTCAGCACGGCCGTCAGCGCACGTTTCGGGCCGTTGAGATTGGCCGACAATTCGTGGCTGCAGGTCACCGGCCGCCCGGTGACGCGGCGGATCATGTCGCGCGCCGCAATTTCGTGGGCTGGGTTGCGGGTGGCAAAGCGGGCTGCCACGGCAAACCCCATGACCTGAGGACCAAGCTCTGTCAGCTGCGCCTCAAGGCCCGCGGTATCAAGGGCTGCGGATTCGGTCCCGGCGTGGCTATGGCCACCGTCCAACAGGATCACCGGATCGCCCTTTAAGGCCTCGGTCAGTCCGCCGCGCTCCATGTCGCCTGCGTCAAATCCGATGAAGACCAGCGCCACACGCCCGCCCTGTCCTTCGACAAGGGCATTGGTGGCCAGCGTGGTGGACAGCGAAACCAGCGCCACATCCGCGGCCGCGATGCCTGCGCCTGCAAGCGCCGCATCCACCGCCCGGCCGATGCCAAGCGCGAGATCTTCGCGTGTTGTCAGGGATTTGGCCTTGCCGATCACCCGGTCGGCGGCCTCGTCCACGATGACGGCATCGGTATAGGTACCCCCGGTATCAACCCCGAGAAAATAGGCCATGGTTCGAAACTCCTGTCGCGCGCTGGGTTGGATAGCCTGCATGGGGTGAAAGATCACCCCTGCGCGCGACATTTTCTTGGCGGTGGCCGACGGAATGTCCGATGCGAGGTCTGCCCCCGTGCCGCGCGGAGGGCAGGGGTCAGGTCCGCCGGGCCATCAGGCGGGCGAGAACGGGGATCAGGATCAGCGCGGCGGCGGCAAAGACAAAGGCAAAGCGCAGGCCAAGAGTGCCAGCGATAAAGCCAAAGCCCGGCGGGCCGACGAAATACCCGAAATAACCCAAGAGCGTGGCGCGGGCGACGGCGCGGGCGCGGGCCTGCGGTTCGGCGCGGGCGCCAACCAGCGAAAAGGCGGTGGGCGCGATGACCGAGGCCCCGATGCCCATGATGACAAAGCCAGCATAGGCCATCGCGGGCGACATTGCAGCCCCCACACACAGTGCGCCGGTGGCCGAAAGCGCTGCGCCACCCGTCAGCAGATGCACCGGGTTCACCCGCCCGGCAATACCTTGCCCGACCAGTCGCGCGACCCCCATGGTCAAGGCCAGCATGGCGGGCCCCAGTGCCCCCAGCGCGGGCGAGCCGCCCAAGGTCTGTTCAATATGCAAGGCCGACCAGTTTTCGGCGGCGTTCTCGGTCAAAAAGGCGATGAACACCATCGCGCCGCCGATCACCGGCACCACGCCCAGCCCCGTGCCTTTGCCCTTTGGCGGGCGGGCAAGGCCGTCGATCCGGCCATCGCGCTCCAACGTCAACAGGCAGAGCAACCCGGCCAGCCCCGCCATGGTTCCCAAGACCCAATCCGGCGACCAGGCCGCCTGCCGCAGCACGCCCGTCAGGATGGACCCGCCT
>CALBSG010000068.1 GCA_937927675.1 uncultured Paracoccaceae bacterium | reverse complement strand
TCGGCCCGCGTCCGACCGGGATGCGCGCCATCACCTTGCGTTCGGCAAGGTCGATTACCGCCACCGCGTCCTCGTCGCGCAAAGAGACGAAAGCGCGGCTGCCGTCGGGCAGGAAGCCGACTTGCACTGGGGTCTTGCCAACCGGAATGCGGGCGATCTCGGTCCGGGAAGCCACGTCAATCAGCGATACGCTGCCATCCTCGACATTGGCGACCAAGAGCAGGTTTTGATCGGGGCTGAGCCGTATGCCATGTGGGTAGGCGCCGGTCTGGATCCGCGCGACCATTTGCCCGGCCTTCAGGTCGACCACCCCAACTGTGTTCTCGCCCGCATTGGTGACGAAGGCGATGCTGCCATCGGCCAATGCCACCACATGCGCCGGATGCTCGCCAACTTCGATCAGGGCGCGGGGTGGCTTGGCAAGGTCAAGCGGGTCCAGAACCGCCAGCAGCCCGGCCTCGGAATGACCCTCCATTCCGGCCATGTCCTGACCGGCCATGCCATGATCCGCCATCGGTCCGACGACCAGCAAGGGCTGGCCCTTGCCCATGACGTCGACATTGTGCGGCACGATCGGCAGAGGCACGGTCTCTACCTGACCCGAAGACAGGTCGATCCGGCTTAGCGAATTGGCGGCCTCATTGGCGGTGAAGACATAGCCAGATTCTTCGGCGAGGGCCGCCGATGTGCTGAAAAGCATGCCTACAAGAGCCGTGCCGGCAAGTGTGCAACGATGCAAGAAGCGTTTCATTTTGATATCCTTGGTCTGACCGCGCTGGTGTCCAGCAGGGGCGGCGAATTGTCATTGTACGCAGACCCGCCGGGTCTGCGTACAATGCGGGGAGACACCCGCACCCTGCATTTTAGGGTGCGGGTGTCGCCGTGCCGGGCAGTTGCTGAGCGGGCATCATCTCCTGCATCGGCATCATGCCCGAAACATGCGGGAAAAGCGCATCCAGCGTGGCGCGCTGCTCCTCGGACAGCGCGTCGGCCAGAGGCTTCAGCGCCGCGTTGACCGCCCGCAGCCCGTCAAGTCGGGTCTCCAGCGCATGTTGTTGATCGAGCAATTGGCCGACCACCACGCTGCTGGTATCGTGCCCATGATCGGCCGGTGCGGCCTGCGCCATCCCGGCTGCGTTCTGACGCAGCGCATCGGCGAGGGATGCCCAAAGCGGCTCTTGCGCCTTGGTGATGGCAAGTTCTGCATGCAGGAAAGCGATACGGCCTTCGACATGGCGCGTCGGATCCCCCATCTCCTGCATCATCCGCATCAAATCCGGCATCATCGCCATCATCCCCGTTCCCATTTCCGGCGCTTGGGAGGCAGCGGGAGCGGTTTCTTCTGCAGGTTTGGGATGGTGGGCCTCTTCGGCCCAAAGGCTTGCTGGAAGGGCGAGGGCAACAGTCGACAGGGCGAGCAAAGATTTCATCTGCATTTTCAGGCTCCAGTCATTATGAGGCGGTTGTAGGTGACGGCCATGACAAAGGCCGTAAGCCAGCCTGCGGAAAAGCTGACGGCGATCGCTGTTGCCCCTGCGCGGACCGAATTCACCGGGGCTGCGGTGAACAGGCCCAACCAACTGTGCGCCAACTGGACTTGCGGCAACAGGAGAACGGCAAGCCAGCACAGCAGCGTTAGAACGGCCAGAGAGATGGCCAACGAAAGGCCGAAGGCGGCAGGTTTAAGGGGTGCCATCTCAATCCTCCTTCGCGGGGGTTTTCGGGCCATCCGTGGGCCTTGGTGATTTATGGTGATGTCCATGATGCCCCCCGTGCATGAAGAGATGCATCAACGGGCAAGCGAGGACGAGCAGCAGCGGCGCCATCGCGGCCAAATGGGTGCCATGCCAGACGACCAGATAAACCGCGCCCGCCGTGACAAGGCCAAGCAAGAAAAGCCCCTTCGGATTGGTGAAACAGCGGAACATCTCAGACCCTCCTGTCGCGGCGCGGGCTGTTGCAAATGCGCTGGAAATGGGTGGCAGCAAGCGCTGAATTCTTCCCCGGACAATTGTGCAGAGTTGCTCGGAACATGATGTTCCATGGAAAACCTCCAGATCATGACTCGGTGGGTCGGCCCCTTTTGCGGGCCGTCAGTCCGTCCGATCAAATCTGTCGTGGAGGTTGCTGTGCAGGTCGAATGCTGCGGCCGGCCCAAAGCGGCACGAAACCGGGCAAAAGCGATGCCGCGCTGGTTTTGGTCGGCAAGATGGACTCAGGCCCGCTCGGCAAAACAGTGCAGATCAGGCAGTTTCCAACAAGACAGCAGCTATCACCGAGGCATCCGGCGTCGTGATCTGCACATGCCGTGTGGCCGACCGCTACCACAGTTTGAACGAGAAGATGGTCTTGCGCGGCCTCGGCCTGCGGCACAAATCCTGAGATGCCTGCAAACACAGGCGACAGCAAGATCAGCATGAACAGCGTCCGCAGGGCTACCAAAGCAGGCCTCCTTCTCACCGATCATTCTGCCGGATACGCCGCAAGCAGCCTTGATCAGGATCAAGCCAAAAGCAAACGCAGATCACAAACCGGTGACCTCAATTTGGTTTTTGATCACCCCGACGATGATCCCCTGGCAGACGCGCAACGATCCAGAAGACCAGCAGCGGCACGACAAGCCATTGCAACAGCGGGCTAAGACCGGTTCCAATGCCGGGAAGCCTCGGCATGACGTCGCGGTAGGCCCATGCTTGCCGAACCTCGACATTCCACCATTCGGAAAACACCGTATAGGTCAGCGCCAAGGCAATGGTGATGACAGCGACGGAAACGAAACGATCCTTGGGCCAGTTCCGCGCGCAAAGGATGACGCGCGCGCCAATCACGCTGACAGTGGCGATCAGCATGTCTCCGGCCGTGCAATGCAATATGGCATAAGAGATCTCCGGGATGCTGCCCGTCAGCCACAGCGTGTAGAGCGGCATCTGCGCGATTTCCCAGATCAGGTTCAGCACACCACTCGCAATCACATAGCGCAACAGGGCCTGCCACGCTGTTACGGCAGTCGGAAGAAGCTGATCGGGCATGGCTCCTTGGCTTTCAGAGGAGTTCAATCTGTGCCAGATTTTATCCGAAAGTTTTCAAATCCTGAACCAGGAACATATGCGCCATCTGACTGTGATCCTTTGCCTGTGGGGGCTTACCTCTGACGCCTCGGCCGAAACCGGGGCTGCACTTTATGCCCGGCATTGCGCGGCCTGCCATGGGGCCAATCTGGAAGGTCAGCCCGAGTGGCGCAGCCCGAAGGCGGATGGCAGCTATCCCGCGCCGCCGCACGACGCCGAAGGCCATACCTGGCACCATGATGATGCCATGCTGACCGATTACGTGGCGCGCGGCGGGCAGGCAGTTCTGGACGAGATGGGGGTGTCGTTCCGCTCTGCCATGCCTGCCTTTGGCGAGACTTTGACTGCCGATGAGATCACAGCGATCCTTGATTTCATCAAATCAACATGGCCGGAGCGCATCCGGCAGGCGCGGGAGCAGCGATTGGCCCCCGCGCCGTAGCCATTTAGTCAACCGCTGCACGCCAGCGCGCACCGCCATCATCTGAAACGACCAGCGTGCCGTCGCCAGACAAGGCCATAAGGCGCAGCGGCTCCGCCTTCGTGACAGCAAGGTAAAGCAGATACCCCCCGGGCAGCTCGGCTGTGACCAAAGTGACAGCGCCTGTGGCCTCATCCACCTCGATCAACCCTCGCCCCAGTTGCGCGGCCCTCAGTTTGCCATCAGCCCCCATGTCGATGGTGCTGACCGGCGCTGCGGCCGGCAAAAGGGATTGCCATGTGGCCCCGGCATCGGCACTTACGAAAAGCCCGCCTTCGGTTGCGGCGAAGATACGGTTCGGATCACGGGCAGAGGTGGCCACATCAATCAGCTTTTCGGGCGCGGTTCCGGTAATTGCCCAAGTCGCCCCGGAATCCGTGCCGCGCTGCACTGCGCCGTCATGGCCGATGCCGTAGATCACCCCGGCATCGGCGCGGCTGACCTCCATATTGTGAAAATCCACCGGACCGCCGATGCCTTCTGACACTGGCAGCCAGCTTGCCCCGCCGTCCTCGGTGCGGATCACCCCCAGATTGCCACCACCTGCCGGATGACCGCTGGCAAAGGCCTTTTCCGCCGCGCCCGGCACCTGAGAAAAGCCCATGAAGTCATCACGGCTGCTGCCCATCAGTCGGGCAGTTTGTGCTGACAGATCGATTGTGAAGATGCCGTGATGGGTGGCAAGAGTTACACTCTCGTGGCCCGAGGGCCCTTCGGCGATACCGTGAATGTGAGTATTGGACAGAAGCTCTGCCAGTGGCAGGGTCTCCTGCGCCTGCGCCGCGATGGGCAGCGCAAAGGCTGCAACGGCAAGTATGCGGATCATATTGGTTTTCCCTTGTGCGACATAGGGCTGGCGGCGACGCCAGCCCTTTTTGATCTCAGGCCGAGACCGCAAATTCGGTCATCATGCCGGTCGACAAATGCGGCATGTGGTGACAATGCAGCATCCAGCGCGCGGCCTCTCCGGCATCCAGCGCTACGCTGACCATGCTCATCGGTGGCACATGCACCGTGTCGCGCAAGGCCCCGTTAACCGCCTGCCCGTTCAGCGCCACCACCTGAAACACATGGCCATGCAGGTGCATCGGATGCGCCATCATCGACATGTTGTGGAACGTCAGCACCACACGTTCACCGGTCTTGGCGAGGATCGGCCGGTGCTTGCCCCAAGTCTGGCGATCGATAGTCCAAAGATAGGGCATCATGGACCCGCCAAGCATCAGATTGTCGCTGCGATCCACCGGGCGATCCGTCAGCGGATTTGCGGCCTGCAACAGCGCCTCTTGTGCCAGATCGGTGGAAAAGGCCGGATGCGGGGCGTCGCTGACCAGCGCAATCCTTTCAACTTTGGCGCCCTTGGTTGCCAGCACAACTCCGGTCCGCTCGACCGCGCCTTCGCGCAAGGCAAGGATCGGGAAAGCGCCTCCTTCTGCCGGTACGGTCACCTCGATATCGAGTCTCTGCCCCATTGCCAGCCCAAAGCGGCCGCCCGCGACGGGCCGCACCGCATTCCCGTCGGTGGCAACCAACTGGCCGGGCAAGGCACCGGTATCAACCCAGAACACCGTCGCCGCAGCGCCGTTGATGATGCGCAAAAGTACGCGGGCACCCTTGTCAACAGTCACAACTTCGGGGTCGTCCAGCGTGCGGTCATTGGCCAGATAGGCGTCGAAGGCGAAATCATTCAGGTCCATCGCCCCCATGGTCATGCCGCCCATCTGCATGGTGCCATGATCCATGCCCGGCATGGCCATATCTCCGCCTTCTGACCCTGCACCACCCCCCATGTTGGACATGTCATGCCCACCCATCGCGGCACCCGCCGTGATTTCGGCCAGCACTTCGGCGGCCGGTCGGAAGCTGAGATCATGCAGCAGGATCGTGACCTCTTGCCGATCCTGCGCGGCATCGTCGGCGCTGCGCACGATCAGAGGCGCAGCAAGCAAGTCCATTTCCTGCACCGGAATATGGGAATGCATCCAGTGGGTTCCCGGACGTGCCGCGAAATCAAAGCTGCGCGTCTCGCCCGGCTTCAGTGCGGGTTGCGGCATATCCGGCACCCCGTCCTGCGCATTCGGCGCGTGCTGGCCGTGCCAGTGCAGGATGGTGTCCTCGGTCAGCTCATTGACCAGATCAAGCCGAAAGGCCTCGCCCGGCTCCAGCATCACGCCGCTGCGGCCATTGGCATCAAGAATGCCCTTCACGGTGATGGCGCGCCCGCCAATATCCAGCGTGCGGGTGGTGGCACGCAATTGGCGCAGCGGTGCGGCCATGGCGGAAAGGGGCAGGAAAAGCGGCAAGGCTGCAGCGGAACTTGCGGCCAGAAAGCCGCGACGGGAAAGCAGTGTCATGTCATTAAACTCCGAATAAGACGCAAGGCGCGTCGGTCTGGGATCGGGTGCCGCGTGGCACCCGGCGATCAGACCAGCGGCTTCGGAGGCCGCTCGGCCATGTCTGGCCGCAAAGAGGCCGGTTGCGTCTCATCATCTGGGCGCAGAACGGCTATCTTTGAAAAGCTTATATTTTTCTCAGCAACGATCGGTTCGTCGATCCACGAAAGGCAACCCTGCATG